>JADJJE010000013.1 GCA_016706685.1 Sandaracinaceae bacterium | reverse complement strand
GCCACCACCGCGCCGGCCAGGCCCCCGACGAGGGCGTGGCTGGAGCTGGACGGGATGCCGTACCACCACGTGATGATGTTCCAGATGCACGCGCCGATGAGAGCGGCCAGCACCACCAGCTGCGTGACGATGGCCGGGTCCGTGAAGCCGCTGGCGATGGTGCGCGCGACGGCCGTGCCGGAGATGGCACCAGCGAAGTTGAGGACGGCCGCCAGCATGACGGCGGTGCGCATGGGCAAGACGCCGGTGGACACCACCGTGGCGATGGCGTTCGCGGCGTCGTGGAAGCCGTTGATGTAGTCGAAGATGATGGCGGCCACGATGACCGCGATGAGCAGGCTAACCATGCTTGACTGCAAGGTTGCGTAGCGTGTGGGCGACGCGGTCGAAGCGGTCCACGGCGTTCTCGAGCCCGTCGAGCACCTCCTTCTCGCGGAGCAGCACCTTGGCCTCGACGCTGGGGTCGTGGAAGAGCTTGCTGACCGCAGCGCGGAAGATGGTGTCGCCCTCCTTCTCGAGCGCGCGCAGGTTGCGGGACTCTTCGATGAGCTTCCCGTACTGGCGCTTGCGCAGCGCGGGCATGGTGCGCGCCAGGACGCCCGCGCACTTCTCCAGCGTCTCGATGAGGTTGACCATGGGCTCGGTGGGGCGCTCCACGCCGTAGAGCACGCAGACGCGCGCGGCGTGGTTCATCATGTCGATGATGTCGTCCAGCTCGGTGGCCAGGAGGTGCAGGTCCTCGCGGTCCAGCGGCGTCACGAAGGTGCGCGCGAGAGCGTCTTCCATCTCGAACAGGACTCCGTCGGCGGTGTGCTCGATGACCTGCACGGCCTCGCGCACCTCCGCGGCCGTGACGTGAGCCTCACGGAAGCGGAGGAGGGCGGTGGCGCACTCGTGCGCCAGGTTGGCCTGCCGCTCGAGGAACGTGAAGAAGTGGTCTTCTTTGGGCAGGAACCAGTCGATGACCGCTTGGAGGCTCATGAGCCGCGTGGTTAGAGGTTGTGCGCCATTTGGTCAAGCCTCCCCGAGAAGAACGCCGCGCCGATGCGCCTACTCGGCGGCTTGCTCGTGCGGCTCGTGGTGGCCTTGGTCGTGGTCCTCCGAGTCCTCCGAGTCCTCTGAGTCCTCCGACCCGCGCAGGGGCGCCGCTTCGGCGGCGGACGTGACCATGGGCAGCTGCTCGCCCGCGTGAGTGGCGGGGCGACCACGGCGCTTCTTGAGCCCGCGCTCGGTGGTGGCCTCGCCCTGCCCCGCCCGCACGCTGCGCAGCGCCTCTTCCAGGTGGGGGCTGGCCCATGGCGAAGACCTTGGCGTAGGCCAGCGCCCTGGCCGCGCTGGCGTTGAGCACCGCGGCCGCCTCGCGCGTGTCGTGCCGGGCGCGCTCGAGCTCCCGCTCGAGGGACTCGGCCTCTGCCTGACGTAGCAGCAGCGCCCGCGCGTCTGCCTCCAGGCTGGTGCGGTCCACATCCGGGAAGCGCACGTCGGCGAAGGGACCGCGGAAGAGCGCCAGCACGTCGTGGCCGAGCGGCGGCGTGGGGTCGAACTGCACCTGGACGGGTGCGTGTGCGGCGACAGCGGGGGTGGCGGGGCTCTCTTGGCTGGGCTTGCTCATGTCACGACCTCAGGGCTGGGGCTGCGCGCGGCAGCTGTACACCCGTTCAGTACACCAGCGTCCGTCCCAGAGCAAGCCCGATCTCGGAGCGCTTCCTCAATCGTCGTCCCGGCCCTCGTCGATGACGCCTTCGTAGTAGAAGCGCTCCTCCACGATGCGGTCGCCCGACCAACGCTGCGCGGCCACCTCTTCGAGGCGCATCCACGTGCCCTCGGCCGTCTTCCAGCGGATCAGCCACTCCACGAACGCACGCCCGGTGGTGTCGTCGCACGCCAGCGAGATGGCTCGGGTGCGCGGCGGCTCCGCTTGCTTTGCCACGGCCTCCTGCTCGTAGGCGGCGCACTTCTCACGGCCTGCACGCGCGAGCTCGTGGTTCTCGAAGACCACCGCGTCGTCGGCGTAGAAGCGCTCGATGGCCGCCACCGACTGGCCGCTCGACGAGCTGGGATGAACTGGGTGAGCTGTTGGCGCAGGGACATGACGCCCTCCGGGGTTTCTGTCAGAGTTCTGCACCGATGCGCCTGGGCTGCACTCACTACCCGGCATGCCGTGACCTCGCGAGCGTCGCCTCGAGCTGCAGCGCGGGCAACGCCGACCCAGCGCCGCGGCCGCCCACGCGGGCCGAACCCGTGGAGCCCGACGAGCTGCCCGAAGGCGTGATGCTGCGCGAGCTGGTGCACCTGGGCGCACGCTACACGGTGGCCTCGCTGGACCTGCGTCGCGTGGACCTCGACCTCTACGGTCAGGACCCGGAGCATGGCGCCGTGCAGACCATCCCCGGTCTGCGCACGTGGCTGCGCGCCCAGGGGAAGCGCCTGGTACTGGCGACCAACAGCGGCATCTACGAGACCGACGGACGCCCACTCGGGCTGCACGTAGAGCGCGGACGAGAGCTCATCGCGCGCAACCTCGGAACCGGCGCGGGCAACTTCTACCTGCTGCCGAGCGGCGTGTTCTACGTGGACGGCGAGCCGGGCGCCGAGGCCGCACACGTGGTGGACACCACGCTCTTCGATGCCGACGTGACCCACGTGCGCTTGGCCACGCAGTCGGGACCGGCGCTGCTGCTGCAGGGCGAGCTGCACCCGCGCTTCTTGCCCGACTCGGACAGCCTCAAGCTGCGCAGCGGCGTGGGCGTGGCGGTGAGCGCGCCGAGCGTGGTGCACGTGGCCATCTCGGAGGACCTCGTGCGCTTCCGCGACTTCGCCACGCTCTTCCGTGACGAGCTTGGGTGCACGGACGCGCTCTACCTGGATGGGACCGTGTCGGTGCTGAACGCTCCGGGCCGGCGCGCGGACGCGCACGCCGAGGGCACGTTCGGCGGCATCCTGGTCGTGACCGAACCGCTCTCGCGCACGAGGGTTGATCCCACGATGAGTTGATCTCCACTGGGGTCAGGGTCCCCCCGACTTGTAGAAGGAGGTACCCGTGGGAACGAAGAACCATCATGTGTTGGGCCTTGTGCTGTTGGCCCTCGCGGCCGTCGGTTGCGGGCCCGCCGTGGGCGACGAATGCCAGCCCAACCAAGGCGCGTGTCAAGACGGCACCACGGAGCTGGTCTGCCAGGGCGGGGTGTTCATCGCCTCACCGTGCCGTGGCCCTGGCGGCTGCGCGCAACAGGGCACGCTCGTGACCTGCGACATCTCCGCCAACCAGAACGGCGACGCCTGCTCCACGGATGATGGAGACGTCGGCGCTTGCACCCAGGACCGGCAGTCCATGGTGGTGTGTCGAAACGGGGCCTACAAGATCATGCCCTGTCGTGGCGCCACGCACTGTCAGCAGCGCGGTCCACAGAACGCGATGTGTGATGTCTCCGTGGCGGTCCCCGGCGACGAGTGCGAGGGCGAAGAGGCCGCTTGCTCGGCCGACGGCCAGGCCATGCTCAGCTGCCAGAACGGGCGCATGGTGCAGGCCAGTGTGTGCCGCGGAGCGAACCACTGTCAGGTGCAGGGCACCCGCATCAACTGCGACACGTCCGTGGGCGCCGTAGGTGACACGTGCACCTCCGACTACGGCGCGGCATGCAGCGAGGACGGGCTGAGCATCATGCACTGCGTGGACGGTGCCGTGGCCGTCATGAACCCGTGCCGTGGCCCTGACGGCTGCAAGGTCAACGGGCGCATGGTGCGCTGCGACGAGAGCCTGGCCGCCGTGGGCGACGCGTGCGAGGGCAGCAACGCCGCGTGTCGCGTGGATGGGCTCGCGCTGCTCGAGTGCAGCGGAGGAACGTTTGCCCAGACGCGCGAGTGCGCGAGCTGCGTGGTGCAGGGCAGCCGCGTCATGTGCAACTGACCTCGTGTCAGGACGAATGCGCGCGCGATGACGGGATCATGGCGCGAGCCCTGCGGGCGAGCCCGTGTCAGGCTTCGCCGAGATGCACTCAGGTCGCCCCTCCCTGCTCATCGTGCTCTTGCTGACGGCCTGCGGCGGGTCGACGGCCGCAGCCCCCTTGGGCACAGCGCCCCTGCCCGAGCGCGTCACCCATCTCGGCCCGTTTCAGCTCGGCATGTCAGCGGTGGAGCTGCGCCTCGCGTGCGCCGAGAGCGAGGGGCGAGACTGGCTGCCCAACCGTCACGCCTTCACGCGTGGCTGCGAGGTCACGGTCGATGTGGAAGGCGTCACGTTCCAGCGCTTCGAGATGCGCCTCGACGGCCCCGCCGGGAACCTGATGCGCATCCGCGGACACGCGGAGCACGCCGACGCCCACCAGGCGGCCGAGGCCTTCCCGGGCGCCGAGATCGTGGTCGTGGAAGACGTGGTGCTGGTGACCGTGGAGGTGGCCACCAGCGAAGCAGCTACGCAGGCGAGAGGCGAAGCAGCACGTCCCCCCGAGTGACGTCCTCGCCATCGGCGGG
Source organism: Sandaracinaceae bacterium (assembly GCA_016706685.1). Lineage (NCBI taxonomy): Bacteria > Pseudomonadati > Myxococcota > Polyangiales > Sandaracinaceae > Sandaracinaceae bacterium. The sequence goes on along the minus strand of JADJJE010000013.1, from coordinate 298,447 downwards.
CACCACCTGCACCACGCGCACGCGCTCGGGAAGGTCGTCGCCGCTCAGCGCCAGGCGATTGAAGGTCTTCATGACCTCCAGCAGGCACACGGTCTGGCCGCGCGTGAGCGTGGCGCCCAGCTCGGCGAAGGCCGGCTTGTCGGGGCCGGGCCGCAGGTAGAAGCGGCCGCTCATCGGCGCGCGGAAGACCAGGCCGGTGGCCGCGCTTGTGCCCGCCTGACTCTCGCTCGCACCGGCTGCGGCGCCCTCGAGCGGCAGCAGCTCCAGCAGGCGCGCGCCGTAGTCCACGTTGGGCTCGCGCTCGTGGGCGGCGAAGCGCGCGCGCACGCGGCCGGCCACGCCCGCGGGCAGCACCAGGCGGTGGTCCACGCCCAGCACGCTCAGCACGCCGCAGCTGACTTCGTCGCCAGCGGTGGACAGCAGCGCCGCGCCCACGCTGGGGCCCAGGCGCCAGACCCCCACGCCGGGCGACGTGAGCGCCAGGCTGCCGTCGTCTCCGCGCAGCACACCCACGCGCAGCTTCTTCTCGGTGTCGCTCATCGTGCGGCTCCCCTCGCCACGGCGCGCGAGAGCGCGTCCAGGTCGTGCAGGCTCCAGATGCGGCTGTTCTTCACGCGCCGGTAGCCGTAGCCCTGGTAGCTGGCCTCCACCAACAGCTCGAGCCACGCGCGCAGCTCGCCGAGCGGGATGATCTCGTCCGTGTCCATCTGCGCGGCCGCCACGTACGGGTCCATGTCCGCCTCGATGCGCGTCTGCGTGTCGCGCATGCCCTTCTCGATGGCGGCGCGCTCCACGGGGTCCTGCGTCAGGATCTCGAAGTCGTCGTCGAGCTTGGTGTTGTAGGTCGCGATCGCGAGCGTGCGCCCCTCCATCACGCTCAACCGCGAAGCCGGTGTGGAGAGCTGCAGCACCGGGTCATAGGGCAGGCCCGCCATGGCGTAGTAGCCCGCGCCCGACGCTTTGCGCAGGAGCACCGTGAACATGGGCGTCGTGTTGGTGCTGTTGGTGTAGATGAGGTTGCTGCCGTAGCCCAAGAGGCCGTGACGCTCGGCCTCCGCGCCGATGTCGAAGCCGCTGATGTCCTGCAACCACAAGATGGGCAGGCCGTCGCTGTTGCAGGCGCGCGAGAAGGCGCTGATCTTGGCGATGCCGTCGCGGTAGAGCGCCCCGCCGGCGCGCACCTCGCCCGGGTGGTCGGGGTCGTCCACGAGGCCCTGCCGGTTGAGGATGAAGCCGGCGTAGAGACCGCCCACGCGCCCCACGCCGCAGATCATCTCGGTGCCCACGTCGGGCAGCACCTCCCAAAAGAGGCTCTGGTCCGTGAGGCGCGCCACCAGCTCGAGCGCGTCGTAGGCCTGGCGGTGGTCGGCGGGCACGATGCCCGTGAGCTCGCGCGGGCTGTACAGCGGCTCGATGGGCTGCGCGTCGCCGCGGTAGAAGTCGGCCGCCGAGCTGGGCAGGCGCGCGACGTCTCGCCGCATGCAGGCCAGCAGCGTCTCGTCGTCCGGCACACGCACGTCCGCGCAGCCCGACTGGTGCACGTGCACCTCGGGCCCGCCGATGTCGAGCGAGGTGATCTTGGTGCTCTTCGCGCCCTTGATGAGCGCCGCGCCCGCGATGACCATGTAGGCCTGCTCGGTCATGTAGACGCGGTCGCTGATGAGCGGCATGTAGCCGCCGCCCGCGATGCAGTCGCCGAACACGCCGGCCACCTGGGGCACGCCGGCGTCGCTCAGCAGGCTGTTCATCTTGAAGATGTGCCCTGCCCCGCGCTGCCCCGAGAAGCTGCGACGCTGCTCGGGCAGGTAGAGCCCGCTGCAGTCCACGAGGTAGAGCGTGGGCAGCCGCAGCTTGAGCGCGATGCCCTGCGCGCGCTGGATCTTCTCCGGCGTGCGCGGCCACCACGCCCCCGACGCGACGGTGTTGTCGTTGGCGATGATCACGCAGAGGCGACCGTGCACGCGCCCGAACACGGTGATGACGCCGGCGGCGGGGCTGGTGAGCTTTCCGAACTGCTCGCCGTAGTTCACGAACGTGCCCACCTCGAAGAGCTGGCTGCCCTCGTCGCACAGCGCGACCAGGCGCTCGCGCGTGGTCATCTTCTGCTTCTCGTGAACGCGGGCGGCGTACTTCTCGCCCCAGCCCTCGCGCACCTCGGCGCGGCGCGCCTCGAGCTTGGCCTCGAGCTCGGCGTAGCCCGCGCGCAGCTCACGGAAGGTCAGGTCGTCCACCACGCTCTCGCGCGAGTGGCCCACGGGTGTCAGCTTCACGAACGCCATCAGCGTGCCTCGCTCGCGGGCCATCCAGGGATGCCCGAGGTGTCGTATCGGTTCGCGCGAAAGTCGGCCGAGCCCAAGATGGCGCGGTGCATCGCGGTGGTGGTGGGGACCCCCTCGCAGATCAGCTGGGAGAGCGCCGTGAGCATACGGTCGGCGGCCTCGTCGCGCGTGGCGCCGCGCGTGATGACCTTGCAGAGCAGGCTGTCGTAGAAGGGTGGCACCTCGTAGCCAGCCTCCACGTGCGTGTCCACGCGCACCTCACCGGGCACCTGCGCGGGCAGGTCGAAGCGGGTGAGCACGCCGGGCGCGGGCTTGAAGCCGTCGGCCGGGTCCTCGGCGTTGATGCGGCACTCGATGGCGTGGCCGGTGAGCGTGATGTCCGCCTGCGTGAACGACAGGCGGTGCCCGGCGGCGACGCGGATCTGTTCGGCCACCAGGTCCACCCCGCTGCGCATCTCGGAGACCGAGTGCTCCACCTGGAGGCGCGTGTTCATCTCCATGAAGCGCAGCGTGCCGCCCTCGTCCAGCAGGAACTCCATGGTGCCGGCGCCCACGTAGCCAATCTGCTGGCAAGCACGCACCGCGGCGGCGAGGGTGCGCGCGAGCTCGGCGGGGTCGAGGCCCGGCGCGGGCGACTCTTCGATCAGCTTCTGGTGGTTGCGCTGCACCGAGCAGTCGCGCTCGCCCAGATGCACCACGTTGCCGTACTTGTCGGCCATGAGCTGCACCTCCACGTGGCGGCCGCGCTCGATGAGCTTCTCGAGGTACACGCGGTCGTCGGCGAAGCAGGCCAGCGCCTCGGCGGAGGCGTCCTCGAAGGCCGCGCGGATCTCGCTCGCGGAGCGCGCGATGCGCATGCCGCGCCCACCCCCGCCGCTCTCGGCCTTGAGCAGCACCGGATAGCCCACCTTGGCGGCCACGCGCTCGGCATCATCGGCGCTGGTGAGGATGCCCTCGCTGCCGGGGATCAAGCTGAGGCCCGCCTTGCCCATGGCGCGCTTGGCCGGCGTCTTCTTGCCCATGAGCTGCATCACGGCCGGCGGCGGCCCGATGAAGGTCACCCCGTGCGCGGCACACAGACCTGCGAAGACCGGGTTCTCGGAGAGGAAGCCCCAGCCGGGGTGCAGCAGCGAGCAGCGCGCCTGAACGGCGGCCTGCACCACGCGCGGCGCGTCCAGGTAGCTCTCGCTCGCGCGCCCCTTGCCCAGCACCACCACCTCGCGGCCCCGTGTGTAGGGGGCGTCGCGGTCCGCCTCGGACACGCCGAAGACGGGCGTGATGCCGAGTGCATCGCAGGTGCGGGCAACTCGCGCGGCCACCTCACCGCGGTTGGCGATGAAGAGGCGGCGGACGCCGACTAGTACGGGGTCTGGGCTCATGGCGCGCGGAGTGTAACACGACTGAATCGCCATTCACCCGGATGGTCGTCAGCTGTGGATCGAACGGTGGCGGGATCGATCCGCCGGGGCGGGGCAGGGGTCGCGGCGGGCACGGACGCGCTGGCGCGTCCTGTCGGGACTCCCTGGAAATCGGCACTTCGCGCTGCGCGCTCCGTTTGATTTCCGGGTCCCCCCACGCCCTTGCTGACCCCTGCCCCGCCCCGGCGGTGGCCACGCCTCGGGCATGCACGCGGGGTGCCCGTCGGGGGAGCGCGACTGGGCGGGAGGCTCGGCTCCGCGCGGCATTTCGCGGTTCACGTGGGCTCGACTGGGCTCGCCGAAGTGGGCGAGTCCACGAAAGTCGAGCTCTTGAGCGTCACTCGAGGCAGAAGAGGCACGAGCCGATGAGGCAGTCGCCGTTTCCGAAGCACGTCGGAACATTGCCGTCGCCGTTGTCGCACTGCTCGGTAGCCATCTGCCAAATCCCGTCGCCGCAGAAGGGGCCGGCGTCCACCTCGGCACCGGAGTCGGCCACGCCGGTGTCATCTCCGCCGGCGTCGTCCATGGCGGCGTCGGCAACGCCGGCATCCGTGACGCCGAGGTCCGTGACGCCGAGGTCGCTGACGCCGAGATCGCTTGGCACGCCGCCATCCATGGGGGCCGTGGCCACGGCGAAGAAGTCCCCGAAGGTGAACGTCTCCGCGATCAAGGCCAGGCCCAGCGCCGTGACGGCACTGGCACGAACACGCCGCCCGTGCCCTGCACGATGGTCACCATGGCGCCCGAGGGAACGCTCGAGGGAGTGATCGGCAACGTGAGCGTCGCCGGCATCGTGAGCCCCGGATTGAGCGGCGTGATGGTGATCCCCACACTGGCGGCGGCACCCGGACGGCGCGAGGGGGGCGGCACGGAGGCAATGATCTTGAGGCCCGTGGTCCTGGCCCCAGCCGGGATGGCGATCTCGGCACCCGAGGGGTGCGTCAGCGTGAACGCGCTGTCGGGCGAGTAGTCCGCGCTCACGGCGTCGCTGTCGACGTCGTCGCCGCACCCACTGCCTACGAGGGGCAAGAGGAGGAGCGCTGCCGCCATCAGGTAGTGGCGGGCGCTGCGGCCCGAGATGCGTTGCGAGCTCGTGAGCATGCGGATCATTCCCTCCGGGTTCGGAGAACCCTGGCGCGGCAGTTCTTCGCGCCTCTTCTTGTCGCGTTCCGACACCCTGTCGTTCTCGCGGTTCCAGCCGGAGCGGTACCTAGGCGCGCGCACCGCCGGGCGCAAGCCCACGGGCAACCAAGATCGGCCACCACCGCGCCGAGCTGCACGCACGTCATCGGGTGGACTTGCATCCGGGCTCTGCGCGCGGCACGATGTTCCGAATAGCAGACCTTGATTCCGTATATCGGAACCCGCCCGAAGATGCCCAAGTCGCCGTCCACCTCCATCGAGAAGGCCCTCGACCTGCTGATCACCCTCGGCGAGCTGGGCGGCAGCGCAGGGCTGTTGGCGTTGGCGGAGCAGGCCGGTGTGCCCAAGTCGTCCGCGCATCGGTTGCTGCAGAGCCTGTCGTCGCGCGGGTTGGTGTCGCGAACGAGTGACGGCGACTATCAGCTGGGCAGCGCGCTCGTGGTGCTGGGAGAGCTGGCGCGGCGCGGGGATGCGCTGTTGGCGGCGAGTGAACCGGCGTTGCGCGAGGCGGCTCGGGTGTCGGGGCAGAGCTGCTTCTTGGTGCTGGCGCGGGGCGGTAAGTTGGAGGTGGCGCTGGTGGCCGAGGGCTCGGGATTCTTGCGGGCCATGCCCACGGTGGGGGGGCGAGTGCCGGTGCACGCCAGCGCGTCGGGGCGCTTGTACCTGGCTTTAGATCCGGCTCAGGTGGAGGTGGGCGCGGCGTCCGAGTGGGAGCGCTTCACCAAGGCCACGCCCGGCTCGAAGCGCGCGCTGACGGCGCGGGTCGCCGCGGCGAAGGCACGTGGATACGACACGAACGTGGCCGAGTGGATGCCCGACGTGGCCGTCGTGGCGGCGCCGGTGCAGCTGGGCCAGGGCCTGGCGGCGACCGTGGCGCTGGCGACCAGCCAGGGTCACTTCGAGCGCGAGGGCGAGGCCAGCTTGGTGCGCGCGGTGCAGCGCGCCGCAGCAGAGATCCGCGACCAGCTCACGCTGGCGCTGCCTGAACGGAGAACGCGACATGAGTGAGATGAAGGTGTGGATGGACGGTGCGTTGGTGGACGTGGCCAACGCGAAGGTCTCGGTGCTGGATCACGGGCTGCTCTACGGCGACGGCGTGTTCGAGGGCATCCGCATTCGCCACGCGCGCATCTTCCGGCTGGAGGATCACCTGCACCGCCTGAGCGCCAGCTGCGACGCCATCGGGCTCACGCTGCCTGGCGGCAAGGCGCGTGCGAGAGAGGCCTGTCTCGCCGCGGCCCGCGCGCTCGACGCCGACGAGGCCTACCTGCGGCTCGTGGTGACACGCGGCGTTGGCCCGCTGGGCATCGACCCGACCAGCTGCGAGCACCCCTCACTCATCTGCGTGGCGGGGCAGATCGTGCTGTTCGATGCGAAGAAGCGCGAAAAGGGGCTGGACCTCGTGACCTCGTTCTGGCGGCGGCCACCGTCCGACGTGCTGGACCCGCGCGTGAAGTCGCTGAACTACCTGAACAACGTGCTTGCGAAGCGCGAGGCCAAGCTGCGACACGCCGACGACGCGCTGCTGCTCAACACGCAGGGGCGCGTGGCCGAGAGCGCCGGCGCGAACGTCTTCATCGTGCGGCGCGGTGCACTGCAGACACCACCCCCGAGCGAGGGCGCGCTCGAAGGCGTCACACGGCGCAGCATCCTCGAGCTGGCCCGTGCGCAAGAGGCCACGCTCCGACTGCGCGTGGAAGAGGTGCCGCTGGCGCGCGCCGACCTGCTGGACGCCGACGAGGTGTTCCTGACCGGCTCTGGCGCGGGCGTGGCGCGCGTGGCGTCACTAGACGGCGTGGCCCTGCGCGATGGCCGCAACCCGCTCGACCAAACGGCGCCGCGCATGAGTGAGCGTCTGTTCGACGCGCTAGTGGAGCTTGCAAAGACCGCGAGCACACCCTTCCGCGACCTGGCCTGACACGCGACGTCGACGCCGTCCCATGCCGGCACATGCCGGTCCGTCTCACTCGAGGAAGGGGTCGGAGAAGCGGGGATCCGTGACGAATTCTTGGTCCGTGAGGGCCTCGAGGAACGCGATGACATCCGCGCGCTCGGCGAGAGTCAGCGTGAAGCCAGCCACGAACCCGCTCTTGAGTGGGCTCGTGCTGCCGTCGCCCACGTTCGGGCCCTCCGTGGTCAAGGTCCCCCCACGAGCGTAGTGGTCCAGCACGTCGTCTAGGGTCTCGAGCGACCCGTCGTGCATGTATGGCGCGGTGAGCGCGATGTTGCGCAGCGAGGGCGGCTTGAAGCGGCCCATGTCGAGGCGGTCGTTGGTCATGGCGAACAGGCCGGTGTTGCCGGCGGGGTAACCGCCCGCGCCATCCACGTTGTAGAGGCCGTTGTTGGCGAACAGCGCCTGGTCGAACTGGTTCCCAGCGTGGTCGACGGAGTTCGAGAAGTTGAACCCGCCATGGCAGTGGAAGCACTCGAGACGCTCGCCGAAGAACAAGTCGCGTCCGCGCAGCGCGGCGGGGGACATCGCGCCCGTGTCACCGGCCGAGTGTTGATCATACGGCGAGCTGCCCGAGATGAGGGTGCGCTGGAAGGCGCTCAGCGCCCTCAGCACGTTCTCCACCGTGACCGGGTCAGCCTCGCCCGGGAACGCCTCGGTGAACATGCCCGGGTAGACGTCATCGGCGGCGAGCCGAGCGAGCAGCAGGTTCTCGAGACCACCGAGCCCGAGCTCCACGGGTGACTCGCCGAACAACGGGATGCGCGCCTGCTCCTCGAGCCTCACCAGCTCGGAGTTGGCCCAGTTGAAGGTGCTGCCGTACGCGACGTTCGCGAGCGACATGGCGCCCCGCGCCGTACGTTGCCCCGTCGAACCCACGGATGTGGCGCGACGGTCTGTGAAGGCCAGCGCCTGGAGGTGGCAGGTGGCGCAGCGCTGGGTCTCGTTCTCACTCAACCGCGCGTCGTAGAACAGGCGGCGACCGAGCTCCACCTTTGCGTCCGACATGGGGTTGTCCACGGGGACCCGCGGCTCGGGGAAGCCCGCCGGCAGGTCGAAGCGAAACTCGCCCGGAGTGCCGTCGCCCGAACAGGCGGTCACCAGGAACAGAGCCGAGAGTATCGTGCGAGCTGAAGTCCGAGTTCGGGTCATAGCGGGTACCAAGCAAAGAGCCGCCCGGTTGAGGGGCGGCTCTGCTCTCAATCTAGCGCGCCAGGGGCGCTAGGGGGTCTATCTTCAGCGGCGGCGACGATGCGCGAGCGCAGCGCCCACCAGGAGGAGACCCAGCGCGGCGGGCCAGCCTTCGCCTGCCGGCGCGCTGGTGGAGCAGAGCGCTCCACCCGACACGCCGCCGAAGGTGCCGCTGGTGCCGCTGTCCGGTCCCACGCCGCCATCCATCATGGAGACCGTGATGCTGGAGGTGTCGGTGGCCGTGTTGCCTGCGGGGTCGGTCCCCGTGACGTCGACCGTGTGAGTGCCCACGCCGAGCGAGCCACCATCGAAGGTCCAGGTGCCGTCGATGCCGACGGTGACCACCCCGACCTCGTTGCCGTCCACCGTGATGCGGATCTCGGCGCCGGGCTCGCCGGTTCCGGAGATGACACCGGTGCCCGGGTCGATCTCTTCGACCGTGACGAACGTCATGGTGTCGATGCTGAACACGGACGAATCCGAGGCCATGTTGCCGGTGGGGTCGGTCGCCAGCGCGGTGACCACGTAGGGACCGTCCGCCAGCGGGCTGGTGAGCGGGAGCGTCCAGTTGCCCGAGGCGTCCGCCGTGACCGTGCCGAGCGTGGTCGGAGTACCGCCCACGTCGATGGTGATGACCACCTGCGCGCCCGGAACCGCCGTCCCGGTGATGGTCGGCATGTTGTTGTTGAGCACGGCGCCGCTCGCCGGTCCGTTGATGTCCACGGCGGTGTCGGAGGCCACCGTGAAGGTGGAGGTCGCCGTCGCGGTGTTGCCCACCAGGTCGGTCGCGACCGCCGTCATGGTGTGTGGCCCGTTGAGGAGCGCGTCGATGTTCCCGATGAACCACGTGCCATCGACCGCCACGGTGACGCGGCCCACTTCGACGCCGTCGATGGAGACTACGACTTCGGCGCCAGGCTCGCCCGTGCCGCGCAGCAGCGGCGAGGAGTCCAAGGTGGTGCTCCCGTCCGCCGGGTCAACGATCGCTACCACGGTCATGGTGTCGACGCTGAACCCGCTGTTGTCCATGGCGTCCATGCCGCCCACGGTGGTCTCGGCGATGACGGCGTGCGGGCCGTCATCAAGCGGCGTCGTGAGTGGCAGGGTCCATTGACCGAGTGCGTCCACGATGGTGGTGCCCACGCTCGTGCCATCGATGATGACGTCGATCGTCGCGCCGGGCGTTCCCGTACCGGAGATGGTCGGGGTCGCGTTGGCGAGCACGTCTCCGTCGGGCGGGCCCTCGATGACGACCGTCACCGCGGTGCACATGGCGGCCGCCGTGCAAACGCCACCCGAACAGGGGCTGAACTCCGTTAGGGACGGGTTCGTGCAAGCGCCCGCCGAGCACACCTCGGTGGTGCACTCGTTGCCGTCGTCGCAGTCGCTGTCGCTGATGCAGCTGACGCACTCGCTGGCGCCGGTGTCACCCACCACGCAGTTGGGCGTTGCGGTGACGCAGCCCACGTCAGTCCCGGCTCCCAGGTCGGCGCAGATCTCGCAGGTCGCGCCCGACACCACCACGCGGCAGTGCGGCGTCTCCATGGCGCAGCCCGAGTCGGTGTTGGTGGGATCGGTGTCCGCGCACGTCACGCACGCGTTGGTGGGGTCGCCGGAGCAGACCGCACCCATGGTGCACTCGCCCAGGTCACCCGCCGGAACGGAGGTGTCCACGCACGCGTCGGACTCGCACGTGTTCACCGTGCAGCTGTTGCCGTCAGCGCAGTCGGCATCCGCCAAGCACTCACAGAGAATGCCCTCGTCGGTGGAGCCGTTGCAGTTGTTGTCGGCGCCGTCGCAGTCTTCAGGGCAGCGTGGGGCTGGTGCTTCCACCGGGGTCCACGCTGCACATGGCAGCTCCCATTCCGTCGCACTCGACCGCGCCCGTCGCCAGCGCGCAGATGCCCGTGGTGCCCATGCACGAGGTGCCCACGTTGAAGCCTTCGTCGCTGCTGCCGTTGCAGTTGTTGTCCGCGCCGTCGCACGTCTCCGCCGTGGCCGCCGACATGCTGCCGCCCGGGTTCACGCTGCACATCGCGCCGCCGCTGCCGTTGCACTCGACCGCGCCCGTCGCCTGAGCGCACACGCCGGTGGTGCCCATGCACGAGGTGCCCACGTTGAAGCCCTCGTCGCTGCTGCCGTTGCAGTTGTTGTCCGCGCCGTCGCACGTCTCGGTGGTGACCGCCGACATGCTGCCGCCCGGGTTCACGCTGCACATCGCAGCACCCAGTGCCGTCGCACTCGACCGCGCCCGTCGCCTGAGCGCACACGCCGGTGGTGCCCATGCACGAGGTGCCCACGTTGAAGCCCTCGTCGCTGCTGCCGTTGCAGTTGTTGTCCGCGCCGTCGCACGTCTCGGTGGTGACCGCCGACATGCTGCCGCCCGGGTTCACGCTGCACATCGCAGCACCCATGCCGTTGCACTCGACCGCGCCCGTCGCCTGAGCACACACGCCGGTGGTGCCCATGCACGAGCTGCCCACGTTGAAGCCCTCGTCGCTGCTGCCGTTGCAGTTGTTGTCCGCGCCGTCGCACGTCTCCGCCGTGGCCGCCGACATGCTGCCGCCCGGGTTCACGCTGCACATCGCGCCGCCAGTGCCGTTGCACTCGACCGCGCCCGTCGCCTGGGCACACACGCCGGTGGTGCCCATGCACGAGCTGCCCACGTTGAAGCCCTCGTCGCTGCTGCCGTTGCAGTTGTTGTCCGCGCCGTCGCACGTCTCCGCCGTGGCCGCCGACATGCTGCCGCCCGGGTTCACGCTGCACATGGCAGTGCCCATCAGGGTGCACTCGATCGCGCCGGTCGCCAGCGCGCAGACGCCGGTGGTGCCCATGCACGAGCCGCCCACGTTGAAGCCGTCGTCGATGACGCCGTTGCAGTTGTTGTCCGCGGCATCGCACGTCTCGGCGGTGACCGCAGGCGTGCTGCCATCCGGGTCCACGCTGCAGATGGTCGCACCCGGTCCGTCGCACTCGATCGCGCCCACGGTGGCGGCGCAGACCCCGAGTGTCCCCATGCAGGCGGCGCCGATGTTGAAGCCGTCGTCGGTTGTGCCGTTGCAGTTGTTGTCGAGCCCATCACAGATCTCGGCGGTGACCGCCGGCATGCTGCCACCCGGGTCCACGCTGCAGATGGTCCCGGCCAACCCGTTGCACTGCAACACGCCCGTGGCGGCGGCGCAGACGCCGGTGGTGCCGTTGCAGGACGCGCCCACGTTGAACCCGTTGTCGTTCGTCCCGTTGCAGTCGTTGTCGAGGCCGTCGCAGAGCTCGGCGACGGGCATACCCGCCACGGCGTCACAGGTGGACAGGCCGATGCCGGTGCACACGCGCACGTTGGTGACCGCGCACTGCCCCACCCCGACGGTGCAGGCCGTGCCAAAGTCCGCGCAGATGGGGACCTGCACATCGACCACGCAGCTGCGGGTGATGTTGGCGCTGTTGGTGACGTTCACCAGCACGGTCTGCGAGCCCGTCTGCATGAGCGTGGGGCTCCAGTTGAAGGTCACGGAGGCGCCCGACGCCACCGTCGACCCTGCGGCCGGCGAGAGCGTGGCACCCGGCGGGAGGCCGACCACACCCACGGTGAGCGTGCCGGTGCCCGTGAGGGTCATCGTGTGGGAGCCACTCGCCCCCGGGAGGATGGTCAGGCTCGCGTCGCTCGCACAGCTGGGCACGGCCACGCTCGGCCCGATGATCTCCACGATGAGGTCCACGGCGGTCTTGCTCGTCTGGCCGGCGTGCACGGACTCCATGATGAAGTGCATCACGTACTTGTCGCCGTCGTCAGCCGCCACGGCTCCTGCGAGGTTCCACTGGAAATCGCAGCTGTTGCCCGTGGTGCCCGTGATGACGGGGTCGTTCCCGCCCACGGTCGGGATGGGATCGGTGATGCCCGTCTCGGCGGCCAACGCGAAGCGGCAGGTGATGGTGTCGCCGTCCGGGTCGAACATGTTGAACGAGAAGTTCTCCACCTGGCCGCGCTGCATCTGGATGATGGGGAGCGCGCCGGTGGTGGGGCCGCCGGTGTTGCCGCCCCCGACGGCCACTCTGGCCTCCACGCGATAGTTGCCGTTGGCCGAGCCGCCGGAGAGGCTGCCCACTCGGCAGCAGCTCGCGAAGAATGCGGTGAACTGCCCGTCCGCGGCGTAGGTGTGCGTGAGCACGACGCGGCGCACCGCGTAGGTCTCGCCCGCCTGGTCGACGCCCGAGCCGATGTTGGTGCCGGTGGTGAAGTTCAGCGCGCCGGTGGTGGCGTCACCGAAGTTGAGGGTCTCGTTTCCAATGAAGTCGGACCGCCAGGCGGCGTCCACAGTGAACTCGACCGTGCGAGGCATCCCGACGGGGTCAGGCAACCGCCACTGAATGGTTCCGTACCGGAAGTGACTAGCCTCTGCGCTCTGGGCGGCGCCGAGGCACAGGGCGAACGCCACAATGGCGCTGAAGAAATTCAGTATTCTCATCACTACTCCGAATCAGCCGGCGGGGTTGTGTCCGAGCTGTGCTAGATTTGTACGCAGAAAAGTAACGCACCATGCCGACTCGGTCCAAGCTAATTCCACCTCGAACAAGATTTTCTGTTTCCACAGCATTGCTGGCGGCGTTTGCTTGGGTCGTGTCGTCGCGGGCCAGCCCTGTGGCCGCCCACGCGCCGCTCGAGGCCGGTGACATCTTCGTGGTGGGCGTCACGGGCGGGGCCACGCCCACGGTGGCGCTGCTCGGGCTGGTGGAGCTCCACGAGGGCGACTCGGTGGTGCTGACCGACCGGGGATGGCTGGCGGGTGGGGGGTTTCGGGCTGGAGAAGGGCAGACAGTGCACGTCTCGCAGCCCCTGATCGTGCGGGCAGGGGTCGTCATCCAGATTGCGCTCCAGCCGGGCTCGAGTGGCATGGTCATTGACCCTGCAGGAGACCAACTCATCCTGCTGCGCGGCTCGATCGCACCGAATGGGACACCGACGGGGCCACTGCTGGACGTGTTTCACACGGGGGGCGGGTTTCAGCTCGACGTCATGTCGGACTCCACCTCCGCGCTGCCCGACGGCATGGCGAGCCACTCCATCGCACTACCGACGGGGGGAGCGTGGGCGTACGTCGGTCCCACCACGGGGTCACGTGCGGAGCTGCGAGCTGCGCTGAGGGCGCCGACGAACTGGGCGCAGGGCGCCCCCCTGCCGAGCCAGTTCACCATCATCGGCCAGCGGGGTGAGGCGTGCTTGGTGGACGACGAGTGTGGCACGGGCTTTTGCACCGATGGTGTGTGTTGCGAGTCGGCCTGCGACCGCACCACGGGCGAGCGCTGCGCGTTCTGCAACTGGGGCGCTGGCGCACCGGAGACGGGCATGTGCCGCGCCTTGTCCGCCGGCGCGACCTGCCGCAGCGCCCGAGACCTGTGCGACGCCGCAGAGCTGTGCGACGGGGTGTCCCGCACGTGCCCCGCGGACGGCGTGCACGCCAGCACCCGGCTCTGCCGGTTTGGCACGGGCCCCTGTGATCCCACCGACTTCTGCGACGGGGTCTCGGCCGGCTGCCCACCCAACGTGCGCTCGCCCGAGGGTACCGTCTGCCGCGGGCCAGCCACCTTGTGCGACGCGGCGGAGGCATGCGACGGTCTGAGCGCGCAGTGCCCCGAAGACGCTCTGGCGACCGAGGGCACGGTCTGCCGGCCTCCGCAGAGCGTGTGTGACCAGGCTGAGGCGTGCGATGGCGCGAGCGCGCAGTGCCCACCGGACGAGGTCTCGGAGGCAGGTGCTCCGTGCCGTGCAGCCGAGTCCGTCTGTGATGTGGAGGACCACTGTGACGGGCTCGAGCCCACCTGCCCAGAAGACCAAGTCGCGGCCGCCGGCATCTCGTGCCGCGACGCAGTATCGGTGCAGTGCGATCAGCCCGAGCAGTGCGACGGCGCGTCGCCCGCCTGCCCGGCAGACGCGCGCGCCGCCAACGGTGAGACGTGCTCCGTGACGGACACAGGAGTGTGCTCCGGACCCGCCGCGTGCTCCTTCGGTGCGTGTGCACCTGTGGCGTGCGACGACGGCGACGTCTGCACCGTGGACACCTGCGACGCCGCGGGGGGCTGCGACCCACAGCCCATTCCTGGCTGCTGCCACAGCAGCGGTGACTGCGCAGCGCGTGGCCCATGCGAGACGACTACCTGCGGGATGGACAATCGCTGCGTCTACACCGAGGTCCTGGGGTGTGAGCAGCCAGACGGCGGCGTGGACGGCCCGGGAGGGCTGGGTGGCGGCGCCTGCGCCGTGGGCGTCCCATCGGACGGCCCCGCATGGCCGGCGCTCATCGCGTTCATGGTGGGCGTGGTGCTCGCGAGGCGCCGTGCTCGCGCGATTCGCAGCGCTCGCCTTGGATGCGTCCCCAATGCGGGCTAGACCCGCCGCCCATGGAGATCAAGCTCGAATGGTCTGAACCCGGTCTCCTGCGGGTGGTCTGGCCGGAGGAGATCACGGCGGAAGACGTCGCCCGCTTCACCGAGCGTCACGACGCGATGGTCGAGCTGGTCGCGCGCTACGTGATCTACCACGAGTCGCGGGGCGTGCCTGGCCTCAACGCCGCGCTTCGACGGCAGCTGACGACCTGGGTCGAACGATCGGGAACGATGCACGCCAAGCGCTGCCTCGGCGCGTGCTTCGTCACCGAGTCGCCGGTCGCGCGCACCATCGTCACCGGCGTGTGGTGGATGATCTCCACACCGTACCCCCACTCCGTCCACGAACGGCGCACCGATGCACTCCGCTGGGCACACGCACGCCTCGCCGGTGAGCCGGTTTAGTCGCTGGCTCGTTCGACGTGCTCGAAGCGCTGCTCGACCCCGCACGGCACTGAGCCGGGAGGGTCCCTCCGCGGGCTGCTACAGTGCTTCGCATGAGCGACGCCAAGCTGCCTCCCTGCGGCCTCTACAAGACCATCCGCCCCATCGGCTCCGTGCCCGAGGGGCGCCTGGTGTACTTCCACAACCACGGCACCCCGGGGCCCGGGGTGTACCTGCCGGCGGCCTGGAAGCAGAACCGCGCGCACTTCCAGGCGGCGGGCACCACCCTGCCCGACCACACCGACGCGAGCGCGCTCGAGCCGCTGGCACCCGAAGGCCTCTACGTGGTGCGCGAGGCATTCCACTGCTGCGCGAAGCAGTGCGTGGCGTACGCGCCCGGCATGTTGGTGCAGCTGGGCTACCAAGGCACGGCGCAGGCGCTGCTGTTCATCCCACGCTGGGTGGACGGCAGCTTCACGCTGCCCGAGCAGGGCAACGCCGTGGACACCACAGTGGTGGTGAAGCTGCAGCGCCTAGACGTGCCGGACGAGCGCGCCGACGCGCATGCTGCGCAGGTGAACGCCGGCGAAGTGCTGCACTGAGAGCGTGTCAGGCGGGCTTGGGCGCGAAGGCGTCGCAGGTGCCCTGCGGGTGAATCGGGCCGGGCACCGCGCCGCACGTGCCACAGGCAGCGGCGTTGCCCTGATAGAGCGCACAGTTGACGCACAGCTTGCTCGGGTCGGCCGACGCGTCGACGTAGTGCAGGGCCGAGCGGGTGGCCTGCGCCGTGGGCTCGACGGCGCCGGTGCAGGTGAGGACCTCGGGCTCGCTGCCGCCGCAGCCGAGCACGCCGAGGGCACCGAGGGCGGCTCCGGACGCGGTGACGCGGGCGAGGAAGACGCGACGAGAGAGACGGGCGGGCTGGTTCGTGGACATGCTGGGTTCCTTCAAGGGGTGACGGTGTTGGCGCCAGCAGCTGGCGCCGGAGCTGGGGTGAGCGCGCGCGCTTGCGCGATGATGGTGTGCAGCGGCTGCCCCACCCCTTCGTGGCGGGTCACGACGTGACCTTCCGCGTCGATCAGGGTGATGAGCGCGCTATGTGCGAACTCGCCGTTGGGGAGCCGGCGGTACTGGATGCCCAGCGCCATGGCGAGGTCACGCGTGCCCTCTTCGTCGCCCCGCACCAGGCGGAAGCGCGCAGGGTCGAGGCCACGCTCGCGGGTGATGGCGCCCAGGCGCTCGGCGGTGTCGCGCTCGGGGTCGAAGGTAGCGGCCACGACGCGCAGGCTCGGGTCCCCCACCTCTTCTGCGATGCGCGCGAGGTCAGTCAGGATGAGCGGGCAGATGGTGGTGCAGCTCCCGTAGAACATGGTGACCAGCGCGGGCGCCCCGCTCAGGTCCCGGAGGCGCACGCTCGCGCCCGAGGCGTCCGTGAACACCGCGTCGAGGTCATGCAGCGTCGCTTGACGGTCCATCCCTTCGGTGGCGGCCAGCGCCGTATGCTCGTGGGCCTCGTGCTCCGCGTGCTCACTCGGTTCGCCCTCCCCGCTGGCCACTTGCGCAGCGGGGTGCGCCTCGTGGTCGTCGTGGCCAGCATGCTCGCTCTCCTGGCCGCCGCAGCCGACGAGGAGCAAGAGCAGTATTGCGGGGTTCATCTTGATCATGGAAGGTTCCTTCATCGCGCGCACCGGAAGCCCAGGTTCGGGACCGTGTAGGAAGCGCGCAGGCTGGAGCGAAACGCGTAGCGCATGAACGCGGCATAGTCGGCGGCGTCGCGCGCCGAGACGCTGCCGCCACCACAGAACTGCGAGCTCTCGCCGTCGCCTCGCTCGCGGTTGTCGGAGTCCACCATGGCGGCGTTGAAGTCGAGCACCCACTCCCACACGAGGCCGTGCATGTCGTGCACGCCGTGGCGGTTGGCGGGTGCCGCGCCCACGCGTGCCAGGGTGCCGCGCGGGGTGCCGTACCAGGCGAGGATGCGGGCCACAAAGGCGGGGTCACGGCTCGCGTCGAGGCGCGTCTCGTCAGCCTGGGCCACCAGCTCCCACTCGTGCTCGCTGGGCAGCCTTCGCCCGAGCGAGGAACAGTAGGCACGGGCCGCAAACCACGAGACGTGCGTGACCGGCTGGCGCGGGTCGGCGTCCCCGAGGTCCAGCGTGCCGCCCCAGTGCGCAAGGTAGCTCTCGTCCGCGAAGAGCAGCGGCGTGGTGCCCCGCTGCCAGCGCGGCGCGCTTCTCACGAAGGAGAGGAACTGGGCGTTGGTGACCGGCGTCCGCTCGATCTCGAAGGCGGGCACCAGCACCGCCTCGGTCGCCGTGCCACGCCCGTAGAATGGGAAGACCACGGCCTCGGCGATGGGCACCAGCGGCGTCCCCGTGGCCTGCGCAGCGCTCGCGAGCGCCACGCTGCCGACGAGCCCGAGCATGATGCTGGTCCACGCGAGGCCGTTCTTCATGGATGCGCGCCTTCCACGGGGCGCGGCATGTCCCGGCGAGCGGTGGCCACGACCTCGTTGCTGACGGGCGGCAGGCGGTTGCCCATGCTGGCGCGCACGTACGTGAGGACGTCCGCGATCTCGTGGTCCGTCAAGTTCGCGAAGGCTGGCATGACGCCGTTGTACGGGCGACCGCTGACCGTGATGGGACCCGAGAGCCCAGCGAGCACGACGGTGGCGAGCTCCGACTCGGGGCGTCGCAGGTAGTCGCTGGCGGCCAGCGGCGGGAAGACCCCTTGCAGGCCCTCGCCCGTGCGCTGGTGGCAGGCCGCGCAGACGCCACGGTAGGTGGCTTCACCGCGGCTCATGCGCACGGCCAGGGGCTCTTGTCCCTCGGGCGCGGCGGCCAGCGCGGCCACCACCTCGGGCGCCTGGTCGCCGAGGTACACCTCGTCCACCTCTTGGCCAGAGTAGACCGTGGGTTGGTCGTCGCCGGTCACGCGCAGCATGCCGAGCGCGCCCTTGTTGAAAGCGCGCAGCAGCGAGTGGTCCACCAGGATGTACGTGCCCGGCACCTGCACGCCGAAGTCCACCACCGACGCGCCGCCTGCCGGCACCAGCGTGGTCTGCACGTCGCGCGAGGTGCGCGTGCCGCCCTCGAGCCACACGCGGTCGAAGATCTCGCCGATGACGTGGAACGAGCTGATCAGGTTGGGGCCGCCGTTGCCGAAGAAGATGCGGACGTTCTCGCCCACGTTGGCGGTCAGAGCGCCCTCGCCCACCAGCGCACCGTCGCGGCCGTTGAAGATGACGTACGAGGGGTTCTCGTCGATGGCGCGCTGCATATCGAACGGCTGCAGGCCCGCCGCGCGGTAGTTGCCCGTGGTGTAGAAGTCGCCCTGCATCACGTAGTACTCGTGGTCCACCTCGGGGAAGCCCTCTTCGGGCTCCACCACGATCAGACCGTACATGCCGTTGGCCACGTGCATGCCCACCGGCGCCGTGGCGCAGTGGTAGACGTAGACGCCTGCGTTCAAGGCCTGGAACGAGAACTGCGTCTGGTGGCCGGGCGCCGTGAACGAGCTGGTGGCACCGCCGCCGGGGCCCGTGACCGCGTGCAGGTCGATGTTGTGCGGCATCGTGTTGTCCGGGTGGTTCGCCAGGTGCATCTCCACGTAGTCACCGCGACGAACGCGGATCATGGGGCCCGGCACGGTGCCGCCGAAGGTCCAGAAGTTGAACGTGGCGCCGTCGGCGATCTCGCGCGTCTCCTCGCGCACTTCGAGCGTCACCGAGACGCGAGCCGGGCTGGTGCGGCCGGTGGGAGGCGCCGCCATGGGGGGCACACCGAGCTGGGCCACGATCTCGGTCAGCGACGCGGGGTCCACCCGCTCCACCGGGGCCGGGAGGGCCTCCGGGTCGACGGCAGGCGTGGGTGTCTCCGTGGCTTCGTCGGCAGGGGCTGCCTCCGAGCACGCAAGGACACCTGCACACAGCGCGAGGATGACACCCAGTCTCGTGTAGGTCGTGGTTCGCATCGGCTTTCTCCTGCTGCGAACGTAGGCCTCGGCGGGCGGCCGCAGTATGATCTGCGTCAGGTCAGCGCTGCGCGGCCACCAAGACTTCGCCCAGCGTCGCCGATAGACCGCGGGGGTGCTTCAAGAAGCTGTAGCGGCCACCCCCCAGCATCTGCGGAAGGTGGAAGCGCGCCTCGTGGTCGATGGCGAAGGCGTGCACGTGGACACGCTTGGCGTCCGCCTCGCGGATGGCCTGCCGCACGTCCGCTACGCCATGCCGGCCCTCGTAGCGGTCGTAGTCATTAGGCTTTCCGTCCGTGAGGAGCAGCAACAGGCGCCGCTGCGCCTTGGTGCGGGAGAGCAGCTCCGTAGCGTGCCGGACGGCGGGCCCGATGCGCGTGTAGCCCTCGGGCTCGACGCTCGCGAGGCGATGGCGCGCAGCCCGCCACGGCTCCTGAAAGCCCTTCACCACGTCGAAGCGACAGTCCGTTCGGGTGTGGCTGTGGAACGCCGCGACGC
Organism: Sandaracinaceae bacterium; assembly: GCA_016706685.1. Classification (NCBI taxonomy): domain Bacteria; kingdom Pseudomonadati; phylum Myxococcota; order Polyangiales; family Sandaracinaceae; species Sandaracinaceae bacterium. The sequence goes on along the minus strand of JADJJE010000013.1, from coordinate 279,233 downwards.
CCAGCTCGATGTCGAACGAGGCGAGTGCCTCCCCCAGCACCAGCGCCGCGTCGATCTCGAGCTCGAGCACGCGCGTGTCGTCCACCCAGCCGTCGGTGGAGAGGCTGCTGTCCACCAGCAAGAGCGCCGCCAGCGTGGGTGCGCTGCGCCGGCGCTGCCGGTTGAGACGGTCCGGCGGCGTGGTGCGGGCCGCGAGGCAGGCGTGCCGGTCCACCATGGCGTCCTCGTCGATCTCGCTTCCGTCGAGCTGCCGCGAGCGCCACCGGCGTGACACCTCGAGCTGCTCGAGCTCGGCGCGCACGGCCTCCACCTCCCTGCGGAGCGGGAGCAGGCGCGCGGCCATTTGCTGCTCGGCGGCCGCGGCGGCCACGCGCCGGCGCACGCGCCCCGCCTGCACATGACACCACCCCTCGCGGTAGCTGCGCCGACGCTCGTCCCACTCGGGATACGGGATCCCGCGCGAAGCCGCGCCGTCCGCCACGTCTCCCGCGCCACCCTCCAGCATCACGTCCACGCGCAGCAGCGAGCGCGCCCGCTCGGCGCTCCGGACCACCTCGCGCAGGTCCAGCTCCTCGAGCGCCTGGGCGTGATCGGCCAGCTGGTCGTCTCCATCGAGCTGCTTCATCCCACCCGTGTAGGTCTCGGCCGTGTGCACCTTCTCGAAGGAGTGCACCAGGGGGTTCACCTCGTCCGGCACGTCGGGCAGCTCCACCCGCGTGATGTGCTCCACCGCCCTGCCCTTCACCTCGGTGCCGCTCGGGAGCGCGTCCTGGCTGGCGGGGCCGCGCGCGCCCGCACGCAGGCTGCTGCTCTGCGAGCCCAGCCCACCGAACAGCGGGAAGCTGCGCAGCGGCCCGGGGAGGGCCTTGAACAGGGCCAGCTGCTCGGGCCACAGCAGCGCGTCGGCGTGCGCTGCGAAGGTTCGCGCGTCTTCTGTCAGCGGCAGCCCGAGGCGCGCCGCTGCCCACGTGTCGAGCGCACCCTGGCGCGAGTCCAGCACCCCGACGCGCCCAGCGAGCGCCTCGGCGCCCAGCGCCACGCAGCCCTCGGCCGCGACAGGGAGCTCTTCCTGCAGCACACGCAGCACCACGTCGGCCACGGCCACGGCGGCGATCGCACGCTCGTCGGAGTCCGCGTCCTCGGGCAGCGACACGGGCGCGCAGCGCATCGCGGTGGTCACGAAGGCCACGCGGACCACGTAGGCCAGCTCGTTGCGCTCGGGGTCCGATGCCCAGTCCATCCTCGACGGCAGAAAGATGACGTCGTCGCGGAAGGACCCGTCGCCCTCGGCCTCGCGCACCTCGAGCGAGCGTTCACCCAGCGCGCTCGCCAAGAGCCGCAGGCGCGGCACCAAGGGCTCGAGGCGCGCCTCGCGCAGCAGCTCCTCCTTCGACGGCAAGGCGCCACGGCGCTTTCGCACCGCGTCGTAGAGCCAGCCGAAGAGCGCCTCGTCCCAGGCCATGCGCCTCTCAGAACACCAAGTGGACGATGTCCCGGAGCGCGCCTGCGACCTCCGGGTCGTCTGTCAGGGGTGCCACCACGGTGTGCACGCACGCGACGCGCGGATCCACGCCAGCGCGGATGAGGCGCGCCGCGTTCACCAGGAGCCGCGTGGAGACCGTCTCCGCGAGGCCCAGCTCGGAGAGCGAGCGGACCTTGCGCGCAAGCCCCACCAGGCGCTTCGCCACGGCGGCCTCGATGCCCACCTCGCGGGCCACGATCTCGGCCTCCACCGCCGGCTCTGGGTAGGTGAAGTCGATGCCCACGAAGCGCTGCCGCGTGGACGGCTTCAGCTCCTTCGGGCCACGCCGGTAGCCCGGGTTGAAGCTCGCCACGAGCTGGAACTCCGGCGGCGCGACGAGCTGCTCGGCGTGCCGGTCCACGAACAGCTCGCGGCGGTGATCCGTGAGCGGGTGGAGCACCACGATGACGTCCTCGCGCGCCTCCGCCACTTCGTCCAAGTAGAGGATGGCCCCCTCGCGGACCGCGCGGGTGACGGGGCCGTCTTGCCAGACCGTGTCGCCGCCGCGCACCAGCCAGCGTCCGAGGAGGTCCGCCGCGCTGGTCTCGTCGTTGCACGCCACCGTGACCAGCTCACGCTCGAGGCGGTGCGCCATGGCCTCCACGAAGCGTGACTTGCCACACCCCGTGGGCCCCTTGAGCAGCACGGGGAGCCGCTCGGCGTGGGCCGCGAGGAAGACCTCCTCCTCGCGACCGGTGGCTCGGTAGTACGGCATCACGCCTCGGCGGCGTCCAGCGCGCTTCCCGATGCTGCGGCGCCAGCGCCCTCGTCATCGTCGGCGTCGAGAGCAGGCGCGCCGCCCTGCACCTCACCCTTCGGGAGACCGTGGCGGATGAAGTTGTAGATGAAGGCGGTGACCCCCACGGTGAACAACGAGGCGGCGAGGATCAGGCCCCAGAAGTGCACCTCCACCTCTTCCTGCACGGCCAGGAACTCCATGCCCATGCGACGCTCGAGGACGACCTGCGTGACGCCCGCCACGCCGAAGGCCAGCGTCATGGCGATCATGCCGATGTTGGAGGCCCAGAACGCCACGGTGGCGCTCGGGGTGTCGTAGAGCTTGCGCCCGGACAGCAGCGGCATGGCGTAGGTGATGATGGCCAGGATCAGCATCGCGTACGCGCCCCAGAAGGCCATGTGCCCGTGCATCGCGGTCACCAGCGTGCCGTGCGTGTACATGTTCACCTGCGGCAGCGTGTGAGCAAACCCGAGGAAGCCAGCGCCCACGAACGACATGACGCAGCAGCCCACCGTCCACGCGAGCGCGATGCGGTTGGCGTGCTTGCGGCCGCCCTTCTTGGCCATGGTGATGCCGTACATGGCCATGCCCAGGAAGGCGAGCGGCTCGAGGGCGCTGAAGACGCCGCCGATCCACAGCCAGTAGCGCGGCGTGCCGATGAAGTAGTAGTGGTGACCCGTCCCGAGGATGCCCGAGAGGAACGTGAGCCCAACGATGACGTAGAGCCACTTCTCGATGACCTCGCGGTCGATGCCCGTGAGCTTGATCAGCAGGAAGGCCAGGATGCCGCCCATGATGAGCTCCCAGACGCCCTCCACCCAGAGGTGCACCACCCACCAGCGCCAGTACGAGTCTTCCGTCTGGTTGTCGGTGGGGATCATGCCCGGCAGGTAGAGCAGCGCGGCCATCAAGAGGCCGAAGAAGAGCACCGACGCCGTGGTGGTGATGCGCTTGCCCTTGAGGATGGTCATCCCGATGTTCGCGATGAAGAGCAGCACGTCGACCACCACCAGGTAGTCGAGTGGCCGCGGGATCTCGAGGAACTTGCGCCCCTCCCACCAGGAGAAGTGGAAGCCGATGATGGCCGTCACCCCGACGGCGACGAACGCCACCAGCTGCACCACCGCGAGCTTGGGCCAGTAGAGCTCACGCTCGGCCTCCTCGGGGACGATGTAGTAGGCCGCCCCCATGAAGCCGCACAGGTTCCACATGACCAGCAGGTTGGTGTGCGTGGCGCGCGCGGTGTGGAAGGGGATGATGTCGTGCAGGCCGTCCATGCCCGCGTGCGCGAAGGCCATGATGAAGCCGTAGACGATCTGCAGGCCGAAGAGGAGCATGCAGGTCGCGAAGAACCAGTACGCGATGCGCTGTGACTCGTATTTCATGGGGCGCTCGTTCCGTCGTGGAGGGTGGCGAGATAGGTGGTGAGCGCGGCGACCTGCTCGTCCGTGAGCGGCAACTCGGGCATGGCCGTGCCGGGCCGCACCGACTGCGGGTCATTCAGCCAGCGGCTCAGATAGTCTTGGTCGAAGCGGCTGCCGACGCCGTCGAGCGCAGGCCCGACCGTGCCGCCGCGGCCACCGACGGCGTGGCAGGCCGTGCACATCTGGTCGAAGATGGGAGGCCGTCCGTCTGCTACGGGCGCCTGCACAGAGGACCCCATGTGAGCGGCCAGAGGGGGGTCAGCGGGGAACCCGTTGAGGTCCATGCCGTCCACCCACTCGAAGAACGCGACCAAGTCACTGATCTGCTGGTCCGTGAAGTCGTACTGCTGCATGCGACGCCGCCCCGGGTACATGGCCTCCGGGTCGCGCAGCATGGCGGAGATGAACTCCGGGCCGCGGCGCGAGTGCACGCGCGTGAGCTCGGGGGCGTAGTAGGCGCCCTCGCCGAGGATGGTGTGACAGCCCATGCAATTGGAGCTGTCGAAGAGGTGCTTGCCGCGGATGGCCTCGGGGGTGAGGAGGTGTTCGTTGGTCTGGCCCGGGATCTGCCGGAAGGTGTCCACCGTCAGGAGGACGAACGAGAGGCTGCACAGCCCCGTCCCGACGAGGAAGAACATGCGTGCTGCGGATTTCGAGAGCATGGCGGCGTCAACCTCGAGCCGAAGAGGAGTTCAGGATCTGCTCGAGCTCGAGCGCGCGCGGGAAGAGCACGTTGGACTCGAGGTGGATGTGCTGGTGCAGGTCCAGCTCCACGGCGGCGAGCGCGGCGTACAGCGCGCGGTAGCTCCCGCACGCGTCTTCCGGCGCGCGGAGCTGGTTGCTGAGCCGATGAATGGTCTCGAGCGCCTCGCCCGCGTCCTCGTGCTCCGCGTTCATCATGCTGATGGGGTGCAGGACGGTGCCGAAGGGACCGGAGACGGGCCCGGTCGCCACAGCCAGCGCCTGGATGTACGGGAAGAGCACGCGCTCCTCTTTGAGGAGGTGCATGTTGAGCTCGTCCACCATGCCGAGGACCACGGGAGACATCTCGAGCAGCTCGGGGTGCGCTTCCCCGTGCACCCGCGCCACCTTCTTCATGAGCTGTTCGATGCGCGGCAGCTCCTGCCACATGAACGTGTGGTGCACGTCCAGGATGTGCTGCGCGAGGGTAGCGAGAGGCGCCTCGCGCCAGTCGATCTGCTCGCCCACGTCGCGCGCAGGCGCTTCGAGCTCGGCGATGACCGTGGTGGGGTTCACGCCCACCTTCGCGCATGCGTCGCCGAGGTTTCGGCGCCCTCCGCAGCAGTAGTCGATGCGGTGCGCCTCGAAGACGCGCGCCGCGTGGGGGATGGCGGACGCGAGCTCGCCGATGGTCGTCTGTAATGAAATGGTCATGTTCAGCCTCCAGCCCCGATCCTGGGGGGAAGCCGAGCGCGCCGGTATGATCTGTGTCAGGTCAGCCGGCGACCGACTGGCGCAGCGCGTCGATGCTGGGCAGGACGATGCGGTCGCGGTGGATCAGGACCACGCCGCTCTTCTTCCAGACGCTGAGCGCGCGGATGACCGTCTCCACGCGTGCATCGATATAGGTGGCGATCTGCTGACGGCTCAACCCGAAGGGGATGACCGTCTCGCCGCCCTCGAGCTCGTCGCCGAAGCGGTCTGCCAGGTTCAACAAGAAGAGCGCGAGCCGACGCGCAACCGTCCCCGCGGCCATCACGTCGATCTTGCCGTGCAACAGGCGCACCTGGGCGAGCAACGTGCGGTTCATGGCGTTGGCCACGCGCGGGTCGCGCTGCATGCGCTCGATCAGGGACACCGCATGGATGGAGAGGATGACGGCCTGCGTGCTGGCCACCACGGCGTCGGCTCCGTAGCGGCGACGCTCGAGCACCACCGGCACGCCGGGACACTCGGTGGGCCCGAAGAACGCCATGAGCGTGACCTCGGCGGAGGGCGTGGGGCGCCGGATCTCCACGAGCCCGGACACGATGTGGTGGAAGTTCTGCGACTCGGCCCCGTGCCGCCAGAGGAACTCCCCGCGCCGCAGCGTGGAGAGCGAGCAGGTGGGCTCGAGTTCCTGCAGCTCGCGCTCGTCGAGGTCGGAGAAGAAGCGGCAGCCCCGCATCCGGCGGCGGAGCGTGGTCTCGGCCTTCTGGGGAGGCGGGGGCGACATCGCGCGCGACCCTAGCACGGTTCCCTGCCTCCACATGACGCATGTCATGGTGGCCCACACGCCACGGCCCAATCCTTCGAGTGTCATGGTCATCGACCCCGATCTGACGCTCGAAGAACTGACGCTCCGCGTGGGCGGACCGGGGGCACCGCTGCTGGCCGAGGCGCTGCCCCGCGCGCTTCGGCACGAGACCCTGCGGCACCTCTGCGAGCGGCACGACGTCCCGCTGGATGCGCTGGTCAGCGAGCTCCGGCGCGCCGTCGAGCTCGGCCCCATCGAGCTGGGGGTGAGCGCGCTGATTGGGCACATCCTGCGGGACCACCACGACTTCGAGCGGCACGAGGCCCCCCGCCTGGCCGAGCTGGCGGGCGACGTGGCGCGCCTGCACGGCCGTACCCGGCCGGAGCTCATTCGCCTGTCGGAGTACACCGAGACGCTGGCCGACGAGCTCGAGGCGCACCTCGCCCGCGAGGAGAGGGTGCTGTTCCCCTTCCTGCTCGCCCTCGAGGCCGCCGCGAAGGCAGGCGGTGTGCGGCCACAGGCGCCCTTTGCCTCTCTGCGCCACCCCCTCCAGATCATGAGCGCCGAGCACGCGGTGGAGGACTCGCTGCTCGAGTCCATTCGCTCGCTCACGGGTGGCTACGCCTGCCCCGCCGATGCCGACGAGCCCTGGCGCGAGCTCATCGACGGGCTGCGCGCGCTCGACGTCGACCTGACGCGCCACGTCCTGCTCGAGGACGGCGTGCTCTTCCCCCTGGCGCTGGCCCTCGAAGAGGAGCTGCAGCGCGACGCTTGAGACCCCCGTACCGCACCAAAGCGAGGTTGTATGTCCCGGCCCACGGCAGTTCCCTTCGACCAGGCGCCCTTCATCCTCTTCTGGGAGACCACGCGCGCGTGTGACCTGGCGTGCCTTCACTGCCGCGCCTGCGCGGTGCCCACGAGGGACGCCCGCGAGCTGACCACCCGCGAGGGCAAGCGCCTCCTGGACGAGGCTGCCGCCATGGGCACCAAGCTGGTGGTCCTGACCGGCGGAGACCCGGCAAAGCGCCCCGACATCGTGGAGCTGGTTCGTCACGGGACGTACCTCGGGCTCCGCATGGCGCTCACGCCCAGCGCCACACCGCTGGTCACGCGGGAGTGGCTCGAGCGGATGCGCGATGCGGGCGTCGCCCGGGTGGCCATCAGCATCGACGGCGCTAGCGCCACCACGCATGACCGCTTTCGGGGTGTGGTCGGGTCGTGGGCGCGCTCGCATCAGATCCTGGACCATGCGCGCTCGTTGGGGCTGTCGACGCAGGCCAACACCAGCGTCAGCGCCCGCAACGTGAGCGAGCTGCCGCTGCTGGCGACGCAGCTGGCCGACCGGCGCATCGACCTGTGGGGCGTGTTCTTCGTGGTCCCCATGGGCCGCGCCGCAGGGAGTGAGACGCTGCCGGCCGACGAGGTGGAGCGTCAGCTCGAGTGGCTGGCGGTTCTCGGAACGCGCGTCCCGTACGACATCAAGACCACGGCGGCGCCGCAGTTCCGGCGCGTGCTCCTGCAGCGCAAGACGAGCCAGCAGGACGTCGTGGGCCTGCGCGAAGTCGTCGGAGACGACGCCATCGGGCGGGTGCGGCGCGGCATCAACGACGGTCAGGGGGTCGCGTTCGTCTCGCACGTCGGCGACATCCAGCCGAGCGGCTTCCTGCCGGTGGTGGCCGGCAACGTGCGGGTGGAAGGCCTGGCCGCCACGTACCGGACTTCGTCCGTCTTCCGCACGCTGCGTGAGCCCGACCAGCTCGAGGGCAGCTGCGGGAGCTGTGAGTTCCGCAAGGTCTGCGGGGGCTCGCGCGCGAGGGCCTACGCCGCCACCGGGAACTTCATGGCGGAGGATCCTGCCTGCCCGTACGAACCTGCGGCGGCGAGGGCCTCGTGACCAGCGCGGTGGTCATCGGCGCAGGCGTGGCCGGGCTGGGCGCGGCGGCGAGGCTGCGGCGAGCGGGAGCCCGCGTGACGCTGCTCGAGGCGGGCGCACGCGTGGGAGGCCTGGTCGAGACGGAGCGCACTGGCGGCTGGGTGATCGAGCACGGCGCCGATGGCTTCCTGTCGAGCAAGTCGCAGATGACGCAGCACCTCGCGTGGCTGGGCCTCGAGGGCAAGATCGTGCGGAGCGGCAGCGCACCCCGGCGCGCCTACATCGCGAGCCAAGGGGGCCTCGAGCCTCTGCCCGCCAGCCTCTTCCGCTTCGAGCGGGGCGCGGTGCGCGAGCTGCTGGGCTCACGCCTGCTGAGCCCCAGCGCGAAGCTGCGCCTGCTGCTCGAGCCCTTCGTGACGCGCGGAACGGCGGAGGAGAGCGTGGCCGGCTTCATGGGGCGCCGCTTCGGTGTGGAGGTGGCGGAGCACATCGTGGAGCCCATGCTGCGCGGGGTCTTCGGCTCGCCCACGAGCGCGCTCGGGATGCAGGGCGCGATGCCCAAGCTCGCCGACCACGAGCGCCGCTACGGGAGCGTGGGGCTGGCCCTGATGCTGGCGCCGCGGAGCGGCGAGCAAGGCGGACTGGTGACGCTCTCGGGTGGCATGCAGACCCTCGTCGAGGTGCTGGCCCAGGAGGTGGCCCCGTGGACGTACCTCGGTGTCCCGGCACAGAGCATCCGGAGGACGAGCGACGGACAGCTGCGCGTCATCACCAGCCGACACGGGGAGATCGAGGCCGACACGGTGGTGCTGGCCTGCCCGACCTGGATGGGCGCGCGCCTCGTCGCCGGACTGGATGCCACGCTTTCGGACCAGCTCGATGGAATCCGAGCGTCGGACGTGAACGTGGTGTCGCTCGGTTACCACGCCGCCGACCTGCCCTTCATCTCGAAGGACGCGAGCGGAGACGGCGAGTGGGCCGCCGGCGTGGACGGCACGGGCTTCCTGGTGGACCCCGCGCTCGGCCGCGCGCTGGTCGCGTGCACCTGGGCCAGCCGCAAGTGGCACGGCCGCGCGCCGCGCGGTGAGGTGTTGGTGCGCTGCGTGATGGAGGCCCCGCCGGGCTGCAGCGACGCCGAGCTGGTGGAGCTGACCCGCGCGGAGCTGCAGCACTTCGTGGGCATCACGGCGGAGCCCACCCTCTCGCGGACCAAGCGCAGGCTGCGGGCGCTGCCCGTCTACGCCCCCGGGCACCACGCGCACGTGGCCGACGCGCGCGCACGCGCACGCGAGCTGGGCATCGAGCTCGCCGGCAATGGCTACGACGGCATCGGCGTTCCCGACTGCCTCGCGAGCGGGCTGCGCGCCGCGGCCCATGTGCTGCGTGATCCCGCATCGGAGACCAGACCATGAAGACCACGATTCCGGAGCGAGGCATGACGCGAGGCGCCATCCTGGCGGCGCTGACGGACCTCCGCCGCCAAGACCTGCAGAGCGACGGCCACGCCTTCGCGTTCGTCTACGACCCGGGCGAAGAAGCCCAGTCCATCGCCCGGGAAGCCTTCGCGGCCTGCATGGGCATCAACGGGCTCGACCCCACCGTCTACCCGTCGGCGCGCGGCATCGAGAACGCCATCGTGCAGGCGTGCCTCGAGCTGGTCCGGGCGCCCGCAGGCGCCGCAGGAACGGCCACCGCCGGGGGCACCGAGAGCGTGATGCTCGCGGTGAAGGCGGCGAGAGACAACGCGCGCCGCAGCAGACCCGAGATCAAGCACCTGCGCATGCTCGTGCCCGAGACCGCGCACGCGTGCTTCCACAAGGCGGCCGCGTACCTCGGCGTCGAGGTCGTGCGAGTGGATGTAGACGACACCTTTCGTGCCTCCGTCGAGGACGCGCGCCGCAAGATGACACGGGACGTGATCCTGGTGGTGGGCTCGGCGCCCTCGTACGCCCACGGAGTGGTGGACCCGATCCCGGAGCTCGCCGCGCTGGCCCGGGAGCACGACGCCTTCATGCACGTGGACGCGTGCGTCGGGGGCTGGGTGCTGCCCTTCCTGCGTGAGTCGGGCGTGCCCGTGCCTGCCTTCGACTTCGACGTCCCCGGCGTCACCAGCCTCTCGCTGGACCTCCACAAGTACGGGTTCGCACCGAAGGGCGTGTCGGCGCTGTTGATGCGCGACCGGAGCCTGCGCGACGCACACTACTTCGCGTGCGCGCGCTGGAGTGGCTACTCCATCGTGAACTCCACCACGCTGGGTTCGAAGTCGGTGGCCGCCATGGGAGCGGCGCTGGCGGTGATGCAGCACCTCGGCCGCGAGGGCTATCGGCGCCACGCCCAGCAGATGTGGGAGGCGACGCTGCTGCTCTGCGATGCGGTCGAGCAGACGCCCGGTCTGCGCCTGCTAGCGCGCCCCGACATGAACCTGTTCGCGTTCACCACGAGCGCTGCCGGCAAGCAGCGGGCAGGTGACCTCTTCGAGCTGTCGGATCGCTTGCTCGCGCGCGGCTGGCACGTGCAGCCCACCTACTCGTTCGGGCGCTCGCCGGCGCACATCCACCTGACGCTGGACCCCGGCAACGCCGCCCACGCAGCGGCGTTCGCTGCGGACCTGCGCAACGCCGCGCGGGACCTGCCACCGCAGACGCCGCCGCCAGCGCCGCTGCTGGCCGCGCTCGAGTCCCTGGTGAGCGGCAACGCCACGGGATCCAAGATGAACACCCACATGCTGATGGGAGCCCTGGGCATCAAGGATGGCCAGATGCCCGCGCGCGCCGCGGGGATCCATCGCCTGCTGAACGCCGCCTCACCCGACGTGCGCGAGGCGCTGCTCGTGAGCTTCGTCGGAGAGCTGTTCACGCAACCCGAGGAGACGCCCCATGGATCCCCGTAACACCCCTTCCCTGTGCCACCTGGGGCGCCCGCTGCGCATCGCGTACGGACGCTTCTTCCACGAGGCCAACACCTACTCCCCTCAGGTCACGGACCGGGCCGCGTTCGACAACGCGTTCTTCCTCGAGGGCGACTCGCTGGCTCGTGCCACGGGGCTGCGGGGCGCGGAGCTGCCCGGCTACATGCCTCACGCAGAGCTGACCGGCTTCGTGCAGGCCGCACGCCTGGCGGGCAACGTCGAGACCGTGCCGCTGGCGTCGTACCTCGCGGTGCCGAGCGGCCCACTCGAGCGGAGCGCCTTCGAGGAGATCCTCTCTGACCTGCTGCAGCGCCTCGCCCACGCCGGCACGCTGGATGCTGTCTACCTAGCCCTGCATGGCTCCATGGAGGTCGTTGGACTCGGCGAGGCCCCGGAAGCCGTGATCCTGCGCCGCGTCCGCGAGGTGCTGGGCCCGCGGCCGCGCCTGGCGGCGAGCTTCGATCTGCACGCCAACCTCAGCCAGAGCATCGTGGACGCGCTGGACGTGCTGTACGCCTACCGCACCAACCCGCACTGGGACCTCGGCCCCACGGGCTTCCGCGCGGGCCGCCAGCTGATCGACACGCTGCGCGGCAGGGTCACGCCCACGCACGCCTTCCGCAAGCTGCCCATGGTGCTCGGGGGCGGCAACACCATCAGCTTCCTCCCGCCCATGCGCGACGTGTTCCGGGCCATGCGCCGCATGGAGCGCGACCCGCGCGTGCTCAGCGCGAGCCTCTGCATGGTGCACCCCTACACGGGCGCGGAGGACCTCGGCTGGAGCGTGTATGTCGCCACGGACGGGAACCCCGCGCTCGCCCAGCGGCTGGTCGAGGAGCTCGCCGACCTGGCCTGGGCCAAGCGCACGGTGGAGATGCCCACCATGTACGGAGCGGAGGACGCGATTGCCACCGCGCGAGAGCTGCGGCGCTCGCTGGCGGGGCGCCTCGGGCCCGTCACGCTGGTCGACGTGGACGACATCGTGAGCGCGGGGGCCCCGGGCGGAAACACCAACCTCGTCAGGGCGCTTGCCGAGCATGGCAGCGACCTGCGCGCCTACGTCCCGGTTCACGACCCATTGCTCGTCGCGGCCACCTGGGACCACGCCATCGGGAGCACCCACGACTTGGTGCTGCGGGGCACACCTGGCTATGGGATGCCCGAGCTGCCCGTGCGCGCCACCGTCGCCGCCCGCGCGACGAGCGAGTTCGGACGCAAGGTGCGCCTGGACATCGCGCTGCCCGAGGGAGCCACCGGCGCGCTCCACTGCGTGATCACCGAGGGACCACCGCTGCCCCTCCATCCTCGCTTCTGGCGCGAGCTGGGCCTCGACCCGCGCCGCGCCGACGTGCTCGTGCAGAAGAGCTTCTTCCACTACCGCATCTTCTACGCAGCGCTGTCGTTCGCGCACGTGCCGGTGACCAGCCACGGCGCCACCAGCTTCCGACGCGTCCGCGAGCGCAGCTATCGGACGCCCACCCACCCGGCGGCCTGCCTCGACGACTGGCGCCCGCTCGACTGGAACGCCCACGCCGTGCGCGGGGCGTCCACTGCGGCCGCTCAGCGCGTGTAGCGCAGCTCGAGCTCGGCGAAGTGGGCCAGCTCGTCCACCGGGTAGGCATCGGTGAAGGCACGGAACAGGCTGTAGTTGGCGCGCAGCGCGAGGCCCGTGCCGATCTGCCAGCGAGCGCCCACGTCGGCCTCGAAGCCGGCCAGGCCGTCACCGCTGAGCGCGCCCACCTCCGGCCGCACGAAGAGGTGCGTGTCGAGCGTGAAGCGCAGCTCGGCGTTGGCGTTCACGGCAGCGTGAAAGACCGCCCCCGCCACGTTCGAGCGCCCCCCGATGATGTCCGCGAAGCCGAGCCAGATGTGCGCCGTGGGGTAGAGCTGGTCCCACGCTTCGTTCTTCGCGGTCCCGGGGTCGTCGCCAGACGCGTAGAAGCCCTCGAGCGCCAGCCGCAGGTGATCACGCGCGAGCGTGACGCCGGCCTCGGCGTCGAACTGGAACGCGCGCAGCTTGACGGCCCCGGTGCGCCCGAGCTGCACGCCAGCCTCGGCGCGGTAGTCGAACAGGCCGATGCGCTGCTTGGCGCGAACGCCCAGCGTGGAGCGCTGGAGCCCCGGCGTGACGGGGATGCCGCCCGAACTCGCGGCGCCGCGCAGCTGCTCCAGCAGGTACACGTCCAGCGCGAGCCCTTCATGGAGCAAAGGTCCGAGCGCCGCGTAGGCGCCCAGCAAGTACGCGTCGGTGTCCGCGAAGTTGGTGGTGGCACCCTCCACCAGCTGCGCCCCGAACACGTCGAGCCACGCCCCGCTGCCGAGGTCCACGCGGAGCTTGGCGGCATCGAACGCGCGCCCCGTCGGGTGCCAGGGCACGGAGCCGAGCACCAGGTGCTCGCCGTATACGAGCTCTTGACGACCCAGCTGCACGCTGACCCGGTCGGTGGCGATGGTGATGAAGCCCTGGTGCAGGCCGAGCGCCGCGTCCGTGAGGTCGGCGCCCGAGGACCACGCCCCCGAGGCCTGCGGCTCGATGCGCGCCGAGAGCCGCACGCGTCCCAGCTCGATGGGCGTGAGGATGAGCGCGAAGCGAAAGCGAAAGCGGACGAAGTCGTTGTCCGCGAGGCCGAGCTGGTCGTAGCCCGTGCGCACCTCGGGACGGGTGAAGGCGTCGAGCCCCCAGTCGAACGGCCACGCCGCGGGCGCGGCGGGCTCCTCCGGTGGCGGCTCGCTCGGTGCAGGCTGCTCCTCCGGCACGGACGCAGCGTCCGCCTGCGCTGGGGCCTCGGCATCGCTCGCGCCAACCGCGTCGCCCTCCGCGGGCGCGGCCGTGGCGTCCGTTGGCGGTGCGCCGGGAGACTGCGCCCTCGCCGGCCCCGTGGCGCACAACAGCAGCGCCGCGACCAACGCCGCCATCCTCACGAGCTGCCGTGGCACGGCGCGGCCCGCGCCCATGATGGTGTCGCACCACACCTGACCGTCGAGCGCATAGCGCACCTGGACGGCCCGCACGGCGCCGGTCTCGAGCGCGCTCACGGCGTCGTCCAGCGTCCACGTGCGCTCTTCGGCGTACACGGTGGCGGCGGCTTTGGCGCGCACCTCGAGCGGGCCATCGAGCGCCCGCAGGTCCTCCAGGTAGGTGTCGAAGGTCGCCTCGTCGAGAGAGGCGCGGTACACGTCGGGGAGCTCGCTGAGCTTCATGGTGTGGTCCTTTTCGAGGGAATCAGCGGGAGCACGCGGATGGCGGGGCTCGGCGCAGGACAAGCGGGTTCGCACGCGCCGCAGCCCGTGCAGCGGTCGCCGTCGACGACGGGGTAGAGCCCGTCGAGCCTGAGCGCGCCGGGCTCTGGGCAGCGCTCCACGCACACGGTGCACACCTGCCCCGCGCCCGCCAGGCAGCTGAAGCGGTCCACCGTGGCCCGGAACGACATGCTGGGGAGCGCCACGCGGCGACGCGCACTCGGCCGCGCCCACGGAGGCGCAGGGGTAGCTTCGCCCTGTGAAGCGAGCACCTCGGCCTGCGCCGCAGCCGACACACGCCCGGCGATCACGGGCCGCAGCCGTGCCAGCAGGAAATCGCGCCGCCCGAGCGGCAGGTCACGGCTCACCGCGCCCCCGCCGTGGTGAGGCCGGGGAGCGGCGCGAGCGTGGAGCGCGGGCGCTGGTCCGAAGTCGCCGAAGGCGCGTGACACTGAGGGCAGCTCTGCCGCCAGGGGTGACTGGTGGTGAGCCCCGAGGCTTGCGTGCCGTGGCAGCTGTCGCAGCGCTCCCGCATGAACGTGCGGTGCGGCATGGTGGGGGGCGCACCAGGCCACGCGCGCTCGCCGCGCTCCGGCTCGGTCAACCCCAGGAAGCTGTTCACCTCGCTGACCGAGTGCGCCAAGGGCGCGCTCCGCGGCAGCGGGCTCTCGGCGAGCGCGTGGCACTGCAGGCAGCTGTCGAAGCGCTCGTGGCTCATGATCGGCGCCACCCGCCCGTCCACGCGCATCCCCTCGGCGTGGCAGGCCAGGCACGCGGGCGCGCCGTGCTGGTCTACCGCATGCGGAATGGTGGGCGGGGCACCGTCGTAGGCGCGCGCGTCACGCCGCGCCGCCACAGCCTGCGCGTAGGCGACCGGGTCGTGTGGAGGCGCCTCGGTGCCCGGGCCCGGCTGCGCCCTCATGGACTCGAGCGCCAGCAGCTGGGTGGCCCGACGTTCGGCGTAGCGCGCGGACTCCATGCCGGCCTGCGGGGGCGCCGTGGCCGCGCTGTGGCCGGGGTCTTCCACCTCGGAGTAGCCGCGCGGCTGCTCCGCGTGGCGCGTTCCGGTCATGTAGCCCACGGCTGCGACCACCACGGCGCCCGCGAGGAACACCGACCGCCAGCGGCGTCCGCCTTGGTCACTCACGGGGCCGTCGTCACTCACGGGACCCCGCTCTGCGCGGGACGCGCACCACGCGCGCCGCGCACTTCTTGTAGTCGGGCTGCTTCGAGATGGGGCAGTAGTCCTCGAGCGTCAGCTCGTTGATGGCCAGCCGCTCGTCGAAGAACGGCACGAACAGCGAGCCCTCGGGAGGGCGGCCGCGACCGTCGATCCAGGCCGCGATCTCGATGGCTCCGCGCCGCGTCTCGAGCCGCACCACGTCTCCGTTTTCGACGCCGAGCCGGCGCGCATCGGTGGCGTTCAGCTCCACATAGGCTTCGGGCATGGCCCGGCGCAGCTGCGGCACGCGCATGGTCATCGAGCCCGTGTGCCAGTGCTCGAGCACCCGGCCGGTGCAGAGCCAGAACGGGTACTCCGTGTCGGGCTCCTCGGGCGGCGCGACATACGGCTGGATCCAGACCTGCGCGCGGTCGTCGCCCGAGGTCGAGTGGTAGAACTGGAGGCCCTTGCCGGCCTCCACGTACGGATCTTCGCCCTCGACGAAGCGGTAGCGTGTCTCTTCCCAGACGCCGTCGCGCTCGACCACCGGCCAGCGCAGCCCGCGGGCGCGCGTGTACTCGGCGTAGGGCGCCAGGTCCTTGTGCTTGAAGCGCGAGAAGCGCCGGTACTCGTCGAACAGCTGCTGGTCGACGTTCACGTCGTAGTAGCGCCGGAAGTCCCACACGGGTACCTCGGCGCCGGTCGCGTCGGTCATGTGAAACAGGAAGCGCCCGTCCTTGTCGCGCATGCCGAGGTGGCCGCGGTCGAACAGCTTCCGCGCCACCGCGATGACCTGCCACGCGTCGTCACGCGCCTCGCCCGGCGGGTTCACCATCTTGAACCACTGCTGCGTGCGCCGCTCGGAGTTGCCGGTCATGCCGTTCTTCTCGACCCACATGGCGGACGGGAGGATGAGGTCCGCCGCCCGCGCGGTGGCCGTGGGGTACACGTCCGAGACGATCAGGAACTTGCCGGCGATGCTGCGGCTGGGCTCGAACAGCGCCTTGGTGTTGGGCAGCGACTGCGCAGGGTTGGTGACCTGCACCCAGATGGTGTCGATGTCGCCGCCCTCGCTGGCCGCAGTCGAGAAGCGCCGCCACATCTCCACGGTGTGGTGCCGGGCGTGGCGTTGATGCGGCCCTCGGGCAGGTTCCAGAGCTCCTCTGCGTGGCGGCGGTGCTCGGGGTTGGCCACCAGCAGGCCGCCCGGGAGCGCGTGCGAGAGCGTGCCTACTTCGCGCGCCGTGCCGCAGGCCGACGGCTGTCCCGTGAGGCTCTGTGGCCCATCGCCCTGTCGGCCCCAGTGCCCCGAGAGCAGGTGGATGGCGTGGATCTGCCGGTTCACGCCCGTGCCGCGCGTGTGCTGGTTGCCGCCCATGCACCAGAGGCTGGTGATGCGCAGGTCACGGTCGGCGAACAGCCCGGCCAGCATGCGAATCTTGGCTGCGGGCACGCCCGAGAGCTCCTGCACCCGCTCGGGGGTGTACTCGCTCATGGCGGCGCGGAACGTGTCGAAGTCGGTGGCCACGCCCATCAGGTCGGGGGCGCCCTCCTCGCGCCGGAACGCCACATGGCGCTCCACGAACTCGCGGTCGTAAGTGCCGTCCTCGATCAGTAGATGGAGGATGCCGTTGAGGATGGCGATGTCCGACTGCGGGCGGAACTCGAGGTAGTCGTTGGCGAAGCCCGTGGTGCGCGTGCGACGCGTGCCGATGTCGATGAGGGTGACGGCTCTCGCCGCACGCGCGCGCCTGTCGATCATCCGCGAGAAGAGGATGGGGTGCATCTCCGCGGGGTTGTTGCCCCACAGGATGACCACGTTGGCGTGCTCGAGGTCGTCGAAGCAGCTGGCGGGCTCGTCCACCCCGTAGGTAGAGATGAACCCGGTGACCGCCGACGCCATGCAGAGCCGCGCGTTGGGGTCGATGTGGTTGTTGGCGAGGCCCCCCTTCATGAACTTCTGCGCGGCGTAGCCCTCGGGGATGGTCCACTGGCCCGAGCCGTAGAACGCGAAGCCAGCCGGGTTCCCTTATCCGGTCGGCGATGATGCCGAGCGCCTCGTCCCAAGAGATGGGTACGTGCACGTCACCCCGCTTGAGCATGGGGCGCGTGAGGCGGTCGCCGCCGTAGAGCGCGAGCCCCACGTGGTAGCCCTTCACGCAAAGCAGCCCGCGGTTCACCGCCGCCTGGCGGTCGCCCGCGATGGCCACCACGCGGTCGTTGCGCACGCCCACCTGCACGTGGCAGCCTGTCCCGCAGAAGCGGCACGGCGCCTTGTCCCAGGTCACGCCGCTGCCGACCTGCTCACCGATGGCGGGGTCGAGGGCGTCGGGCGCGTTGGCGCTCACAGTGCGCGCGAGGACGGCGGCGCTGGCCGCACTCATGGCCGAAGCCTTCAAGAAGTCACGCCGCTCCATGGGCACCTCCATCATCCGAGCAAAGGTCAGGGCGACTCCCACGCGGGGGCCGCTCGAAGTCGCGCAGGTCGGAGAAGTCGTGGAAGACCACGTCCACCCAGACCACGCCGGGCAGGGCCCGCAGCGCTGCGAGGCGCGCGTCGTGGGCCGCATAGTCCGGCTTCCAGCACCGCAGCCACGCGCCCGGCCGAGTGCTCGCCCAGCTCGAGCGCGGCGAAGGCGCGCAGCTCGGCGAGGGCAGCGGCGCACGCGGTGTGGTCGCGGTCCAGGGTCACCACCAGGCCGGAGATGGGCATCAGTGGCCTCCCCGCACGTTCGCGTGCTGCGCGGGAGCTTCGTCGGGCGCGAGCGCGAGGTCCTCGGCCGGCGCGTCGTCAGCACGCATCGCACCGGTCATGGCGCCGAGGGCCACGCGCAGGCCCACGGTGAACACCATCAGCCCCGCCGCCCATACGCCCGCCATCACCTTCCACTCCGTGAGGCTGGGCGTGTACGGCACGATCTCGTGCAGCGTGGACGGGATGAAGCCCGGCACGATCAGCCCCATGCCCTTCTCGATCCACACGCCCACGAAGGTGAGCATCAGGGCGAGGTTCAGCAGCCACGGCCGGGCGGACAGCGGCGGCGTCAGGAGCACCACGGCGGCGAAGACGTTGAAGCTGATGGCCGTCCAGATCCACGGGACCAGCTCGGAGTGCCCGTGCAGCCCGAGGAACAGGTAGCGCGCCGAGGCGACGTGCGCGCCACCCGCATAGAACTCCGAGAAGACCTCGGCCCCCAGCATGAAGAGGTTGATGGGCGCGGTGACCCGGATAATGGACACCAGCGTGGTCAGCGCGGCGCGCGGCACGTAGAAGTCCGTGGTGCGCTTCACCACCTGCAGCGACAGCACGATGAACGCCGGCCCGGTCACGAACGCCGAGGCCAGGAACCGCGGGGCCAGCAGGGCGGAGTTCCAGAACGGACGGCCGCCGAGGCCGGCGTAGAGGAACGCGGTGACCGTGTGGATGGAGATGGCCCACGCGATGGAGAGGAAGACGAAGGGCAGGTACCACTTGGGGTTGGGCTCTCGCCCCAGCCAGCGCTGGTAGATGATGTAACCGACCACGTGGAGGTTGATCAGCAGGTAGCCGTTCAGCACCAACACGTCCCAGGTCAGCATGGACATGGGCCAGTTGAAGCGGCCGATGCCCGGGATCATGTGCCAGAAGCGGTCGGGGCGACCGAGGTCAGCCACCACGAACATCAAGCACATGACGATGGCCGCGATGGCCAGGACCTCGCCGATGATCACCACGCGGTGCATCTCGTGGTCGTCGTAGACGTAGGCCGGGATGACCATCATGACGCCGCCTGCGGCGAGGCCCACCGCGAACGTGAAGTTCGCGATGTAGAGGCCCCACGACACGTGGTCCGTCATGTTGGTGACGCCCATCCCCTCCACCACCTGGTTGGCCCACGCGTTGGCGCCCACCAGCGCGATGGCCGTGAGCACGAACATCCACGCGTAGAAGAGCCGCGAGCCCTCGGTGGCCTCGTCCAGCGCGTCCAGCAGGAAGCGCGGATAGCTGACCGCGTGGCGGACCTCGCCGGGGCTCTCGTCTGGGTTCGTGGGTTGATGGGTCACGGCACGCTCAGTTGTCGAAGAAGTAGTAGAAGCGTGGGCGCGTCCCGAGCTCTTCTTTCAGGACGAAGACGCGCTTGTTGTCCAGGACCCAGCGGATCTCGGAGTCGGGGTCCAGCATGTTCCCGAAGACGCGGGCGCCGGTCGGGCACGCCTCGAGGCACGCCGGCAGGCGACCATCGCGTGTGCGGTGGAGGCAGAAGGTGCACTTCTCCACCACGCCCTGCGGGCGGATGCGGTTCGACAAGAGGCCCTGGTCGGGGTTGATCTCCTCCGCCGGGATCTCGGGTGCCGTCCAGTTGAAGCGACGCGCGTGGTAGGGACACGCGGCCTCGCAGTAGCGGCAGCCGATGCACCAGTTGTAATCCACCACCACGATGCCGTCGGCCTCCTGCCAGGTGGCCTCCACGGGGCACACGTGCGTGCACGGCGGGTTCTCGCACTGCTGGCACTGCACCGGCATGTAGAACTTCCCGGGGGCCGGCACGGCGTGGTCGTAGTGCACCGTGCCGCGCTCCATGTCCATGGAGCCCTGCTCCATCTCGAGCACACGGATGTACGACTGATTGGTGCGCCGATCGTGGTTGTTCTCTTGATGACAAGCGTCGGCACAGCGCCGGCAGCCGATGCAGGCGCTCAGGTTGAGCGCATACGCGAACTGCACGCCCGCTCGGGCCTCGATGTCGCGGATGGTGACCACCGCGCCATAGCGATGCTCGGTCTCGGACTCGAGCCGCGCGATGAGCCGGCGCTTGTCATCGGCGCTCAGCTCCTTGTAGTGCTGCGTGAGCAGCTCCTCCATGCTCGTGGCCTCCACCGCTTGCAGGAGAGGCGCGACGGCGCGCGCAAAGGCGGCGGCGCCGAGCGTGGCCCCCGCAGCCTTCAGCATCCTGCGTCGGCTGATGTCGTCAGTCATGGGCGTCTCCGTGGGGCGCGGCGGCTCCCGTAAAGCGGTCTCGCGGGCCGGGCACCGGCTCGAACTGTCCGAACGCGGGGGCGTGCGGGTCGTGACAGGCCACGCAGTGGTTGCGCTCGCGTGGCCCACGCGAGAGATCCCAGTGGCCGCGCATGCCGCCGTGCGCACCATGCCGGTAGTCGCGGTACTGGGGGCCGTGACACTGCGCACAGAGGCGCAGCGCGTCGGTCAGCGGGATGTCGGTTCCGTCCGCGAGGTGCAGCTCGCTGCGGTCCGACTGCGCATGGCACGAGGCACACGGCAGCTCGCCATGACGGAGGGAGAGCCCCGCGTGCGGTGCGCCGACCTCGCCAGCGCTCTCTGGGAACTCACGCTGCGCACCCGGTTCGTGGCATGTCCCACACGCCACCACCGTGGGTCGCCCCGACACGTCGAGGGGGCCCACGGGCAGGCCCTCCAGCACCCGCGGCGTGGTGATGGTCACGGGGTAGCGCGCCTCGGGCGGCTCCACGTCGCGACGCGACTCGGCCGCACCACCATCACAGGCGGCGGCCAGCGCGAGCCACGCCAAACTCCATATCCGAGCGTCCACGAGCCGGCCCTACGCAACGATGGTGCCAAAACAGGCCGCGAGGGATTCGGACTCCCTGGGTGTGCGCAGCCTGAAACAATCGCCCCCCCGAGCCCGCTCCACGGCGCGCCTCATGCGCGAGACGCCGGTTCTGCGCCGCTCCTGCGCGGCACTCGGCGCACGCTCGCGCGAGTCGCTGGCTCGCGCACCGCCGGCTCAGCCCTCCGCAGGCTTCAGTCTCGCAGCCACTGCCAGAGCCGCCCCACCCCTTCGTACAGCGCGCGCTCGCTCTTCTGAGCCGCGCTCGCCTCGACGCGCAGCGTGGACTCGTCGCGGCTCACGCGTACCGCCGGCGCCGGCAGCGGGTGAAGCCCCGCCGCCTCGAAGGCATCGACCGCGCGCGGAAGATGCGAGGCCTCGCTGACGAGCGCGAAAGGCAAGCCACGCAGCGCGGGCGCCATGGCCGCGGCCTCCTCCGCCGTGTCGCGGGGCTCGGGAAAGGCTTCGATGCGGGTCGCCTCCACTCCCAACGCGATGGCCACCTCGCGCAGCACGTCGGCGTGCGCGCGACGGTCGACGCCAGCGAAGCCCGACACGAACAGCCTGGCCTCGGGGTTGGCGTCCAGGATGCGCACGCCCTCCGTGAGCCGGTGCAGCGACGTGGCGCACAGCTGCGCGGCGGGCGGCAGGGAGTCGTCCGTCACGTGACAGCCACCCAGCACCACGACCACCGCCACGGGTTGCCGCACGTCAAAGATGGGAAAGTCGTCCTCGAAGGGCGCGAGCAAGCTATCCGCCACGGGGTTCCAGCTGGTCAGCAGCAAGAACAGCGTGGCCCCCGCGATGACGCCCTTCCCCGTGCGCGGCCGACGCCGCAGCAGCAAGAGCCCCACGCCCAGCGCCACGAGCACCAGCGGGATGGGCATGAGCAGCATGCCCAGCAGCTTCTTCAGTTGGAAGGCGAGCATGCTAGTCACATCCGCGGCTCACGGCATGGCGGGCTTGCGGAAACGAAGCATCATGCGGTCGGACTCGCCGATGGCCTCGTACTCCGCGCGGTTCTCGTCGGTGGCGCCACGCAGCGTGGGCGGCAAGCTCCACACGCCCTCCGGGTGGTCGTGGTCGTCCGCGGGGTTGGCGTTGATCTCGCTGCGCGCTTCCAGCACGAAGCCAGCGGCCTGTGCGATTTCGATGACGGTGGCCTCGGGCACATAGCCGCTCTCGGCGCTGATGCCCTCGGGCCCACGGTGCTGCTCCACCCCCAACACGCCGCCGGGCTTCAGGACCGCGAACATGGCCTGATAGACCGCCTGCGCGAAGCCGCGGTTGATCCAGCCGTGCGTGCTGCGGAACGTGACCACCATGTCCGCCGAGCCATCGGGCCCGAGGGACACCGAGTCCGGCGGGTTGAACGAGAGTCGCTCGATGCGGCCGTACAGCTCGGGGTTGGTGGCCAGGAAGGTGTCGAAGCGCACACCGTACTCGGTGTCGCCCGGCGGGGCCGCCGCGATGAGGCGTCCCTCCTCCTGAAGCACGGGCGCGAGGATCTCGGTGTACCAGCCGCCGCCGGGCCCCATCTCCACCACGGTCATGCCGGGCTCGAGGCCGAAGAACATGAGCGTCTCGAGCGGGTGCCGGTGGGCGTCACGCGAGCGGCTGTCCGGCGAGCGGTGGTTGCCCGAGATGGCGGCCTCGATCGCCGTGCGCGCCGAGCGGCCATCGGTTTGGTCGAGCGGCGTGGTGACCGTGCCGGTGCTGGGGCCGCCGCACGCGCCCAGGGCGAGGCTCAGCACGAGAGAGAAGGACGGGAGGGAGTAGAGCCGAGACGTCATCGGGGTGACCTGGATGGGAGGTGGGGCCCTGTCAAACCCCCATGGGACGCGGCCATTCCCTCGCGGTCCCGGCATTCGAGTCAAAACGCAACTCCGAGTTGCGTTAGTGGCAGCAACCGACTAGAACGTGTTCTCCTCGCATGTCGGCTCACCCCCCGCGCGCGGCGCACGACGCCGCTCCCATCGCTCGCCGCCCCAAGGGCCGCAGCGAGCGCGTGCAGCGTCAGGTGTTCGACGCCGCGCTCACCATTCTGGCGCGCGATGGCCGCGTGGGGCTGACCATGGAGGCCATCGCGCACGAGGCGGGCGTGCACAAGACCACGCTATACCGTCGCTGGGGCAGCGTGGAGCCGCTGGTGCGTGAGGCCTGCGCCGACTACGACGACACCGCCATGCAGGCGCCCGACACGGGCTCGTTCGCGGGTGACGTGCGCGCGCTGGCCCATCAGTTCGGGCACTACCTGGCGCAGCCCATCTCGCAGGCCATCGTGCGCATGGTCGTGTCGGACGCGCCGCACGACGACGAGCTGCGCACCTGGGCCGCCGAGTTCTGGCTCACGCGCAGCGGGCCGTTCGACGCCGTGGTGGAGCGCGCTGTGGTGCGCGGTGAGCTGCCCGCCAGCGCCAGCGCCATCGACCTGGCCGAGCCGCTGATTGGCCCGCTCATCCTGCGCGCGCTCGTGACGGGCTTCGACCTCAGCGACACCGCCTTCCTGGACCGCCTGGCCGCGCTGGTGACGCGTGGCCTCACCGCCTGACCCCACTTCACACGCCCAGACCACCATCATGCGCTACGCCATCGACCCTCGCTTTCGCGCCATCCCCGGCACCTCCTCGCCCCTCGAGCTCCGCGCGATGGTGCAGAACCCGTTCGCGTTCTTCGAGGAGCGCTACCTCACGCACGGCCCCATCTTCCGCTCGAGCCTGGTGTACCCGGTGGTGTGGATGATGGGCGCCGAGGCCAACCGCACCATCATGGTCAGCGGGCGCGAGAACTTCTCGTACGCGGGGGGCTACGGCCAGCTCGCGTTCGGGAAGCTGTTCCAGCAGAACATCCTGCTGCTCGACGGCGAGGAGCACCTGCGCACACGCACGCTGCTCGAGCCGGCCGTCAACCGCCTGGGCCTCGGCGAGGTCATCGACCAGGTGCAGAGCATCTGGGACAGCGCGGCCGACAAGCTCGAGCGGCGCCCCCACGGCGACGTGTACGACATCGCGCAGCGCGCCACGTTCGAGGCGTCGGCCATGGCGCTCACCGGCCTCAAGGACGGCAGCGAGCTGGACGCCATGCGCCCGCACTTCGAGGCCATGATCGTGGGCGCCATGGCGCACACCAAGCTGCGCTACCCGAACGGCATCCTCGACCGGGGCCTGAAGTCGCGTGACGTGCTGGTGGACATGCTGCGCCCGCACATCGAGCGCGCGCGGCGTGACCCCGAGCCCAAGGGCTTCCTGGGGCGCCTGGCGCAGGACAAGGACGAGCACGGCCGCTACCTGCCCATCGAGGACGTCATCCACCACACCATGCTGCTGTTCTGGGCGGGCTACGACACCACCGCGAGCGCCGGCTCCTGGGTGCTGCACCTCCTGGCGCACCACCCCGAGTGGCAAGACCGTCTGCGCGAGAACGTGTGGGACGCGCTGGGCGACGAGCCCTACCAGCTGAAGGGCAGCGCCAAGCTCACCACGCTGAGCTGGTTCCTGCGCGAGGTGGAGCGCTGCGGCCCGAGCCTCACCATGTTCCCGCGCACGGCCATGCGCGACTTCGAGTTCGGCGGCTACACCGTGCCCGCTGGCACGCCCGTGTTCTGGAGCCCGTGGATGAGCCAGCGCTGCCCCGAGGCCTTCCCGCACCCGCACGCCTTCGACCCGGGCCGCTGGGACCCCGCGCGCGGCGAGGACCAGGCGAAGGGCAAGTACATGGTGGGCTTCGGCGGCGGGCCGCGCCTGTGCCTGGGCCGCAACTTCGCGCAGATGCAGCTGCGCATCTTGATCACCACGCTGCTGCGCCGCTTCCACATCGAGCCCGACGCCACGCGGCCGTTCACCATCCAGGGGCTGCCCACGCATCACCCCGTGAACTCGTTCGTGCACTTCCGCCCGCTGCTGGCGTACCAGGAGCGTGGCGGTCGCGCGCGCGCGGCGCTGGCGGGCGCCCGCAGCGAGTCTCAAGCCGACGCGCAGGCGTGAGCGGTTCGCGAGCCGCCCGCTCCGAGCGCATGGCGTTCACGTGGGCGCTGCGCGCTGCTAGCCTGCCCGGATGATCACTGGCCATCAGCCCTCTGTACGCATCCGCCGCGTGCTGTCCTCCATGGCGCTGTGCGCGTCCGCCGCCGTCGCGCTCTCGGGCTGCGGTGGCTCGCCCTCGCCGCAGGATCCGTCGCAGGTCCGCGTCCTCGACGTGGTCTCGCTGCTGCCGCCCGACGCCGAGGGCGTGGTCGTGGTCGATGTCGCCGCGGTGCGCGGCGCGCCGTTCATGGCGCGGGTGGACGAAGCGCTCGAGCCGTACATGAACGCGCAGTCCACCAACGTGCGTGAGCTGCTGAACCGCATCGACCGGGTGGCGGTCGCGTTCCGCCACGAGCCCACCGACGAAGGTGGCGAGCCGCTGCTGATCGTGATGCGCGGGAGCTTCCGCGCGTCGGACCTCCAGACGTTCGCGGCCTCGCAGACACCCGGGACCCACCGAGAGCACGAGCTGCGCCGCGATGGACCCACGGTGCTGGCGCTGGCCAGCGACCACACGCTCATGTTCGGCAGCGACCACTGGGTGCTGGCCGCGCTCGACCGCCTGGACGGTCTGGCGCCTCCCGCCGGCCCCTCGAGCGCCGTCTTGGTGGACGCCACGCAGCGGGCGGAGCTGGGCCAGCACACCGTCACTTACGCGAGCACGGTGCCCGGTGACTTCGGTCTCGACGGGGTGTTCCCGGTGCAAGGGAACGCCGTCTCACTCGGCGCTTGGATGGACCTGGGCGAGTCGATCCGACTGCAGGGCTTCGGCCTCTTCACGGACGACGCGACCGCAGCCGCGATGGCCACCGCCATGCGCGAGAAGATCGCGGAGGGGCAGCAGAGCGCCGAGCTCCAGGCCGCGGGGTTCGACCAGCTGTTCGCGAGCGCCAACATCGTGGCCAACGGACCCGTGGTGGACGTGACCTACAGCCTCGACAGCGAGACCTTCGAGCGGGTGATCATCGCCATGCTGAGCGGCTTCCAAGCGTTCACCGCAGCCAGCGAAGCCACGATGGAAGAGCCTGCGGGGGGCGAAGCGACGGAGGGCCCGCCCGCCACCGACATCTACACGCACCCCTGAGGCTCTCGCGTCCGAGTGAGGGTCCGCGCCGTGTCGTAGCTCAACGGTTGACATACTCAACCATTGACCCCACGTTGAGTGGGATGCCACGCACCACCACGGCCACGCGCAGCGATCAGCTGCGCCCCGAGCTCCCGCTCGCCCGCACCATCGGCTACCTGAGCGCGCGCGTGGGGCAGGCGTTCCAGCGCAGCCTGCTCATCAAGCTGCGCGACGCGGGCTTCAGCATCACGGTCGAAGAGTGGCGCCTCATGCGCGCGCTGTGGGCCGAGGACGGCCTGCCCCAAGCACGCCTCGGCGACATCGCGCTCAAGGACAAGGGTCAGCTCAGCCGCATGGTCTCGCGCCTCGAGGCCGAGGGCTGGGTGCAGCGCAAGGCGGACCCGAGCGACCGTCGCACGCCGCGCCTGTTCCTCACCCCCACCGGCAGGCGGCTCGAGGCCAAGCTGGTGCCGCTGGGAGGCGCCGTGCGCGCGCAGGCCGTGCAGGGGCTGGACGAAGCCACCCTCGCGGCCGCGGTGCGCGCACTCGAAGCGATGCTGAGCAACCTGGAACCGGAGAGCACCCCATGACCCGACGCAGTGTGACCCACGTGGACAGCCCCGAGGCCCTGCGCGAGCGGCTGCGCATCCTCGGCCTCGAGCAGACGCGGTTGATCACGCTGCGCGACGCCGCCACGCGCGACCGCAACAACGCCATCAAGCTCGGCGCGCTCGGGATCCTGGCCGTCCCCGCGTTCGTGCTCTGGGGCTTCTGGATCGCGCTCGCGGTGCTGGTGCAGGTGGTGCTGCTGGTCGTCGGGGGCTGGTACATCACGGGCGTCCACGTCATCGAGTACGCGGGCAACATCCGCGACTGCGAGCGGGACATCGCGGTGGTGAGCGGTCAGCTGCGGACGCTCGAGGCCTCCGCGCAGCGGCTCGCCTCGTAGCGCGGCCAGCGTCAGCGGCGGCGCACCGTCTCGTCCGCCCGCATGGCGCCCGTCCTCCGGTCGATGACCAGCTGGCCCACCAGCGCGTTCGCGCGGTCCAGCCTCGCCAGCCACCGGTCGCCCTCGAGGCGCACGTGGGGCGGCACGGTCCGATTGGGGTGGCAGCGCCGGAGATCAAAGACGCGCTGCTCCACGTCCTCGCGCTTCACCGCACCCTGCACCGCATAGCTCGCGATGCGCGCGGCGTAGTCCACCAGGTCGGTGGCGCCCGCTCGTGCGGCATCCTCTCGCCACCTGACCAGCCCAAGCGAGGCGCTCGGGCAACGTGGCCGCGCCATCCCACAGCGCATGGTGCATCTGATCGCGCACATGGTGCTCCACGATGCCGAACACGTACTCGCGCTTGGGGCATCCAGCCGCGCCCTCCTCGAGGAGCGCCGAAACGCAGTCGTCGTTCATGACCATGAGGTCCTCGTCCTGGCTCAGCAGGAACCACCCCGGCGCCCAGCACCAGCGCCGCACGTCCACCTCGTCGTCGGCCATGCGCTCCGCCGACAGGCCCACCGTGAACCGCTCTGGGAGTCCCGTCAGGAGGGCACCGAAAGAGCGATACGTCTCGCCCTGCGCGTGGAGGTGAGCCTCGAGCCGTCCCGCGACCCAGGCCTCGAAGAGCGCAGCGAGCACCTCGTGCGCGTCGACTTCACGCATGGCACCCAACGCGGCGGGCCAGCTCGCGAGGTCGCCGGGGAGCTCGCTGAGGGCAATGTCGAGGAGCGCGGTCATCGTGGGCGACACCTCGATCGTACACCACCGAGGGCGCCCGCCACGGCGCGCCGGGGCGATGAGCACACGTTCTGGAGCCGACACCTGGCAAGATGCGCCCATGACGACATCACCCCGCGTCTTCGTCACTGGCGGCACCGGCCTCATCGGGCGCTTCACCATCGAGGCCCTGCTGCGCCGCGGCGCGCACGTCACCATGATGGTGCGGCCTTCGTCGCTCGGGGCGCGAGCAGCCCGCATCGAAGCGCTCCACGAGGTGAGCCGCGCGTCGGCCCGCGGCGGAACGTTGATCGTGGTCCAGGGCGACCTCGACGACACGAGCCTGGGCCTCGACGAGGCGGGGCGCACGGCGTTGCTCGCGGCGGACCACGTGTTCCACCTGGCCGCGCTCTACGACATCAGCGCGGACGAAGCGGCGCTGGTGGCGGCCAACGAAGCGGGCACGCGGCACCTGCTCACCGCGCTGTCAGGCTTTCGGGGCGTGCTGCACCACGTGAGCAGCATCGCGGTGGCGGGCGACTACCAGGGCACGTTCACCGAGTCCATGTTCGACGAGGGGCAGTCGTTTCCGCACGCGTATCACCGCTCCAAGTTCAACTCGGAGAAGCAGGTGCGCGCGGCTGGCCTCGCCCACCGCATCTACCGGCCGAGCGCGGTGGTGGGCCACAGCGTCACGGGCGAGATGGACCGCGTGGACGGCCCCTACCTGGGCTTCGCCGGGCTCCAGCAGCTGGCCGGCGCCCTGCCGCGCTGGGTGAAGCTGCCCGTGCCGAAGGTGCGCGGGCGCATGAACCTGGTGCCGGTGGACTATGTGGCCAACGCGCTGGCCCACATCGGCCTCGCAGCGAGCGCGAGCGACGTGAGCGCCAAAGGCCGCGTCCATCACCTGGTGGACCCCGCGCCGCCGCGCTTCGCCGCCATGCTGGGCATCTTCCTGCGCGAGATGCATGGGCCGGGGTTGGGCGTGCAGGTGGACGTGCGCGGCATCCCCGGCGTGGACAACGCGCTGAACCTGATGAACATGCTGCCCAGCGTGGCCACCCTGCGGCGCGACGTGCTGGACGACCTAGGGCTCCCGCCGACGGGCATCGACGCGCTCAACCTGCGCGTGCGCTTCGACGACCAGATGACGCAGGCCGCGCTCGCCGGGAGCGGCATCGCGTGCCCACGCCTGGCCGACTACGCGCGGCCGATGGTGCGCTACTACGACGACCACCTGACCGCTGTGCACCAGCGGCCCATGCGCTATGCGCAGGCACTCGGCGGCAAGGTGGTGCTGGTCACGGGAGCGTCGCGCGGCATCGGCGCCGAGGTGGCACGACAGGCCGCACGCGCAGGCGCCGAGCTGGTGCTGGTGGCGCGCAACGCCGATGCCCTCGATGAGCTGGCCACGGAGCTGCGCGCCACGGGTGCCAAGGTCACCACCTACCCCACCGATCTCGCGGACTTCGCGGCGCTCGACGCGCTGGCGGCGAAGGTGACCGAAGCGCACGGCGGGGTGGACGTGCTGATCCACAACGCCGCGCACTCCATCCGGCGTGGCATCGCCGACAGCCGCGCGCGCTTCCACGACTACGAGCGCACCATGCAGCTCAACTACTTTGCGCCCGTGCGCCTGACGCTGGGCCTGCTCCCCAGCCTGCGCGAGCGCCGCGGTTCCGTGTGCCACGTGCTCACCATGGGCGTGCTCATCCCCGGCCCGTACTTCTCGGCCTACCTGTCCAGCAAGGCCGCGCTCGAGGCGTTCGGCAACTGCCTGGCGGCCGAGTTCCACCACGAGGGCGTGCAGGTCTCCAACATCTACCTGCCGCTGGTGCGCACGGAGATGATGGCGCCCACCAAGGCCTACGCCGAGCGCAAAGACATCATGACGCCCGAGCGCGCCGCGCACATGGTGCTCGACGGCGTGGTGGACAAGCGACGCATGGTGATGACCGGCCAAGGACGCTTCTACTCGGTGTCCGCCCGCGTCACCCCCAAGACCACCACGCGCATCCTGAACCTGCTGCACCGCGTGTTCCCGGAGGGCGGCGCGCCAACCGCGTTCCCGGTCGAGAAGGCCCTGCTCACCAAGCTCATCGGCGGCTCGCCGGTCTAGCGCTCGTCACCCCGCGTAGAAGCGGGGCACGCGGCGCGACACGTTGGTGAGCACCTCGTAGTGGATGGTGCCGGCCGAGCGCGCCAGCTCGTGCGCGTCGATGGCGTCGCCGCCCTGCGCGCCCAGCAGCACCACCTCGTCGCCCAGCTGCACGTCGGGCAGCGTGCTCACGTCGATGCCGGTGAGGTCCATGGACACGTTGCCCACCACGGGGCAGCGGCGCCCGCGCACCAGCACCTCGGCGCGGTTGCTGGTGGCGCGGATCAGGCCGTCGCCATAGCCCACGGGCACCGTCGCGATGGTGCGCTCCTGGTCGGCCGTGAACGTTCCGTCGTAGCCCACGCGCGTGCCGGCAGGCACGCGACGCAGCGAGATGATCTCGGTGCGCAAGCGCATGGCTGGCCGCAGCCCGGCCTGCTCCGTGCCCGGCGGCCCATAGCCGAACAGCGCGCTGCCGAGGCGCACCAGGTCGTAGCGCGACTCCGGGTGCAGGAACGCGCCCGCCGTGTTGGCGGCGTGCAACAGGGTGGGCTCGTGACCGCGCGCGCGCACCAGCGCCACCGCCTGGTCGAAGCGCGCCAGCTGCTCGCGTGTCACGTCCGGATCGCTGTCCGCCGAGCTCAGGTGCGTCATGCAGCCCTCGATGGCGATGGCCCCCTTGGGGCCCAGCTCCTCGAGCGCGTCCAGGAACTGGGGCAGCGCCGTGAACGGGACCCCGAGACGGCTCATGCCCGTGTCCACCTTGAGGTGCACACCCACGGGCGCGCCGCGTCGGGCCGCCACGTCGGCAAAGGCGCGCAGCTCGGGCAGCTCGTACACCACCGGCGTGAGCCCCGCGGCCACCACCTCTTCATGGGCGCCGCCGTGCACGCCGTTCAGCACCACGATGGCCGTGTGGATGCCTGCCTCGCGCAGCTCGAGTGCTTCTTCGGCCAGGGCCACGCCAAAGCCATAGGCGCCCACCTCTTGCAGCCGGCGCGCCACGGGCACCACGCCGTGCCCGTAGGCGTCGGCCTTGACCACCGCCAGCACGCGGCTGGTGCCCGCGATGTCGCGCGCCACGCCCAAGTTGTGCACCACGGCGTCGAGGTCGATCTCGGCGCGCGTGGGGCGCAGCGTGTCCGCGGCAGACTGCAGGCGCGGCTTCAGGATCAGCGTGTCGCGGGGTGAACGCACGGGCCATGGCTACCCCGCCACCTCACGCCCCGCAACGTGGCGCGGCGCAGCGGCAGGGTTGGCGTCGGCTCAGGCCACCGCGGCGTGCGGGTCGTTCTCTTCCAAGAAGGCCAGCATCTCGTCGCGCAGCACGTCGTAGCGCGGGTCTTCGATCACCGCGAAGCGGTCGCGCGGGCGCTCGAAGGGCACGTCGATGATCTTGCCCACGCGCGCCTCGGGGCCGTTGGTCATGAGCACGATGCGGTCCGCCAGGAAGAGCGCCTCGTCCACGTCGTGCGTGACCATGAGCGCCGTGATCTTGTGCTCGGACCAGATGTCCACGAGGGTCTGCTGGAGCTCCACGCGCGTGATCGAGTCCAGCATGCCGAAGGGCTCGTCCAGCAGCAGCATGCGCGGCGAGAGCGCGAAGGCGCGCGCGATGCCAACGCGTTGACGCATGCCCTGCGAGAGCGCGGCGGGCTTCGCGGCCCAGGCGTCGCCCATGCCCACGAGCGTGAGGTACTTGCGCGCCAGGGCGTCGCGCTCCGCCGCCGACGTCTTCGGGTTCACCTGATCCACCGCGAGCCGCACGTTCCCGAGCGCGGTCATGAAGGGGAACAGCGTGGGCGACTGGAAGACCACCGCGCGGTCCGGCCCGGGCGCGACCACCTCCTTGTCGTCCACGATGATGGCGCCGCTCGTGGTCTTCGTGAGGCCCGCGACCATGGACAGCACCGTGGACTTGCCGCAGCCGCTGTGCCCCAGCAGGCAGCACAGCTCGCCCCGGGCGATGGTGAGGTCGAACTCCTTGACCACCGCGAGCGGCCCCGCCTTGGTGGGGAACTCCTTGGTGACCTGCCAAATCTCCACGAACTTGTTCTCGCTTCTCATGCGATGACCTCTTCGGCGCGGGGGATGGCAACGCTCTTGGTCTCGGGCGCGACCGCGCGCTTCTTCGAGCTCGCAATCAAGGTGGCCAGCACGTGGGCGCGGATGGCCTTGTAGTCGTGCTCGCGCGAGAGCTCACGGCGGTCGCGTGGGAACGCGAAGGGCACTGGCACGGGGTCGAGCAGCGTCGCCGACGGGCCCGCCGAGAGCGGGATGATGCGATCCGCCAGCAGGATGGCCTCTTCCACGTCGTTCGTGATGAGCACGGCCGTCTTGCCGCTCTCGCGCACCAGCCGCGCGATCTCTCGCTGCATGCCGGCGCGCGTCAGGGCGTCGAGCGCGCCGAAGGGCTCGTCCAGCAGCAGCACGTCGGGGTCGGTGCACAGCGCGCGCGCCACGGCCACGCGCTGCTTCATGCCGCCCGAGAGCTGAGCAGGCTTGCGATCGTGCGCGTGAGCGAGACCCACCAGGGTGATGTACTTCTCCACCAACGCCGCGCGCTCCGCCTTCGGCAGCTCGGGGTTCGACGCGTCCACGGCGAGCGCCACGTTCTGTCGCACAGTCATCCAGGGCAGCAGGCCATAGCTCTGGAACACCACCGCGCGGTCACGCCCCGGGGCGCTCACCGGCTTTCCGTCCAGCACGATGCTGCCGGTGTCCGGCTCGATGAGCCCCGCCAGTAAGGAGACGAGCGTGGTCTTGCCCGACCCCGAGTAGCCGACGATGGCGACGAGCTCGCCCTTCTCGACCGACAGCGACACGTTGGACAGCACCTCGAGCGTGCCTCCGCCGCGCGCAAACGACTTTCCGAGACCTTTGACTTCGAGATACGCCATGCGGTTTCCCTCAGACTTTCGCGAAGAGCGAGCGCTCCATGACGCCCATGAGACGGTCGAGCAGGAACCCGACCAAGCCAATGGTCACGATGCAGAGGATCAGGTGCTCGTAGATGAGGCTGTTGTACTCCTGCCAGAGGAACCCACCCACGCCGGGGGAGCCCGTGAGCATCTCGCTGGCCACGATCACGAGCCAGGCGATGCCGAGGCTCAGCCGGAACCCCGTGAACATGTAGGGGAGCGCCGCGGGGATCATGATCTTGAACAGCGTCTTGGTGCGCGAGAGCCGCAGCACGCGCGCCACGTTCATGTAGTCCTCGGGGATGGAGCGGATACCGAGCGCCGTGT
Organism: Sandaracinaceae bacterium; assembly: GCA_016706685.1. NCBI lineage: Bacteria > Pseudomonadati > Myxococcota > Polyangiales > Sandaracinaceae > Sandaracinaceae bacterium. The sequence goes on along the minus strand of JADJJE010000013.1, from coordinate 246,457 downwards.
TCATGACCGTGGGCCACATGGAGCACATGGCGATGGTGAACGTGCCGGCCGGGTCGGGCTGTCCGAACAACACGAGGCCAAGCGGCAGCCAAGCCAGCGGCGACACGGGCCGCAGGATCTGGATGATGGGGTCGAAGGACTTCGCGAACGTCTTGGACGCCCCCAAGACCAGCCCGAGCGGCACAGCCAGCGCCATGCCCAGCGCATAGCCCTCCGCCACCCGCACGAGCGAGTACCACGTGAACCGCAGGATGCCCTGGTCGAGCTCACCCCGCTTCTCGAAGGGAGCCAGCACGTAGAGCTTGCTCGCCTCCCAGGTCTCCATCGGAGAAGGCAGCTGCTCGGCGAAGCTCGCCGATGCGACTGACCACCCGGCGACGACGACGCCGATGCCCACGAAAGGAAGGAGGAGGTTCTCGAGGAAGGTCCGAATCTTCAGGGTCAGCGCTTTGTCCACGTGGGGTGCTCCTAATCGGGTCAGCTGTTGCGAACGGCGTGCGTGGTGAAGGAGGTCGCGTACGCTTCGGCCTGGGCGGGATCGAACGTGCGACCGTCGAAGAGCGTCTCGGGGGCATCGTTCACGCCTCCGTGCGTGTAGCCCAGCTCGCTCATGGCCTCGTCGTAGAGGTCGCCGCGCATGACCTTGCGCGCGACCCCCGCGTAGTCGGGCGCACCGGTCACCATGCCCCAGCGCCGGAACTGCGTGAGCCACCACACCGCGTACTTCTCCTGCGGGCGGTTGGTGTTGCGCGCCTGGAAGGTCATGGCGTGGGTGTGCTCGGAGACGCGGCCGTCGCCGTAGTCGTAGTGGCCCTGGAGGCGGGGAAGCAGCACTTCCGGGCCACAGTTCACGTAGGTGGTGCGCGAGAGGATGGCCGCCAGCTCGGGGCGGTTGGCCGGCTCGTCGAGCCACAAGCTGGCCTCGTGCATGGCCTTCAGCATGGCCTTCACCGTGCGCGGATTCTGGGTGGTGAAGTCCTCGCGGAAGGCCAGGACCTTCTCCGGGTGGTCTTGCCACATCTCCTGCGTGGTGGTGGCCGTGTAGCCGATGCCGTCGGCGATCGCGCGGGCGTTCCAGGGCTCGCCCACGCAGAAGCCATGCATGCGGTCCACGCGCATGTTGGCGACCATCTGCGGAGGCGGGATGGTGACGAGCGCCACGTCGCGGTCGGGGTGGATGCCCCCGGCCGCCAGCCAGTAGCGCATCCACATGGCGTGCGTGCCGGGCGGAAACGTCATGGCAAAGGTGAGCGGTGAGCCCGCCGCCTTCGCCTCCTGTACGAAGGGCAGCATGGCGGCCGGGTCAGCCGCCACGCGGCCCTTGAACCGGTTCGCGAGCGTGATGGCCTGCCCGTTCCGGTTGATCATCCACGGCGCCACCATGGGCACGCGCGGGGACCCGAGCAGGCCCATGGTGGACGCGATGGGCATCCCCAGCAGCATGTGGGTGCCATGGATGGACCCGTTGGTGAGCGAGTCACGGATGGCCGCCCAGCTCGCCCCCTTCACGATGGTGGCGCTGATGCCATGGCGGCGGAAGAAGCCCTTCTCCTGCGCGATGACGATGGGCGCGCAGTCGGTTAGCGCGATCATTCCGAGGCGCACCTCGGACAGCTCCGGTCCCGTGCCGCCAGCGCTCCCCTGAGCCGGGCGCGCGGCCGGCTCGTCGCTGCCGCAACCCGTGGCGCTCAGCGCGGCGGCACCGACGCCCGCCGCGCTCCACTTCAGGAAGCCACGACGTCCGACCGGGGCGAGCGGGGCCTCGCTCGTTGTTTCGGACTCGTTCGCGGCGACGTTCGATTCATTGATGTCGGTCATGGTCGTACCGTGATCGGCCGACGTTTCCGCGCGATTTCGCCGTAGTGAAATGGTCAGTTGGAGCTGCTGTTTCGCGGAGGTGAACGGACGACGACTAAATTGTGTCGGCGTCCCGGGGTCCGAATAGACTGCCCCGCATGACCCGCTGGCTCTCGAAGACGGGCGAAGTGACCGCGTGGCTCGATGGGTCGCATCGCACCCCACGCCTCGTGCTGGCCTGGCCCAGCGTGGACGGCTGGACCGACGAGGGCGCCTACGCGTTCGAGCAGGTCCTCGCGCCTCGTTCCCACGCACGCCGTGTGGTCAGCGAATACCTCGGGGCGGATTCGCTCGAGTCCATCACGGAGACCATCGCCGCCGTCCGGCGCCACCCCGGCGAGCAACCCGACACGTACACCCGCACGTGGTCGCGCACCGTGGCGCACGGCTTCTGCACGGGTGACCTCGACGACGTCGACTGGGTGGTCGCCGCCGTGAGCCGGGTCCACGGCGGTGGCTACACGCACTCGTACGGAGTCCGGAGCGGCGAGTCGAGCTGGGCGGTGTCACTCGGAGAGTTCATGAGCGCGAGGTGCGCATACAGGACCCACTGCGCGAGCTTCCTGTCGCGGATCGACGCGTACATCCGCCTGTAGCCCCACCTTCGCCGCGCATGCGTGCCGCTCTGCTCTACGACCGCAGCACCAACACAGCCCGTGTGCCAGTGCTCTCCACGAGCGGCAGCGCCACGCCCAGCACCAGGCCGGCCCGCGCGGCGTCGCTGTCGGTTGCATCGTTCTGCTTGCTCTGCCTCGACCAGACGAGCGGCTCGCCGGCCTTCGCCGCGCGGCCGGCCACGCCCTCCCCGGGCATCAGGCAGGTGGTCCGGCTCGCGCGGCCCAACGCTTCGAGTCCCGTGTCGTAGGCCCCATGGTCCAGCCACAGCCGCCCCTGCGCGTCCGGGATCCAGATCTCGATGGCGCGCGCCGGCGGTGAGCGCTGGGCTGTCAGGAACACCAACACGTGCTCGACCTCGTTCTGCCGCACGATGGGCACCCCGAGCCCCACGGCCAGCGCGTGCTCCCGCGCCAGGGCGGCGCGCAAGAAGTGAGGCGAGTAGCGCAGGTCGTCGATGATGTGAGGCCGGTGGCGGTCCCAGGTGATTCCCGGAAGCCCGATGCCACGCCGAAAGCGCGCGAGGCGACTCGACATCTCGAAGTCGCCGAGCACCCCGTAGTAGCCTTCGGCGTGCACCAGCTCGGCGTTCTGGCTCGGCTCCCAGACCTCCACGCAGCCCCCGCGGCCCGTCTCGCTGTGACAGCGCAGCACCACCACTGTGGAGAGCCGCTGCGCGTGGAACAGCGGAAAGGCCACGACCACGGTCTCGCGGTCCTCGCTGTCCAGCTCGGGTCGCTGCGTGGAGAGCACACGCCGCACCAGGCGCGCCGTCCCTTGGGCTGTGCCGTGGATCGTCACCTGTTCTTCGCTCTGCCCGGCGGGACCGGTGGTCGTGCGCCGCCAGTCATGGCCGCGTTGCGGCGACCAGAGCTCAATCTCGCGAACGAACGCACTTTGTTGCGCCATGGGGGCCTCTCCCGAAGAGTCTAGGCACCCGCGCTTCGTTCTTCCATGTAGGCGCACGGAGCGCGGCGCTATTTACCCGATCGACATCGGACCGAAATGCGGCGGCACCGCTAGCGCCGGCCGAGCCACACGAAGAGCGCCACCAGACCGCCGAAGCCCCACAGCGTCATGGGCAGCGACTCGCCCACGAGCCACGCGGCCCCCAAGAACGTGAGGAAGGGCTGAAGCAGCTGCACCTGGCTGACCGTGGTGACTCCGCCGCGCGCGAGCCCCGTGTACCACGGCACGAACGCGAGCAGCTGCGAGATGGTCCCCACGTAGACCAGCCCGCCCATCGCGGGCAGCCCCGGCAGGCTGTGCTGCTCGCGCAGCGCGAAGAGCGCCCACGGCACGGTCAGCGGCGCCACCAGCAACACAGCCCACGCGATGACCTCCACGCTGGGCAGCTCACGGGTCAGCTGTGCACCGGAGCCATAGCCGACCGCCGTGAAGCCCACGGCCGCCAGCAGCAGCGCGTCCGACGGCTGCAGCGCGCCGCCGCCGTGGTGGCGCGCGAAGGCGACGACCGTGAGCGTGGCCGCCGCCGACATCCACCAGAAGCGGGCGCGCCGTGTCTCACCGTAGCGGAGCGCGGCAAAGGCGGCCGTGGCCATGGGCGCGAGCCCCAGCACCAGCCCAGCTTGCGAGGCGCTCCCCTCCTGCATGGCCCACGCGATGGTGATGGGGAAGCCCACGGCCACGCACAGGCCGACCCCAGCGAGGCGCAGCGCGAGCGGCCAGCCGGGCCAGCGTGCGCGGCGCGCCAACAGCAGCGGTAGCGCCAGCGTCGCAGCGAGCGCGGCCCGACCCGTGGCGACGGAGATGGGATCGAGGTCGCGCAGCGCGAGGCGCGTCATGGGCATGGTCAGACTGAAAGCGGCCACGGCCACCGTGCCGAGCCAGAGGCCTGTGAAGGTGTCGCTGAAGCGGGAGGGGGAGACGCCGACGGGCGGTTCGGCCGCCGGGAGGAGCGCGGTGCTAGGCATGCATAGAGCCTGGCGTCCGCATCCACTTCGGCACAGATTCAGAGAAAGAACAGTTGGACCAGCACAGATGCGTCGGTCACCATCTGTACTGGTCCAACGGGATCCAACTGTCATGCTCTACGAAGACGTCGCCCAGCGCCTCGAGCGGCTGATCCATGATGGCACGCTGCTGCCCGGGCACCGGCTGCCCTCGGTGAGGCACGTGCGCGACCGCTGGGGCGTGAGCGTGGCCACGGCGCAGCACGCGTTCCGAGTGCTCGAGACGCGCGGCCTGGTGGAGGCTCGACCGCGCTCGGGCTACTTCGTGCGGGACACGCCCCGCCTCTGGTTGCCAGTGCCCGAGCCCAGCGTGCCGCTCCCGGAGGACGAGCGCCTGCGTGGCCTCTCCGTGCTGCGCGAGACCGCCGCGCCCGACCTCGTGGCCCTGGGCACTGCACTGCCCGACCCGGTGCACCTGCCGCTGAGCGCGCTCGGGCGCCTGGCCACGCGCATCATGCGAGAGTCGCCGGAGGAGGCCTTCGGCTATGCGCTGCCCCCCGGTCCTGCGCGCTTGCGGCGTGCCATCGCGGCGCACGCGGCCGACGCGGGCGCCAACCTCCAGCCCAGCGACATCATCACCACCACCGGCGCCATGGAGGCCATCTACCTGAGCCTGGCCGCCACCACCCAGCCGGGCGACCGCGTGCTGGTCCAGTCGCCCACCTACTTCGGCATCATCGAGAAGATCCAGTTCATGGGGCGCGTTCCGGTGGAGGTGCCCAGCACGCCCGAGCGTGGTCTCGACCTCGGGCTGTTCGAGCGGATGGTGGCCGATGGCGCGAGCGCGTGCGTGCTGGTGCCCAACTTCAACAACCCCTGCGGCAGCCTGCTGTCCGACGCCGACAAGGCGCGGCTCGTGAAGCTGTGCGTGCGCGCCAAGCTCCCGCTCATCGAGGACGACCTGTACGGCGAGCTCGCGCACGACGGGCAGCGCCCCAGCTCCCTCAAGGCCTTCGATCGCGGTGGCTGGGTGCTGTCGTGCAGCTCGGTCAGCAAGGTGCTCTCGCCGGGCCTGCGGGTGGGCTGGGTGGCCCCGGGTCGCTTCTACGACGCCGTGCTCGATGCCAAGCTGGCCGTGTCGTTCGCCAGCGCCAGCCTCCCGCAGCTGGTCGTGGCCAGCTACCTCGAAGGGGGCGGCTACGACACGCACATCCGCCGGCTGCGCGCTGCGTACCGCGATCAGGTGAGCGCGGTGGGCCTGGCCGTGCGCCGACACTTCCCGCCCGGCACGCGCTGCACGCGCCCCAGCGGCGGGCACGTGCTGTGGGTGCAGCTGCCCGAGGGCGTGGACGCCATCGCGCTCTATCGCAGCGCCCTGCGCAGCGGCGTGGGCGTGGCGCCCGGCCCGTTGTTCTCCCCCACCGGCCGCCACCGCGGGTACCTGCGCCTCAACTGCGCGAGCCCGTTCGACGCGCGCACCGACGCCGCCCTGGCCAAGCTGGGCGCGCTCTGCCTGCGGTCCCTCACGGGCGCGGCTAGCCCACTACTCGGCGGCCAGCCAGCGCGCGCACTCGTCGCCCAGCTCGGCTCGCGCGCGGGCCTCGTAGGCGGCGCAATCATCGTCGGTCAGCGTGTCGCGCCAGCGGCCGTTGGTGCCGCGGTGCACGAAGGTCTGCGCCCCGCCGTCCCAGAAGGCGCCCCCGAGGGGCACCGACTTGGTGGCGTTGGCCTTCATGTACTCGAAGGTGCAGTGGTCCACGATCTGGTCCCACTTGGACTCGTCGATGGGGATGTCGAGGAACGCGGCGATGCGCCGGATCTGCGCGGGCATGTCGGCCTTCAGGTCCGCGAAGTGCACCAGCTGGACGTTGGGGAGGTCGCGAGTGGCCCACCACGTGCGGATGTTCTCCCAGAAGGGCCAGAAGGGGTGACCGTCGCGCGCCAGCCAGTCCCGGAAGTACTGATGGACGGAGTCGGGCGGCGGCTCGATGGGCGGCCCCACGCGCCCCGGCGTGTCGTTGAGCGCGCCGTACCAGGCCGCGTTCCCGTTCAGGTGGTGGTTGTACATGCTCCACACCACGTCGCGCCCATCGCGCCCGATGTACAGGTACTTGGCCTTGGGCGAGAACACGAGCGCGTCCACCGGCAGGTGAGTCTTGATGAAGCGCCGGTGCGTCTGCGCTTCCACCTCGGGGAGCTTGACCTCCTTCGGCGGAACGCGGAGGTCCAGCCACGGCGACATGTCCGCCACCTCGAGGCCCGCCTCGCCCGCGAAGAGCAGCTGCGAGATGATCTGCTGCATCCACGTGGTGCCCGACTTCGCGTACGTGCCGATGATGATGTCGTCGTCACGGAAGGCGAAGTCGTTCCAGATGGTGGAGTCGAAGTGATGGTTGTGGAACTCGCGCGTCTTGGTGGGCCAGGTGCTCGTGCTCATGTTTCCTAGCAGGAGACGAGTGTCAGGCGAGCGCGGGAGAGAACGCAAGCGCGGCCTGTGGAGCTCCTTGGCTCACGCGACGGGGATCGGGCGCCAGCGGGGCCCCGGCTTCTTGATGACCGGGTGGCTGTAGTCGCCGAATGCACCGGACGGAGACAGCGCGGCGAAGGCTTCGCGCTGGCGACGGGCGAGCGTGGTGAAGCGCGCGCTCTCGGGGTCGGCCACGAGGTCGAGGCAGAGCGCACCCCACGCCGTCTCACGCAACACGCCACCCGCACTGGCGAAGCGCGCCTCGCCCACCAGCGCGCGCAGGTGCGGCCCATACCAGGTGCGCGCGCCCGGCGCCTTGAGGCCGTACTGCTGCAGGCGCCCGGCCTCCAGCACCGAGGCCGAGTTGAACTGCCCTTCGCCTTCGAAGGTGGGATGCACCAGACCGTGCTCGGCACGAAACACCTCGGCCAAGCGGTCACCCACGGCAAACACCGCCGAGGCATCCTGGCTGCCGGGGAAGTCGAGCTGGATGGCCCCCAGCTCGCCAGCAGGCTGCGCCGAGATCGACGCCGAGTACGTGGGAGCCTTGCGCCGCGCGAGGGCGAACGCGTGGGGTCGTGCGCTGATCGCCGCGACCAGAGTCTCTCGGTCGAAGGGCTCGCGGGCGCGCTCGTCGGCCCCTTGGTGCGTGGGCGTGAGACCGAGCTCGGCCAGGGTGTCGAAGAGCCGCGTCAACCCGGCCGAGGTGGCCAGCGGCGTCGTCGTGAGGATCCGGACGCGGTAGCTCGCGGGCACTTTGGCCATGTCCCCACTCTACACCCCCTGCCCTGCCGCCCATCGTCCAAGCTCGCATCCGGCGCCGCGAGCGTTCATCATGACGGGCGCACGCCGTCCGCGGGCGCGCCGTCCGTCATCCCCCCGGAGCCTCCCAACATGCCGTTCACGATCGAGCGCACTCTCGTTCTCTCCCTCGCCCTCGCGGCGCTCACCGCCGGCTGTGGCGGTGGCGGTGGTGGGTCCACCGACCCGGGCTGGGAGGTGCGCGAGACCACGTTGCTGCCGCCGTGGGAAGAGGGCTGCACCAACGCGCACGTCCCCATCGTCATGGTGCACGGCTTCCTCGCGTCGGGAGACACGTACACCAACCACCTCATGCGCTTCACGGCGAACGGCTATTGCCGGGACCGGATCTTCGTCTACGACTGGAACTCGCTCGGTGGCGGGAACAGCCCCGCGCGCCTCGACACGTTCGTGGACGAAGTACTGCGCGTGACCGGCGCCACGCAGATCGACCTGATGGGCCACTCGGCCGGGGGCGGCATCGGCTACAGCTACCTCGAAGACGCCACGCGTGCGGCGAAGGTGCGGCGCTACGTCCACATCGGCAGCGGTGACGAGGACGCGCCCGCGGGCCCCACGGCCAACGTGCCCACGCTGAACCTCTACTCCGCCAACGACCGTGTCGTGACGGCCAACGACGGCATCGACGGTGCCGAGAACGTGGACCTCGTGGACGACGACCACTACGAGGTGGCCACCAGCGCCGAGTCCTTCACGGCCATCTGGGAGTTCCTGACCGACAGCGCGCCCACCACCACCGACATCACGCCGCAGACCGAGCCCATCGTCATCGCGGGCCGCGCGGGCGCCCTGGGTGAGAACGTGCCGGTGGCCGGAGCCACCATCAACATCTACGAGGTCGACACCGACACGGGGCAGCGCCTGCGCTCGCGGCCGCGCGCCACGTTCATCGCCAGCGAGGAGGGCTACTGGGGCCCCTTCGCCGGGAGCCCCGACGTCCGCTACGAGTTCCACGTCATCCCGCTGACGGGCCGCAGCATCCACTACTACCGGGAGAACTTCGTGCGCAGCAACACCCTGGTCTACCTGCGCACGCTGCCCACCGGCCTCTTCGGGCGCGCGCTGATCGGCGCCACCCGCTTCGACGAAGACCAGCCCACCACGGTCATCTTCCTGGCCAGCCGCGGGCTCCAGCCCGGCGACATGCTGGACCTCGACGAAGCCGACCTGAGCGGGGACGCGTACACGAACCGCGACAACACCACCATCGCGCTGTTCTTCTTCGACAACGTCAGCGACGACATGACCGACCTGAGCCCCGTGGCGTTGTTCGAGACCTTCCCGTTCTTGGCAGGCCTCGACTTCGCACCGGGCGCCGACGCCGACCAGTCGTCGGTGGCCGAGTGGAACGGCCGCCGCATCGGCATCCCGCGCTGGCCCGCCGAGCCGGACGGGGTGAGCATCGCCGTCTTCGACTGACCCTCCGCCGTTCACTACGACCCAGCGCGGTTCCCGTGGTATCTAGGCGGCCGTGTCCGACAACGAAGTCGATGAGCCGAGCGACCCGGCGCCCCCTGAAGCCGACGAGGCCAAGCAGGGTGTTCCGCGTGACCCGGGTCGCGCCGTGGGCGCGGCCGCGCAGGAGGAGCCGAAGCCGCCCTCGTTCGTGGTCGTCTGGCTGACTCGCTTGCTGGCCAGCCTGACCGCGCCGCTGGCCGAGATTGGCGCGCTGGCGCGGATGCTGGGCCAAGTGGTCTTCTGGGGCCTGCGGCCTCCCTATCGCGGGCGCATCTTCATCCACTGCATGGAGTACGTGGGCGTCCAGTCCATCTTCATCGTGGGCATCACCGGCTTCTTCGTGGGCGCCGTGCTCGGGCTGCAGCTGGTCAACGGCTTCCGCGACCTGGGCGTGGAGAGCCAGACGGGCTCCGTGGTGGGCTTCGCGCTCTCGCGCGAGATCGGGCCCGTGTTCACCGCGCTCATGGTGTCCAGCCGCGCCGGCAGCGCCATGACCACCGAGCTCGGCTCCATGCGCGTCACCAACCAGATCGACGCGCTCATCACCATGGCGGTGAACCCCGTGCAGTACCTGGTGGTCCCGCGCGTGGTGGCCGGGCTGCTCATGGTGCCCATCCTCACCATCTTCTTCGACGTCATCGGCATGTCGGGCGCGTGGCTGGTCTGCACCAAGCTGCTGGGCCTCGACAGCGGCGTGTTCCTGGACCGCATGCGCTGGATCGTGGACTGGAAGGACGTGCAGCTGGGCCTCACCAAGTCCGCGGTCTTCGGCGTCACCGTCTGCCTCATCGCGTGCCGCCAGGGCTTCTACGCCTCGGGCGGCGCCGCTGGCGTGGGCCAGGCCACCAACCGCTCGGTGGTGCACAACGCCATCGCCATCTTGGTGCTGGACTACCTGGTGACCGGCATCGTGCTCGGCGAGGGCCTCGGCTGATGGGCGTCAAGGAGTGGTTCGGCGCGTTCACGGGCGCCTCCGCCGACGAGATCCGCCGCGTGGACCCGGAGGTGCTGGCCGACCCAGTGCACATTCGCGTGCGTGACGTGCACAAGTACTACGGCGCGCACCACGTCCTGAAGGGCCTCAGCTTCGACATCGTGCGCGCCAAGACCAACGTCATCATCGGGCCGTCGGGCTCCGGCAAGACGGTCTTGATGCGCCAGCTCATTCGGCTCGAGAAGCCGGACTCGGGGCAGATCCTGGTGAACAACCGCGACTTCGTGGAGCTGGAGGGCATGGAGCTGGACGCCATGCGCCGCACCATGGGCATGGTCTTCCAGATGTCGGCGCTGTTCGACTCCATGAGCGTGTTCGAGAACGTGGCCTTCCCGCTGCGGGAGCACACGAAGATGAGCAATAAGGAGATCAAGGAGCGCGTCATGGACCGCCTCGAGTCCCTGGGCATCGGGCACGCGTGGAACAAGTCTCCGGCCGAGCTGAGCGGCGGCATGCAGAAGCGCGTGGCGGTGGCGCGGTCGCTGGTGCTCGAGACCGACGTGCTGATCTACGACGAGCCCACCACCGGCCTCGACCCCATCACCACCTGCACGGTGGACGAGCTCATCGCCGAGGCCGAAGAGAAGTTCGGCGTGACCAGCATCGTGATCAGCCACGACATGGCCAGCGTCTTCCGCATCGCGGATCGCATCACCTTCATGTACTTCGGCGAGGTGCAGGCATCGGGGACGCCGCGTGAGCTGCTGGAGAGCCTGAACGAGCCCACCATGCAGTTCATCCTGGCCTCGGGCGTGAGCCGCGACTTGATCGACAGCCGACGCAACGGCTGACCTCCCCGAGGCTGGCGTGGGCCTTGCAACATGAAGAGCACCGTGAGTTCAGCGCATCGCGAACCCGCTGGAAACCTTCATGACGCAGACACCCCCTCGCACCCATGGTGAATCAGAATGACTGACGCGGCTGACATGGCGCTCCCCGGTGAAGTCGAGCTCGTCCGGGAGATGATCGGCATCCTCGAGCGCAAGCTGGCGCGCGACTACCCCGCGGGGTCCACGCTGCGGGCAGCGCACCCCAAGTCCCTCGGCGTGCTGCACGGCAGCCTCACGGTCGAAGAGCACCTGCCGGCGGAGCTCGCCGTGGGCGTGTTTCAGCCCGGGCGCCGCTACGACTGCTGGCTGCGCTCATCGAGCGCCAGCGCCAAGCCCCAGTCGGACGCCGTGCCGGACCTGCGCGGGCTCGCCATCAAGCTGCTGGGCGCCACCGGCGCGGGCGATGCCGACGTGCCCCGGGGGCAGGACTTCGTGCTGCTCAGTCACCCCAGCATGCCTCTCGGGACGGTGCCGCTCTTTCGCGACGCCATCTACTACGCCGTGGAGAGCTCGCCGCTCTTGCTGCTGGCGAAGTTCGTGCTCACCGGCCACGCCCGGGCGCTCTGGGAGCTGAAGAAGGCCAGCGGCTGCCCCACGTCGCCCTTGGATATCCGCTACTGGAGCACCACCCCGTACCGCTTCGGGGACCGCGTGGTGAAGTACGGGCTGATCCCCACCTCGGCACACCGCAGCACGCTGCCGGCCAAGCTGGGGGAGCACTACTTGACCGACGCGATGGCCGCGCACCTGGACGAACACGAGGCCACCTTCGACTTCTGCGTGCAGCTCCAGAAGGACGGCATGCCCATCGAAGACGCGGCGGTGGTGTGGGACGAAGCCGCCTCCCCCTTCATCAAGCTGGCCACCGTGGTCATCCCGCTTCAGGTCTTTCGCACCCCCGAGCGACGGGCGCTCAGCGAGTCGCTGGCGTTCTCGCCTGGGCACGCCCTCCCCGAGCACTCACCGCTCGGAGGCCTGAACCGCGCGCGGGTGGCCATCTACGAGCGCCTGGCGCGGTTCCGTCGCGAGCGAGACGCCGTCACGGGGAGCGCGGCGGCATAGAGGAAGCGTGCAGGCGCCACCTCCTCAGCTGGCGATCAAGAGCACGTCCAGCTGCGTCACGAGCGCGTCGACCAGCGCCTCGCGGGAGATGAACGCCGGGCGCTCGCTGAGCCACTTGAGCACCACGTAGATCGCGCCGTTGATCGCGACGTACAGCGCCGCAGGCCCGCCGCGTACGCGGTAGCGCTCGCTGTTCGCCGTCAGGTAGGCGCGAAACACGTCGCCGATCCGCGTCTCCAAGATTGCAGCGACACCGGTGCCGGAGAGCACCGGGGTGGCGGCGAGGATCTCCGAGAGCAGCACTCGATAGGGCTCGAGTTGCACGAGGACCGACAGGCAAACCTGCCGCAGCAGCACACGCGGGGGGATGTCCACGGCGTTGAGGCTCACGCCGCGGATTTGCTGTTCGGTGGAGAGCACGCCCCGCTCCACGATGCCGGAGACGATCATCTCCTTGTTGGTGAAGTACTGATAGAGGGAGCCTGGGCTCACCCCGGCGACATCCGCCACGCGGTTGGTGGTGAACCCCGCCACCCCCTCGCTCTCCAGTACGCGAATACCGGCATCCAGGATCAAGTGCACGGTGTCGACGGCTCGCTGCTGTGTCGGGATCTTGAGCAATGACGAGCGGGGCAAGGGGGGCGTGGTCTCGGACACCGGGGAAGCCTATCCAGAATGCGAGTTGTATGCGAGCATAGCTCGCATACACACTGACGGCCATGCGTGACGCCACCAGGATTCATCTCCCCACCGACATGACGCTCGATGAGTGGAAGACCGTAGGAGGCTGCGTCCTCCGAGTGTTGCTCGACTCCAACCGAACCGAGGACATCATCACGGCGGAAGAGCTGGGCGCCCAGTCGCAGATCGCCTACCTCGCCACGTGTGGGGTCATGAGCACGGGCGAGGGCCCCGACATCATGCGGGATCGTCCGGACCTCGGGGAAGTGGACCAAGAGGCGCTGCGGCGGCTGCCGGCCTCCACGTTGGGCGGCGCCTTTGCACGCTTCTTCGAAGACAACGGGCTGACCACCGAGATCTACGGCATCCCCGCCCTGTACACGGCCGACCCGGACCAAGCGTACCTCATGCGCCGCTACCGCCACTCCCACGACCTCTGGCACGTGCTCACGGGCTTCTCCATCGCAGGCCACGACGAGATCCTGATCCACGCGTTCTCCCTCGCGCAGACCGGCATGCCCAGCTCGGTGGTGCTCATGGTGCTGGGCTCGCTGAAGCACATGCTCCTCGAGGGGCGCTTCGGGCTCATGCGTAGCGGCCTGCTCGCCGCCTACCGGCGCGGCCGCGAAGCCAGTCCGTTGCTGCCCGTGTATTGGGAGCGGCACTTCGAAGAGAGCCTCGAGTCCGTCCGCGCGCGCTATGGCGTGCGGCCTTGGACCGACGCGGATCGCGAGGCGGCGCGTCCGTTTCGTTGGACGGGCCCCGTCGTCGCCAACGTGGCGTGACCGGGCGGATCAGCTCGCGGGCCGCCTTCGGCCTCTCGACACGCTCGCTCAGCGCGGAGGCCGGGTGGTGGGAGCCGCAGCCGGCGTGCGGGCGAAGCGCCGCGCCTCGAGGAGGATGTCGAGCAGCACCCCCAACACCACGAACTCCACCAGCGCCATGTGCAGGTAGCGGGCCAGCTGTGGCCACGCGGCGCTCATGACACCGAAGCCCAGGCCCACCAGCCCCAGCACCAGCGTCCCGCGCATGGGCACACGCACCACGGCGAACACCGTGGCGAACAGGAAGGTGTCCCGCGTCAGGATGGTGGGCACGTCCTCGCCGCGGAGGATGCCCGCGCTGCGAGACGCGAGGGCAGCGAGCGACATGCCCACGATGATCTGCAAGAACTGCCGGTCGATGGCAGTGACGGCGAGATCCCGTGCGCGGAACGCGAGGTACACGGCCAGCATCACCGTGGTGCCCAAAGAGGTGTAGAGGAGCGTCGTGGGGTCGGCCGCGAAGCCCGGACTCGGGTCCGCCATGAGCTGCGCCGCCTGAGCCGCGCTCAGGAGCACGAAGGCAGCGCTGATGGCGCGCAACCGCACGGCGTTCGCCACGCGCGGGTCAGCGTCACGCTCGAGCGCCTCGATGCGGGCACGCTCACGTTCTTGCTCTGCCCTCGCCGCCGCGAGCGCGTCTTGCTGCGCGCTGCTGGCCGCATCACCGAGCTCCAGCAGCAACACCTCGGCGCGCCGCACGTCGCCCTCGCGGAGCGCGTGCGCGAACATCTGCCCGCGACAGCGGGCGAGCGCGCGCCGCGCGGAGGGCAGCCCCGGCCGCGCACGCAGCGCCTGCTCCAGCACGAACTGCGCTTGGTAGAAGGGCCGCGGGTCTCTGCCATCCGCCCCGTCCAGCAACGCTTCCGCGCTGGCCACCAGCGCGTGGGTCTCGCGCAGCGTGAGGAAGCCCTCGAGGGCCTCGCGGAAGGCGCGCACGTTCGCGAAGCGCATGTCCGGGTCCGGGGCGCACGCGCGGTTGGCGATGGCCCCGAGATCCGCCGGGACCTCGTCGCCATAGACCACGGCCTCGGCGTGGAGCGCCCGCATCATGGTGGCCGACATGGACTCGGCCAGGTGGCGTGGCGCGCCGCAGAGCACCTCGTGCAGCGTGGCGCCCAGCAGGAACACGTCGGAGCGCTCGTCGATGGCCTCGGCGTCTCCGCGCACCATCTCGGGCGCCATGTAGGCCGGTGTCCCCGCGATGGGCAGGGTCCGCCCGGCCACGAGGCCATCACGCCGCAGCGCGAGGCCCCAGTCCATGAGGTAGACCTCGCCGAACTCGCCCAGCATCACGTTCTCGGGCTTCACGTCACGGTGCAGCACCCCGCGGCTGTGGGCGTAGTCGAGCGCGTGGCACACCTGGATCAGCACACGCAGGTGACGCTCCAGCGCGTCCGGCTGCTGGGGGAGCCGCGTGGCGTCCGCGCGCAAGGCCTTGCCCCAGCTCTGGCCGCTGACGCGCTTCAACACCACCACGGGGCCGAACTCCCGATCGGCCCCCACCGCGTGCACGGGCGCGACGTTGGGGTGCTCGAGGCTGCCGTGGATGCGCGCCTCGTCCAACAGCGCATAGCCCTCCGCCTCGTGCTGGGGCTTCTTGTGCAGTCGCTTGAGCGCCACCTCGCGGCCGAGCGAGCGCTGCTCCGCCAGCTCCACCACGCCCATCCCGCCTTCGCCCAGGCGCCCACGCACCACGAGGTCGAAATCGGCGTGCGGTCCTGCGCCGTTCGGAGGGAGCGCGCCAGGCGGACGCCCCACCGTCTCGCGCGCCACGTTCAGCGGCTGCAGAGCCTGCAGCATGCGCTCCAGCTGGCTGTGGGCGGCCACGGTGTGGAGGTCGTCCGACAGCACGGCCGAGATCCGCGAGAGCGGGTCCACGTCGCTCGTGAGCTTCGCGGCGGTCATGCGCGCGTGCAGGGTCTCGAGCGTGCTGGGGGTGTCCACCAGGCCGAGCGTCTTTCATCTCTCGGCGCGCCGCAACTTGGGGCACCCCCGGCTAAAGCCGAGGGCAGCAAACCAGGCCTCGGCCTACTGAAAGTCCCCCCTTCGGGCGGACTAGCTGGTCGCTATCCAGTCACCTCTCTGGTCCGGCAATCCTTGGTGTCCGGGTACCTTGGGTAGAACGGATCCGGCACAGCAGCCACCCAGTCCGCCCGGAGGGGGGACTTTAGGCAGTACGATCACCTGGTTTGCTGCCCTCGGCTTTAGCCGGGGGTGCCAATCGACCTTGTTTCCAAGTCTAGAAGCCGCCTCCACGAGCCACTCCGGCCCTACTCGAACGACCCGTGCCGACCCTTGCCACCCGAGAACGCCGTGGCCCCGCTCAACGTCTCGCCCGAGGCCAGCGTGGCCAGCCCGAGCTCGAGCTCGCGGCGCATGGCGTCGGGCCACGCCAGGGACCACTGGTCGATGGCCGAGCGCCGGTCGCCGCGCATGCAGCGTTGGGGGAACGCCGCGATCTGGGCCGCCAGCTCGAGCGCCTGCGAGAGGGCCTGTCCCTTCGGGGCCACCCGCTCGCACAGCCCGATGCGCAGCGCCTCGTCGGCGTGCACCGGACGCCCCGTCAGGATCAGGTCCATGGCGCGCCCGTGCCCGATGAGGCGCGGCAGGCGCACGGTCCCGAGGTCGATCAGCGGCACCCCGAAGCGCCGGCAGAACACCCCCAGCACGGCGTCCTCGGCCACCACGCGCAGGTCGCAGAAGAGGGCCAGCTCGAGCCCCCCGGCCACGGCATAGCCTTCGATGGCGGCGATGACCGGCTTGTCCAGCTCCATGCGCGTGGGCCCCATGGGGCCAATGGCCTCCGGCGCGAGATCGCGGGTGTCTCCCTTGGCCAGCGCTTTCAGGTCCGCCCCCGCGCAGAAGGTACCGCCCCCTCCCGTGAAGACCGCCACGTAGGCCTGCTCGTCCGCTTCGAAGTGGGCGAACGCACCGTGCAGGGCCTGTGCGGTGGCGCTGTCCACGGCGTTCTGGACTTCGGGCCGGTGCAGGGTGATCAGGGCCACGTGCCCGTGCAGCTCGTAGGTGACCGTCAGGTTTCCAGGGGTGTCCATGGGGTGATGCTGCCTGGTTCACCCCGGTGACGGGTGCACTAAAAGGCCCCCGCGCTTGCGGCTGGGCAACGGGCATGATATCTGGCCAGCCCTTTTGAATTGCGGAGTTCTACCGTGTCCAAGGTCTGCGACGTCACCGGCAAGCGCGCTCTGCGCGGCCACAAAGTCTCCCACTCCAACGTGAAGACGGTTGTCTTCAACCAGCCCAATCTCCAGGTGAAGCGCTTCTTCATCCCGGAAGAGAACCGCTGGGTGAAGCTGCGCGTCAGCACGGCCGGCATCCGCGAGATCGACAAGCGCGGCATCGCGTCGGTCATGCGCGAGATCGCGGCTCGTCGCAGCGCCAGCTGAGGCGCTCCGTTCGGGTGCTCGTGAAAGAGCCGGTCGGGTCATCCCACCGGCCTTTCGTGTTTCCGTCGTAGTACGCTCCCGGGGAGGCCCATCAGCATGTCCGCGCACCGCATCATCGTCCTCACGGGTGGCCCCAGCGCCGGCAAGACCGCCGTGCAGCAGGTGGCCAGCGAGCAGTTCGGCGACCGCCTGGTGCTGGTGCCCGAGGCCGCCACCCTGCTTTTCTCCGGGGGCTTCCCGCTGCCGGTGTCCGATGAGACCCGGCGCGCGGCCCAGCGGGCCATCTACTTCGTGCAGCGCGAGCTGGAAGAGGCCTGCACCGTGCACGCCCCGGATGACGCCGTGGTGCTGTGCGATCGCGGGACGGCCGACGGCGCGGCCTACTGGAAGGGCACGCCCGACTTCTTCGAGGCCGTGGGGTCCACGCGCGAAGCCGAGCACGCGCGCTACCACACGGTCATCCACCTGGCGGTGCCGGGCGTGGGGGGCGGCTACAACCTGCAGAACCCCACGCGCAAAGAGACGCCCGAAGAGGCCCGCCGCGTGGACGAAGGCATCAAGCGCGCCTGGGCCGGCCACCCGCGGCTGTTCGACGTGAGCAACGAGACCGACTTCGTGCACAAGCTGGAGCGGGCCATGGCGCTGATCACGGCGGCCATGGAAGAGCCGGGCTGACCCGGCTCACAGGCCTCACAGGCTCAAGCCGCCGTCCAGCGTGACCACACTGCCCGTCATCCACTCGGCGTCCAGCACCTGCACGATGAGCTCCGCCACCTCGGCGGCCGTCCCCAGACGCCCGAGCGGGTGCAGGTAGGCCAGCGCCTCCAGCTGCTCGGCCACCAGGCGATCGCGCTCGGCCCCTTCGGGGACACGCGTGCCCGGAGCCACGCGCGGTTGGCGCACCATGTCGGTGTCCACCACGCCGGGCGCCACCGCGTTGACGCGGATGTGGCGCGCGGCCAGCTCTTTGGCGAGCCCGCGCGTGGTGGCTTCGAGCGCGGCCTTGGTGCCCGCGTAGCCCAGGGTGGACGGCGCCGGGCGCCCCGAGAGCGTGCTGCTCACGGTGACGATGGAGCCGCCGTGGCCCTGCTGCACCATGACGCGCGCCGCCTCCTGGCTGAGCAGCGTGGGCGCCAGCTGGTTGACCCGCCACATGGCCTCGAGGGCCTGCGGGGTGAGCGTGCCCACCGGCTCGTACTTCACGATGCCCGCGCAGTGCACCAGCCCGTCGAGGCCGCCCAGCGCCTCGGCCGCGTGGCCCACCAAGAGCTCGCGCTCCGACTCGCGCGCCAGGTCGCCCACCACGGCGGTCACCTGCTTCGACGAGATGCGCGCCACCTGCATGAGCGCCTCTTCGTCGCGCCCCACGGCGGCCACGCGCGCACCGCACTTCACCAGGCAGGCCACGACGGCGCGCCCAATCCCACGGCTCGCGCCGGTCACGAGGACTCGCCCCTGGCTCACTCTCATCCGCCGACTCCTACGTAGGGACCCCAGGGCGGCTCGGGCGGCACGTCGGCCGGCTCTCCGGTGACGGGCGCCTCGTCGTCTGGGATGAAGGGCGGCGAGTCGACGCAGAGGATGCTCTGCCACCGCTCGCTCTTGTTCTGATACAGGTGTGCCGCGCCACGCGGCCAGCGATAGACCGTACCGGCCGGCACCGGCTGGTGCTGACAGTGGAGGCCGCCCGTCAGCACCATCTCGGTCTCGCGCATGATGCGATGTTGATGCAAGGGGATCTCGCCGCCCGGCTGGATGTTCAGGCGGTAGATGCCGGCGTCGCGCGTCTCGTGGATGACGTCCACCGTCCCCCAGGGCTTCTCCTCCTGGAGGATGTGGGCCCAGCCCTGCCCGCGCACGATCTCGATGGAAGGCTGCGCGAAGCCGCTGAGCGCGCCGGGCTTGGTGAGCTTCACGCGCACTTGCTCCACCAGCGCGCGCTGCTCGTCGGGCGAGGGCGGCGCTAGCAGGTAGCGCGCGATGGTGTGCGCAGCGGTCTCCAGCAACCGGAAGCGACAGCTCTTCAGCAGGAACATCACCTGCGCCGACGCGGCCGCGTAGTTCACGGTGTCGCGCACGCGCTCGCTGCGCGCCGAGGTCTCGGTGTCGAGCAGCAGGTCCAGCTCCACGTGCAGCGGCTGGCTGACCTCGCGCTCGTGCGGGTACACGCCCACCACGCACTCCACGTGCAGGCCACGGATGCGGATGGTGTCCAGCTGGGGGGTGTCGCTCACGTCGTGGAGCGTATCAGTGTGCTCCATTCGTGGCGACCTCAGCGGTGGCTGCGAATCATCTGGCCCAGGCGATCGAGCGCGCTCTCGATGACCTCCATGTCGGGCCCGAACGAGAAGCGCACGTGGTGGCGAAAGCGGCTGGGGCGGCTCATGCGGCGCTTGCCCGGGTTGATGTCGAAGAAGTGCCCGGGCACGCAGATCACCTGGTACTCGAGCGCGGCCTTGAAGAAGTCTTCGCCGTGGCGGATGGACTCGGGCAGGTCGCTGAGGTCGCCCCACGCGTAGAACGTGCCTTCGGGCTCCACCGCGAACTTGATGCCCAGCGCGCGCAGGCCGCTGATGAGCCGGTCGCGCTTCGGGAGGAAGGTGTCGCGGATGGCCTTGGTCTCCGCGAGCGTGGGCTCCACCTGCACCAGCGAGATGGCCGCGCGCTGCATGGGCGCCACGGCGCCGCCATCCAAGAAAGAGCCGGCGCTGGCCACGGACTCGATGAAGGTCTTGGGGCCCAGCACCCACGTGGTGCGGAAGCCGGGGTAGCGCCAGTTCTTGGTGAGCCCGTCGAACACCACGATGGGGTCGCGGTTCACGTCGGTCACGTACTCGGCGGCGCTCACGATGGGCTGGTCGCCCACCCACACGTAGTGGGAGTAGAACTCGTCCATGAGTAGCGCGCAGTCCAGCTCGCGCGCCGTGTCCACCCAGGCCCGCAGCGCGTCGCCGTGCACCAGCTTTCCGGTGGGGTTGCAGGCGTTGCTCATCAGGATGGCGCCCAGGCCCCGCCCCAGGATCTCGCGGCGCAGGTCGGCGGCGCTGAACTCGTAGAGCGACTCCGGGTCCAGCAAGATGGGGATGGGCTGGAAGCGACGGAACACGTCCAGCAGCTCTTCGTAGGCCGTGTAGTCCGGCAGGAAGTGCCCCAGGTGCACCGGTGCGATGGCCGCGCACGCGCGCATGATGGATACGCGCCCGCCGCCGCAGATGGCCACGTTCTCGGGCCCGTACTGCGAGGGCTTCCCCTTGCGAAAGAGCTCGTTGTACAGGTTGGCCACGGCCTCGCGCAGCTCCCAGATGCCGGGCACGGGCGCGTAGTCGAGATCATCGGCGCCCACGGGAATGGACGTCAGCCGCTCGGGAGCACCCGGCAGCGGGCCCGTCTCGGGCTGCCCCTGGCCCAGGTTGCACCAGCCCTCGGCGCCCAGCTGGAAGCCCCGCTTCTGGGCCTCCACGGTCACGTAGATGACGCCCGTGCGGGGCACGTTGCGGAACGCTCCCATCAGGTCCAGCGCGTCGGTGCGGTCGGGTTCGGGCTCGGTCTCGGGGGCGTCGTGGCGGAGCGTCATGGTGGGGCCGGGACTCTACCAGCGAAGCCTCGCGGGGCGGTCATTCGCCGTTTTTTGGGACCGTGCCCACATGTCGGATAGCGTCGCACACATGGCTACCCCAGCAGCTCTCGCGCGCATCCCACTGAAGAAGGTCCCCGTGGGGAGCGTGGTGTCCACACGCCCGCTGCGCGACGCCCCGCTGCAGGACGCGCCGCTGCGCGATGCGCCCAAGCCCTCGCCGTTCATCAAGTGGGTGGGCGGCAAAGGCCGGCTCATGGGGCAGCTGGAGCCGCTGATGCCGCCGGGTGTGGAGCGCATGCGGCACGTGGAGCCGTTCGTGGGCGGCGGCGCCATGTTCTTCGCACGGCAGCCCGAGCGCGCCGTGCTGTCGGACATCAACCCCGACCTGGTGCACGTGTACCAGTCCATCCGCGACGACGTGCAGGGCGTGATCACCGCGCTCGCGCCCTTGGCGGCGGCCGGCAACGAGCCCGACACCTACTACGCGGTGCGCGAGCGGTACAACGCGGGTGAGGGGCGCGCGAAGCCGCTGCGTGCCGCGATGTTCATCTACCTGAACAAGACCTGCTTCAACGGGCTGCACCGCGTGAACCAGCGCGGGCAGTTCAACGTGCCGGCCGGGCGCTACAAGAACCCCACCATCCTGGACCACGCGGGCCTGCGCGCAGCGAGCCGTGCCCTCGCGGGCGCCGACATCCGCGTGGCCGGCTTCGAGGAGCTGCTAGGCACCGCGCGGCCCGGGGACTTCGTGTACTTCGACCCGCCGTACGAGCCCGTCTCCACGACCGCGAGCTTCACCGGCTACGCGCGGGACGGCTTCTCGCAGGAGGACCAGACGCGCCTGCGGGACGTGTTCCGTGAGCTCCACCGACGCGGCGCGAAGCTCATGCTCAGCAACAGCGACGTGCCGTTCATCCGCGAGCTGTACCGAGACTTCCACATCAGCACCATCGAGGCCGCGCGCGCCATCAACTCGAACGGCGCGGGCCGCGGGAAGATCAGCGAGGTGGTGGTGCGCAACTACGCCTGAGGCAGCGGGTAGCTGTCGATCCAGGGGGCCGCCGCCTCGAGCTCGAACGCCAGCGCCAGCAGCGTGGCCTCGTGACCGAACGGCGCGGCGAAGTGGCTGCCGATGGGCAGACCGGTAGGGTCGCGGAAGAGGGGCACCGTCATGGCGGGGACGCCAGCCATGTTGTGGATGCACGTGTAGCCGGCCAGTGACTCGGTGCGCCGCAGCACGACTTCGCGCGGGAGCTGGGGCGACAGGTACCCGAGGGAAGGCACCTCGATGGGAAGCGTGGGGCAGAGCACCGCATCGAACGCGCTGAGATGCTGGCGCATGGCGACCTCGGCCTTGGCCAGCACAGCGAGCGCATCCGGCACGCGCCCGGCGGGGAGCGCGCGGAACCACGCCAGCAGCTCGAGAGTGAATGGCTCGAGCTCGCCCTCGCCCACGTCGCGGCCCAAGAGGGGTCGCATCATGGCCGCAAGCTGGTCGACGGTGAAGCCGGCCAGCACGAAGAAGGTGTCCGAGAGCTCGGCCCCTGAAACCGGCGGCGACGCCATGTCCACCACGTGGTGGCCCAGCGCGCGGCACAGCTCCACGGTCTTGCGCAACGCGTCGTGCACGGCGGGCACAGGGCTCTCGCCCATGAGCGTGTCGTGGTAGACGCCGATGCGGAGGCGCCGCGCGTGGGGCCCTTGCACCACGCCCACCGGCGGCAGCGGCCCGTCCTGCTGCTCGAGCACCGCCAGGAGGCGCGCGCTGTCGCGCACGCTGCGGCTCACGGCAAAGTCGATGAGCAGGCCGTGCATGTCGGGCCCGGCCGGCACGCAGCGCCCTCGGCTGGGCTTGAGGCCGAAGAGACCACACGCCGCTGCGGGGATGCGGATGGAGCCGCCGCCATCGCTGGCGTGCGCGAGCGGGACCATGCCGCTGGCCACGGCGGCCGCCGAACCACCGGAAGACCCCGTGGCGGAGCGCGTGAGATCCCACGGGTTGCGCGTGGTACCCGACAGCAGCGCCTCGGTGCTGCCCAGCAGCCCCAGCTCCGACGTGGTGGTCTTGCCGAGCACGTTGAAGCCAGCGGCTGCGAGCCGGGCGGTGAAGGGGGAACCTTCCTGCGCCACGTTGCCTGCGAACAAACGCGAGCCCATCCGGCACGGCTGACCCGGAACGCTGAGCAGGTCCTTCACCAGCAGCGGCACGCCACCGAACGAGCCCTCGGCGCGCTGGGTGCGCGCACGCTCGCGCGCAGCGTCGAAGTCCCGGCTATCGAGCGCGTGCACCGTGGCGTCCAACCGCTCGATGCGCTTGATGGTGGCGTCCACCAACTCGAGCGGCGTGAGGGCACCGTCCGCGATGAGCTGCGCCTGCCCTGTGGCGTCCATGTCCGAGAGTTCGTCCTTCATGCGAGCACCCATTCCTTGAAACCGGCGAGGCCGGCGAGTTGATAGCTCCAGAACCCCGCAAACGCGGCGACCACGTCCGCCTCGCTCGCGTCGCTGCCGAGGATGGCGACCAGCATGCGTGCCGTGTTCTCGAACAGGGTGGTGAGCACGAGGCGCTGTGTCTTGGTGAGGGGGCGGCCAGACGCCTTCCGCAGGTCCGCGGCGGTGGCGTCCACCAGGAGCGTGACGAACTGCTGCCGGAAGGAGGCGAGCCGCGAGCCCTCCGCGTGCGACAGCACAACCACGACTTTGCGGCGGTGGTCCAGCCAGAAGCGCAGCAGCTCCTGGCCATCGGCCTCGGCGCGTGGGTCGAGCGCGCGCAACTGGGGCGCCTCCGTCAGCGATCGGACGCGCTTGCGGAGCAGCGCGAGGAACTGGGCCGCGAAAGCCGGGGGGAACAGCTCGTCGAACAGCGCGTCCTTGCTGGCGAAGTAGCGGTACACGTTGCCCGTGGAGACGCCGGCTCGCGAGGCGATGCCCGCCATGGTGGCGCCCGCGTAGCCGGCCTCGGCGAAGACGGCCTCGCCGGCCAGGAGCACGCGCTCGCGAACTTCGGGCTTGAGTGTCTGCATGGAACTCAATCGCGAACGTACAATTCATTTTTGATCCGCGCAAGGCTGCACAACGCGAGCGCCTCCTTTGGGAACCCAGTGGTGCCCGCCTACGTCTCGGCGGGCAGCCGCCTCAGCGTCTCGCCCAGGCTGGCGAAGGGCACGCTGGGCACGAAGAAGGCCCACGCGGTGCAGCCTTCGATGAGCGGCGCGAGCCACGCGCTCTCCAACTCCAACACGGTGGCGGCGCGCACGCTGCTGAGCGGGATGGGGATGTCGATGTGCGACTCGCTGATGAGCCCCAACGCGCGGTGCGCACGAACAGCGCGGTTCTGCTCCACGAGGTAGGCCAGCGCCTGCTCGGGGGTGCCAAGCCCGGCGAACTCGGCCGGCATGCTGTCGGGCGCCTGGGTGCCGAGGCTCACGCGGCAGCGCAGGTCGGGCGCGGAGCCCCCTTCGTTCACCAGCAGGGTCTCCACTTGGTCGGTGTCGCCCACGCGCGCGCGGGTGTGCTGCGAGCCCGCTCCCAAGCGATGCGAGGGCAATCCGTCGCTGCCCAGCCGGCTGCCCAGGGTGTAGAGCGTGGAGTCCATGCACGTGCTGATGAACGCGATGGCGTCCTGCGGCAGCGCGGGCTGACCAGGTCGAGTGGGCGGCTCGGGCGACAAGTACACGCGCCAATTGCTCTGCAGTGGGCTGAGCATGAAGCGCCGCAGCGGCCCTGCGAAGGCCGGCCCGAAGTGACCATGGCGATAGGTCAGGATGCTGAGCGGAGTGCGCCCGTCGAGCTCGTCTAGAACGAGCCCCTCGGGCAGCAGGGAGCGCACGCGCTCAGCGGGCACCATCCAGTTGAGGTACACCACGTCGTGCACCTGGCTGCGCAGCGTGGGGTACGGCCAGCGGCGCGTGAGCACCCGCAGCACGTCACGAAAGCCGGGTGAGCCCAGACGCTGCGCGAGGCCAGCGAACAGCGCGCTGCCCTTCCCTGCTGACCCGCCAGGCCAGCGCAGCGCCCAGGTGGCCTCGGCCGGGTGGGCGAAGCGCAGGTGGTGCGCGTCTCCAAGGGTGGCGGCCCAGAACAGGCTGAAGAGGATCAGCCCCGGGAACGCGAGCCCGTTCACGGCCGTGCTCAGCGCGAAGTAGCGCGCGGCGTGTGCCGGGGGGCTGTCGAACGCCAGGTACGTGAGCAAGCCCGCCAGCAGGAAGAGCCCCAGCAAGACGCGCTCCACGAAGAGGATGCGCATCGGGAGCCCGAGCGCACCGCGCAGCCCCCCGAGCGTGAGCATCCAGCCCAGCAGCATGAACGTGTAGAACGTGTTCGCGACCGTGCCCGTGAGGATCATGAAGAGCCGCGAGGCCTCGCCCATGTACGCCCGGAGCGCATCTCCCTCGAGCGTCTGCACGCGCGCCACCAGCGTGGTCACCAGCTGGAGCTCGGCGTACTGCTCGGGCACCACCGCCAGCACGTTGAACCCGAGCGCGGCCCAGGCGGCTCCGTGCCCTGGGCGCCCCGGGAGCACGCGCACGTAGCGCAGCAGCGTGATGGACACGAGCAGGTCCGACAGCGCCGACAGCTGCCAGGGCAGCCAACCGATGACCCACGCCGTGCTGTGCTCCCGCACGTGGGCCGCGCGCGCCAGCAGGTCGAGCGAGGAGTCGAGGCCCGGCTGCAGGAACAGCAGCATGGTGACCAGCGCCAGCACGTGCGTGACCACGAAGAGCATCACGCTGCCCATGAGCTGGGCATAGCGCTGCACCTGCTGTGGCGTGGGCGGCGTGGGCGCCGGGGTCATGGCGCGTTGGGCTCCGGCCGAGCCTCTCGCTCACGCTCCTGGCGCGCGAACAGCAGCAGGCGCAGGTCCAGCTCGTAGCGCATGTACTCGGGCTCCATGTGCTCGCACAGCCGGTAGAAGGCCTTGTCGTGGTCCTTGTGGCGCAGGTGCGCCAGCTCGTGCACCACCACCATGCGCAGGAACTCGAGGGGCAGCTCCTTGAACAGGCTGGCGATGCTGATCTCGTTCTGGCTCTTGAGGTTTCCGCCCTGCACGCGGACCGCATAGGTGTGCAGCCCGAAGGCCCGGTGGAGCGTGCTGATCTTGTCGTTGTAGCGGACCTTGCTCAGCGGCGGCGAGCTGCGCAGGTGCTCGCGCTTCAGCTCCTGGGCGAACTCGTAGAGCGCGGCGTTGGTGGTGATGGCGTGGCCCGCGGCGTAGCGCTCCATCAGGCGCGCCTCGAGCACGCCCTCGCGGCGCAGGCGCAGGGCCTTGTCGCGCAGCTCCTCGGAGTATCCGGCCAGGTAGTCGACCACGTCAGAGCACCTCGAAGCCGGCGCTGGTGAGCAGGTCGGTCAGCGCGATGAGCGGCAGGCCCACGATGCCCGTGAAGTCATCGCCCGCGATGGACGTGAAGAGCGCGATGCCGCGCCCCTCGATCTTGTAGCTGCCCGCGCAGTCGAGCGGCGCGTCGGCCGCCACGTAGCGGGCGATGGCGGCCGGCGAGAGCGCGCGCATGCTCATGTGGTGCACCGAGAGGCCCTCGCTGAACCTGCCATCCGGGTGCCGCAGGGCCAGCGCCGTGATGAGCTGGTGTGTCTTGCCCGCCAGCTGCTGCAGCTGCGCCTCGGCGCGCTCGGGCGTGCCGGGCTTGCTGAGGATCTGATCACCCAGCACGCACACCTGGTCGGACCCCAGCACGAAGGCGCCCGGGTGGTCGGCGGCCACGCTCTCGGCCTTGGCGCGCGACAGCGTGGCGGCCAGCTCCGCGGGCGGGACAGCCGCATGCTTGAAAGCTTCCTCGTCGCAGCGGTGAGCCACTGCCCGGTAGGGCGCCCCCAGCCGCTCCAGCAGCTCCAGCCGATAGCGCGAGGTGGTGGCCACCACGAGGCGCGGTGTGGAAGCGCCGCTCACGGGATGGCGTGCCGCAAGTGAAGGCTCTTGAGCCGCGTGAAGCCATCGAAGCCGAAGCGCGAGAGAGTGCAGCCGCGCCCCGAGTCGCGCACGCCCACCCAGGCCAGCTCGGGGTCCAGGTAGTCGCAGCGGTTCATGAACACGGTGCCCACCTCCAGCTGCGCGGCCAGGCGCTGCGCGCGCTCGAGGTCGGGCGTCCAGAGCGAGGCGGTCAGGCCGAAAGCGCTGTCGTTGATGAGCGCCACGGCCTCTTCGTCCGAGGCCACCGGCATGACGCCCACCACGGGGCCAAAGGTCTCGGCGGTCATGAGGTCCATCTTGTGCGAGACGTTCACCAACACCTCGGGGGCCACGTACTGCGGCGGGCGGTCACCCGCGCTGCCGCCCACCAGCGCACGCGCGCCCATCGAGAGGGCCTGCTCCAGCTGCGCGCGCACCACGGCGGCGTTGCGGGCCCGCACCAGGGGCCCGAGGTTGGTGCCGGCCTCGCGCGGGTCACCCAGGTGCAGGGCACGCGCCTCGGCCACGGCGGCCTCGAGGAACGCGGGCAGCACGCGCTCGTGCACGTAGACGCGCTCCACCGCGCAGCAAGACTGCCCCGCGTTGTACATGGCGCCGTCGATGACGTTGGCGGCGGCCTTGGCCACGTCGGTGTCCTCGCACACGTAGGCCGCGTCTTTGCCGCCCAGCTCGTAGCCCACCGAGATGAAGCGCCCTGCCGCGGCGTGCGAAATGGCCCGGCCCCCTTCCACCGAGCCGGTGAAGGCCACGGCGCCCACGCGCGCGTCCCGCACCGCATCGGCCGTGAGCGCGTGCGTCATGTGCACGTGCTGCAAGAGACCCGCAGGCAACCCCGCCTGCAGCGCGCACTCGCTCATGCGCTCGGCCACCAGCGGGGTCTGCTCGGCGTGCTTCAGCAGCACCGCGTTCCCTGCCAGCAGCGCCGGCACCACCGCGTTCACCGCGGTGAGCCAGGGGTAGTTCCACGGCGCCAGCACCAGCACCACGCCCACCGGCACGCGCTGAATGGCGCGCGTGAAGCCTGCCTTGGGCGGCGGGAGGTAGTCGCTCAAGGCCTCCTCCGCGAGCCGCGCCATGGTCCGCCCACGGTCCAGGAAGCCGCTCAGCTCACCGGGCGCCTGCGCGCGCGGCCGACCCATCTGCGCGGTGAGCTCCTCGGCCGCCTCGTCGCGAACACCCTCCACCATGTCGAGGAAGCGCAGCACCCCGTGGATGCGCTCGGCGAGAGGCGTGTGGCCCCAGGCACGCTGCGCCGTGGTGGCGCGCGCCAGCAGGGCGTCGAGCTCGGCCGCGTTCGCGAACGCTCCCTCGTAGATCACGGAGTCGTCGGCGGGGGAGACCACGGAGAAGTGCGCGCTGCTCGTCATGGACGGATCGGGTCACACGCGGGGCTGGCGGTCAAGGCGGGTGAACGCGTGCTCCAGCCCGTCGCTGAGAGCGAATCGTTTCCTGGCCATCACTCCCCGCGGCGGATGTAGCTCATGACCCGCTGGCCCACCACGAGGTCCGTGGACTGCTCGAGCGTGATGACCACCTCCAGCACCTTGGTGTCGTTGCGCTCCACGGGGTCGTCGCTGCGCACGTTCTTGCGGCCCATGCGGCGGGCCACTTCGATGACCCGGCCGGAAAAGTCACGCCCGGGGAACGCGATGGCGCGCACCACCACGTTCGACCCCACGCTCACGTGCGCAAAGTCGCGCTCGTCCACGTCCATGCGCACGTGCAGCTCGCTGGTGTCGCCGAGCACGATGAGCGGGTCGGTCTGACCGGGGGCCACGTACTCGCCCACGCGGTACTTCACCTGGAGCACCTCGCCCGCGATGGGCGCTCGCACGATGAGGCGCTCGTAGCGCGCGGCCGCCTCGTCGCGACGTGCACGAGAGGCCACCAGGCGCGCGCGCGCCGCCGCGATCTCCTCGCGCCGCGGTCCTCGCACCACCGCTCGGCGGCGTGCATCGGCGAGCGCAGCGGACGCGGTGTCGGCCTGGGCCTGCCGCTCGGCGCGCTCGATTTCGTCTGCCGAGAGCCCACCCGACGTGCTCGCCGCGCGCGTGCGCGTCAGCGAACTGGCGGCCAGGGTGGCCCGCACGCTGGCCACTTCGGCTTCGGCGTTGGCGGCGTCCACGTCCTCCGAGCGGCTGCCACGGGTGAGCCGGGAGAGCTCGGCCTCGGCCCCGGCCACTTCGGCGTCCGCCACGGACACGGCGGCCTGCTCCACGGCGCTCTCGAGCTCCACCAGCACGGCGCCCACCTCCACGCGCTCGCCCTCGCGCACGGCGATGCGCGCGATGCGGCCCGGCACGGCAGCGGCCACCTGGGTCTCGCGGTCGCGTGGCTCGACGATGCCGTTGCCACCCACCCACTGGCCCGAAGGCAGCGGGTCGGCGTCGTCGGTCCCGGGCACCACCCGCGCACCGACCTCGCGATCCTCTGCGCGCACCCGCTCCGGCGAGGGCGAAGTCAGGTAGCGGACGATGTTGAGGGCGAACATCGCGAGCAGGAACACGCCGACGACCGGCAGCAGGTACTTCTTGATGCGTGTCATGCGTGGGCTCCGTCTTCGGTCTGCATCAGGCCGTCCTCGATGTGGACGATGCGATCCGCCAGGTGAAAGATGCGGTTGTCGTGCGTGACCACCACCACGGTGCCGCCGCGCTCCTTGGCCACCTCGCGCAGCAGCTCGGTGACCACCAGCCCGCTGTGCGCGTCGAGGGCGGCGGTGGGCTCATCGGCCAGCACCAGCGGAGGGTCACCCGCCAGGGCGCGCGCGATGGCGACGCGCTGGCGCTGGCCACCGGACAAGTCGGCGGGCGGGCTCTTCCGCTTGTCGCCCAGCCCCACGCGCGCGAGCATCTCGTCCGCCGCGGCGAGCGCGCTCGGACGCTTCACGCCGCGCAGCTCCAGCACCAAGGCCACGTTGTCGCGCGCCGGCAGCGACGCGATCAGGTTGTGCCCCTGGAAAATGAAGCCGATGCGAGCGCGGCGGATGGACGCGAGCGTCGTGTCCCGTAGCCCCGTGATGCGCAGCCCGTCGATGGTGACGTCGCCCTCGGTGGCCGAGAGCACGCAGCCCAGGATGGAGAGCAGCGTGGTCTTCCCGCTACCCGAGGGGCCGGCGAGCATGACCAGCTCGCCCTTCTGCACCTGGAAGTCCACTCCGTGGAGGGCCGTGAAGGCGAGCGCGCCCTCCCCGAAGACCTTGGTGACGTTGCGCGCGTCGATGGCGAGGTTGGTGCCGGCCGATGTCATCGGAACACCATCCCCGGCTCGAGGCGTCGAATGCGCATGAGCGCGAGCGTGGACGCGAAGAGACACAGCACCACCATGACCAGGGGCGCGGCGTAGATCACGTAGTGGGGGATGATGGGCACCAGCAGGGGATTGCGGATGCCCTCCACCACGTTGGTGACCCAGCCGAGCCCCACCACGGAGCCGATCAACGCGTACAGCATGGACTGGACCAGCAGCAGAATGCTGAGGTCCCCGTTGGTGCAGCCGATGGCCTTCAGCGTGCCGAACTCGCGCAGGTTGTCCAGCACGGACGAGAACATGGAGAGCGAGACGATGACGAGCCCGATGATGAGCCCGAAGCTGGTGGAGATGCCGAACGACATGCCGAGCTGCTCCTTGAGCAGCGTGGTGACGATGGACGTGTGGTACTCGTCGCGCGTCAGCACGAGCGCCTCGGGGACCCGCGGAGAGATGGCGTCGCGGATGTCCTCGGGGCGCATCCCGGGCTGCACGCGCACCAGCACGAAGTTCATGCGGTCCACCGCCACGTCGGTGACCTCGCGCGCCAGGTCGATGTCCGCGAACGCATACGGCGGGCCGAACGGCACCAGGCCCCACGTGAAGCCGCCGACGCGGATGCGTTGCCCGTTCAGCTCGCGGGTGCTGCCCACGTTGACGGCGCCGTACTTCTCGCGCTGCGAGTCCTCGAGGAAGATGGTGTCCGGCTGCTCGAGGTTGCGCGTGTCGCCGCCGACGATATTCCAGGGCGCCCCCAGCCGCGAGGTGCTCTCGAAGCCAATCAGCGTGACCGACTCCGACCCTCCGTCGGGCTTGGCCAGCGTCCCCGCCGCGAACACGAGGGGCTGGGCCTCGAGCACACCCGGCGTGGAGCGTGCTTGGTAGAGCACGCTCTCGTCCAGCTTCTCGCCGGGCTGCAGGAGCCGAGTGTTGGGCGGGACGATGAAGATGTCTGCGCCCGCGTTGTCCACGAACTGCGTGTTGCGGTTGAGCAGCGCAAACAGGATGGAGAGCTGCTGCACGGCGAGGAGCACCGCGAACACCACGCCCGAGATGGTGCCGATGAACTTCAGGCGGTCGTGGAACATCATGCGCACGCCCAGCCGGCCCATGGCCCGCAGCCGCACCAGGCGCGGAACAGCGGCGATCTCGAGCACCGTGTCGCTCATGGCGCCTCCCAGCGGCCCGAGGCCATGCGCAGGTGGATGCGGGCGTAGTGCAAGTCCGCTTCGGCTTGGATGCGCGCCACCTCGGCCGTGAAGGCGTCGCGGTCGGCGGCGAGCACGTCCAGCTGCGTGGCGAGGCCCGCGTTGAACCGGTCGCGCGCGATGATGGCCGCGCGCTCGGCGGCCAGCTCCTCGGTACGGGTGGCGTCTACCCGGGCTACCAGCGCGACCACGCTGTCGAACGCCGCCTCGATGGTGCTGGTGGCGTCGATGCGCGCGCGCTCCGCCTCGAGCTCCCGGCGTGATGCCTGCACGCGGGCGACACGCGCGCTCGCCACCGTGTCAGCGCCGAGGCGCAGCGTGGCCGTGAGACCCACGGCCCACGCGGGGCTGTAGCCGAAGCCCGTGGCGTTGGTGAAGCGCTCGGACGCGCTGGCGCTCACGCGGGGTGCAAAGCCGCTGCGCGCGGCGGACAGCTCGGCCCTCGCTACCTGCACGCCTGCGTCCGCCGCGCGCACGGTCGGCAGCTCGCCCAGCTCAGCCGTGTATTCTGCTAGCGTTCCGTCCCCCTCGAGCGCGGGCGGCTCGAGGGCCTCACTCGCGGTGGGCTCCACTCCGGTGAGGATCAGCAGGCGTCTGCGGGCCTCGGCCACCAGCCTGTCGGCGTCGGCGATGCGCTCGCTCGCGCGGGCCACGGCGGCGCGCGCGCGCTCCAGCTCGAGCTCGTTGGAGAGCCCCGCGCGCAGGTGCGACTCGATCATCTGGAGGTTGGCCGCAGCGACCTCGGCCGAGCGGCGCGCGGAGGCAGCCAGCTCGCGGGTGGCCAAGGCGTCGAAGTACGCCCGCGCCACCGCGCGGTCCACCTCCAGCAGCGCCAGCTCTCGGCTCGCGTCGCTGGCCGTGAGGTTCTGACGTGCGGCCGCGAGCGAGCGGATGGCCGTGAGATCGAACAGGGGCACGTCGATGACCAGCGTGGCCTCGAGCTGGTTGTACGGCGTGAACGTGCCCGTCTGGAAGCCGCCCATGCCGTCGGGGATGGTGGCCACCGCTTCGTATTGGTTGCGCCGGTACGAGCCCGTGGCGGTGAAGGACGGCAGCAGGCGCGCACGCGCAAGGGCCAGGCGCGCCGCCGACTCCTCATCCAACAGCGCGGCGAGGCGCGCGTCCACCGAGTGGTCTCGCCCTGCCTGGAGGTAGACCTCGAGGCCCTGCGCACCGGCCGCCGAGGGAGCCAGGATGGCCGATAGCACAATGAGTGAGTACACACTCAATTTCTGCACGTGAGAGAACGGCCCCAGAGGGAGCGCGCGATGCACACGGTTCATGGCTTCTCACCCCCAGCGCGCACGGGCTCGAGCCCATGCCAAAGCGAGGCCACCACGCCTCGAATGTAGGTGGCTTCGGGCATGGGCATGATGTCCATGGCCCCGAACATCAGCTCGAAGTGGGCGTAGTGCCAGGCCGCGGCCATGACCATGCGCGCGGCGATCTCCGGGTCTTGCCGACGGATCCGCCCCAGCCGCATCTCCGCGTCGAAGTAGCGCGTCAGGACCCGCAGCGTGCGCATCGCCGAGTGCTCCTTGTTCTGCAGATGCGCGGGAATGGTAGAGGGATCCGCAGATGACGTGAGCACGAGCGGCACGATGATGCGGAGCACCTCGATGCCGTCCTTCAAGATCTGCGCGAGCTGTTCCTGCGGATCACCGATGCCCACACGCTCCGGCATGGAGCGCTCCCACGCCTCGCCCTCACCGTCGATGTCGAGCGCGCAGTGGAACATCTCGTGCTTGGTCTTGAAGCGCTTGAAGAGCGTGCCCTCCGAGACCCCAGCGCGCTGCGCGACCTCGGCCGAGGTGGCGTTGACGCCACGCTCGAGGAACACCTCGCGGGCCGCGCCGAGCAGGTGTTCGTCCGTGATGGTCGTCTTGCGTGCCATGAGTGAGTACGCACTCATTATGTTACGGGCGTGGACTCGTCAAGTCCCTCGACTCGGAACGGCGCGGCGGTTCACTCCTTCGTGACGGTGAACCAGAAGACGTTCCGCGGCCTGCCCGCGAGCTTCAGCATGCCGCGGCCCAGAAAGCGGCCCGGCGCGGTCTCGCGCACCTCGTCGGTGAGCCCCCGCATGAAGCGCGGGTTCTTGGGGGTGTCGTAGATGATCTGGGTGACGTCGGCACCATCGGCTGCGGCTCCCCGGGAAACACGGAAGCGGCCTGCCCTGACCAGACCACCGAGGAACTCGTTGTGCCCGATGATGGTGCCGGCGGTGCTGCGCTCGAAGACCTTGGTGTGGCCCAGCACCCGGATGGGCGGAAGGCAGGCAGTCGCGAGGCGCACGGCATACGCACCCGTGAGGTCTGCGGGGTCGCGTGGGGTGGCCGTGTCGAAGGTGCTGGCGAGGCTCATGGCGTTCTCTCGAGCGGGGGAGATGGGCGGAGCATACACCGTGCGCCCCTCGCCGAGCCCCATCGCGCGGGTGGGCACGTCCGTGATACCGATCGCCTCATGCGCTGCAGTCCGAGACTCCACCGTCCACGCCCCCGCGTACCCATGCTCATGGCGGGCGCGCTCACGCTCTGCCTCATCGTGCTTGTCACTGGGGGTTCGCGCGCCCAGGTGGCCGACACCCGCGTGGATCTCGGCGAGATCACCGCCACCGCCGCCCGCCAGCCGGTGAGCAGCCCATGGCTGCGCGTCCGCATCCGCGAGGTGGTGGGTCAGCTGGACGCCGAGTGCTACCAGCCGGCCCTCGCACGGCGGGCGGGTGTGTCGGGCGAGCTGCAGGTCCGCGCGAACCTGTCTCGCAGTGGGAGACTCACCGGCGTTGCGGTCACCCGCGCGCGTGGCGGCACCCTGCCCGCAGCGCTCGCAACCTGCGTGCGGGCCGCGTTCGCGCGCGCACAGCTGGACCTCGCGCCCCTCCCGGCCACGCCCGTCGACACGACCGAGCTTGGCGCCTACGTGGAACAGCCGCGCCGAGGGCCTCCGGAGGTGCGGTACCCCGTGCGTCTCTCGTTCCGGCTCGCGCTCAGCGCACCGCCCGCTCCCCTCGCCGACACACCGGCGCCGCACCCCGACCCCACGCCCGCCGCTTGTGGCCGCAACCCCGAAGGCTGCCGAAGCAGCGGCTGCCCCAGCGGCATGCGCTGCGACACCCGTGTGGCCTGTGTGCCCTCGTCGTGCGGCTGCAACGCCGAGACCGGTCAGTATGTGTGCACGTCGGACTGCGGCGGCGGCATGTGCGTCCGCGACCGGCCGAGCCCGCCCGCGCAGCCTTGATCACGCCATCACGTTGACCGGACGCGTAAAGGGTCGTTCACGATTCCGCCCTCACGGACGCGGCGTCAAAGTGAACGATGCGAACGTCAGGCTGACCGATGGATGTCACGTATCCATGATCCAATTGTGTACAAATCGATGTGCTTTACCTCGATGTGGGTCTTGGCCCGGAAGGTGCTTTGGATGCCGGTGAGTAGCACCACCAATTCGAAGTCACATCGAGGAAAATTGCATGACCGTTCAACGAACCACCACCTCCCAGAACAACGATAGAAGTGCGCGCAGCGAGGGCGATCTCATCGGAAAGCGTGCACCCATGGACGACCAAGTCGACTCGAAGGGGGACAAGGCGTCCAAGAAGAGCAAGGCCCAGCTGGTGACCGCCATCTTCCGGAATCGCTTGGCTGCGAACGCGGCCGTCGATGTCCTCATGGGGAAGGGCTACACCCAGAAGGACATCAGCCTGCTGATGACCGACTCGACCCGCACGAAGGAGTTCGGGCTCGAGTCCGGCAGCAAGGTCGGCGAAGGCGCCGGCGCGGGCGGTGTCATCGGCGGCGCCATCGGAGCGGCCATCGCGGCCATCGCGGCCATCGGCACCTCGCTGGTGGTCCCCGGCTTGGGGCTGGTCGTGGCCGGCCCCATCGCGGCGGCGCTGGCCGGCGCGGGCGCAGGCGGCGCGGCGGGGACTCTCGTCGGCGCCCTCGTGGGAGCGGGCATCCCGGAGCACCGTGCGAAGGTCTATGAAGCCGGCCTGCGCGAGGGTGGCATCCTCCTCGGCGTGGAGGTTCGCTCCAGCGAAGAGGCCAGCGCCTTGGAGGACCTCCTCGAAGGTCGCGGCGGCGAGCAGATCAAGAAGGAGTGAGCGCGAGCGTTTCGGCCGGGCTCACTCCCCGGCCGAAACGCTTCCCCTCTCGCTGGCGTGCACGCCACTCAGCCGCGGGTGAGCACACCGAGCATGCGCCGGTAGTCTTTCTCGTATTGGCGCCCGAGTCGCACCTTCGCGGTCTCCGACAGGAGCTTCCCCGAGACCTGAAAGAACTTCTTCTCTTCCTCTCGGAGGTGATGGTGAACCTTGTGAGATAGCGCGCTCGCTTTCTCCATCCATTCACTTCCTCCCTTGTCGCGCGTCTGCATGTCTTCGACTATCTCATCGATGTCGTGATGCTCGGAGAGCGCGTGGCGCGACGACTTGAGACCCGCATCCTGCATCAGGATCACCGCGTAGAGGAAGCGCTCCTCCGCTGCCGCGTGCGCCGCCAGCTCCACGCGAAGGTCCGTGAAGAGCGACTGGCGGTCTGCCCCGGGCTTGGACCGCAGCAGCTTTCGGAAGAAGGCCCTCTGGCGTTCGTGGCTCTCTCGAAGGCGGTCGTAGATCGTGGGGTTGGGCATGTCATGGGCTCCTCTTCAGGCGGTCGAAGCTGAACAACGCGCCGCACGGGTGCTGCTTTCCGAGCAACGTGTCCCGCAACAGCTCGGCGCCGATCAGGCTGTAGGTGATGCCGTTTCCGCCATAGGCCATGGCGAAGTGCACGCGAGGTCCGTGCTCTTCGTGGGTCCCGAAGAACGGCAGGCCATCGTCGGTCTCGGCGAACGTCCCGGCCCAGGCGAACGCCACGCGCAGCGGCAGCTCGGGGAACAGCTCCTGGACACGACGTGCCAGCTTGGCCGACTTCTTCGCTACGCGCGCATCGCGACGCAGCGGGATGTCGAGCTTGTCGTCCTCCCCGCCCACGAGGACGCGCTCGTCCGCGGTGCGACGCACGTAGAGATACGGGCGTGACGACTCCCAGACGAGCGTGTCCTTCAGCACACCCAGCTCGCCGGGCATGGGCTCGCTCACGAAGGCGTAGCTGCTGCGGTTACTGGCCACCCGTTGGTCCAGCCACGCTTGCGATTCGTAGCCCGCCGCGAAGACCAGCTGCTTGCAGCGAATGGTCGCGCCATCCTCGGTCTCCACCCGCACCCCGCCGCGCACCGACTGGAAGCTGGCCAGCGCCGTGCGCGCGTGCACGCGCCCACCCAGCCGCGTCACGCGACCCAGCAGGCGGTGGGCAAACTGATAAGGGTCGGTCTCGGCCGCCACCGGGGTCAGCAGGCCCGCCGGGGCGTTGATGCCGAAGCGGTCCTGCAGCGCAGCGCGGTCCAGGATCTCGAGCTCGAACCCGTTCGCGAGGCGCAGGCGGCCTTCGCTCTCGACGCGCGTCTTGTGATACCAGCGGCTCGCGAAGTAGAGGCTCTGCATGGGCTGGAAGTCCACGCCTCGCAGCGTCTTCGCGAGCTTCTGCAGGCTCCCAATGGCCTTCTCGCACGACCGGTAGGCGAGCACCGCGTCGTCTTCGCCGTAGCGCTCCGCCAGGTCTTGGAGCTCCGTGTCGATCTCATACTGAAGCAGTGCCGTGCTGGCTGATGTACTGCCCCAACCCGCTTCGCGGCTCTCGATGACGCACACGCTCATCCCGGCGCGCGCCAAGTGATCGGCGATCAGCGCGCCGGTGATCCCCGCGCCCACCACCAGGACATCGCAGCGGACGTCCTCCCGCAAACGTGAATACGGATGGAGCAGCCCATTCTTCACGACCCAGAACGGGGAGCCGCTGCTCAAGTCCATGCGCTGATGCAGTCCCGTTGGCGGTTCATGGCCGAGTTGCGACGCACACATCGTGCCAACCCGCTGCCCGCCGAAGTGCCGGCGCTCGGCGCTCGGCGCTACCCTGCGGTGGTCGTGATCGGCGTGCCGCTCAGCAGCGTCTTGGTCACCGGCGTCTTCCCGGCCACGTCGATCAGGCGCGCCCACTGCTCCTCGTCCAGCGGCTCGGTCACGTGCAGCACGCGCTCGATGCGGCTCTCACCCTCGCGGTTCTTGAAGAACGTGAGATCCACGCGCAGCTGGCCCAGGCGCCAGCCCTTCTTGGCCGCGTACATCTCGAGCGTGATGGCCGTGCACGAGCCCAGCGCCGCCAGCAGCAGGTCATAGGGCGCCGGGCCAGCGTCTTGTCCTCCGTGGTCGGGCGGCTCATCCGCGACGAGCGTGTGATTGCCCGTGCGGATGTCCTGACGGTAGGCGACGGAAGACGAGGTGACGCCGGCGGTGGCGATGGCTTTCATGGTGCGTTCCTGTTGACGTGGCCGAAGCGGCCGCTGTTGAAGTCTCGGATGGCCTGTTCGATCTCGTCCTTCGTGTTCATCACGAAGGGGCCGTACCCCACGATGGGCTCGCGCAGGGGCTCACCGCTCAGGACGAGCACCGTCGCATCGTTGTTCGCTTCGATCGAGAAGACTTCGCCATCATGGTCGAACACGGCCAGCTGGGCGTTGCGCAGGATCTCCTGGTCGTTGAGCTGCACGGTCCCGCGCAGCACCACCACCAGAAGCGTGTGCCCGTTCGGCACACTCAGCGCCACGCGCTTGCCCGCGCTCAGCCGCAGGTCCCATACGTTGACCGGCGAGTGGGTGCTGGCCGGCCCGGCCTGCCCCAACAGCTCACCCGCGATGACGCGAGCACGCCCTGCCTCGCCCGGAAGAGCGACCACGGGAATGTGCGCGTTGGTGATGGCCTGGTAGCGCGGAGGCGTCATCTTGCTTGCCTTCGGCAGGTTGACCCACAGCTGAATCATCTCGAGGGCCCCACCGCGCTCCGTGAACGGGGCCGAGTGGAACTCGTCGTGCACCAGACCCGAGCCTGCGGTCATCCACTGCACGTCGCCGGGGCCAATCACGCCGCCACCGCCCGCCGAGTCGCGGTGCTCCACCTCGCCCTCGTAGACGATGGTGACCGTCTCGAAGCCACGGTGCGGATGCTCGCCCACGCCGCGCCGCCGCGGAGGCTTCGCCGAGAACTCGGCGGGACCCGCGTAGTCCAGCAGCAGAAAGGGGCTGAGCGCCTGGCCGTGCGTGTTGTAGCTGAAGAGGGAGCGCGCCGGAAAGCCGTCGCCGACCCAGTGGGGAGAGGGAGCGCTGTAGACCTTTTGGATGTTCTTCATGATGAGATGGAGTCTATCCACGGGACGCTGCACCGTCAGGTAGCCACGAATCACCGCAGCGTTCCACTATTGGAACGCTGATCCGTGCCCAACGTGGCACCCTGAGCGCACCCCGAGGAGCCCCGCATGCAGGATCTCAACGACCTCTACTTCTTCGCCCAGGTGGTGGAGCACGGCGGCTTTGCCTCTGCAGGCCGTGTGCTGGGCGTGCCCAAGTCCACGCTGAGCCGGCGCGTGGCGGCGCTCGAAGAGCGACTGGGGGTGCGCCTGCTCCAGCGCTCGTCGCGGAAGTTCTCGGTCACCGACATCGGCCAGGACTACTACGAGCACTGCAAGGCGCTGGGCGTGGAAGCCGAGGCCGCGCAGGCCGCCATCGATCGAGCCAGCGCCGAGCCCAGCGGGGTCATTCGCGTGAGCTGCCCCATCACGCTGCTGCACTCGCGCGTGGACCGCATGCTGGCGCAGTTCATGGCGCTGCACCCCAAGCTGAGCGTCCACCTCGAGGCCACCAACCGGCGCGTGGACGTCATCGCCGAGCGCTTCGACGTGGCCATCCGCGCCCGCACGCCGCCCCTCCCCAGCAGTGAGCTCCGCCTGCGTGTGTTGGCAGAGCGCGCCTGGCGTGTGGTGGCCAGCCCCGCGCTCTTGGCGCAGCACGGGGTCCCACAGCAACCGAGCGACCTCGCGCGCTTCCCCAGCCTGGGCCTGGGGCCGGCAGCGCAGGAGCACACGTGGGAGTTCATCGACCCGACCGGAGCACGCGCCACCTACAGGCACACGCCGCGCCTCGTGACCGACGACATGGTCACGCTACGGGCCGCCGCGCTGGCCGGTGTGGGCGTGGTGCAGCTGCCGGGCATGGTGATGTGCGACGAGGTCGCCTCGGGCAGCTTGGTGCCGCTGCTGCCCGAGTGGACCCTCCCGCACCACGTGGTTCACCTGGTGTTCCCCTCGCGGCGCGGGCTCTTGCCTTCGGTGCGCGCGCTCATCGACTTCTTGGCGGCGGAGTTCGCCCAGCTCGATGAGCACGGCATGCCGCGCTAGCTCCGTCTACGCGTCGGCCGCCCGCCCCGCGAAGAGCTTGAGCGCACCGGTCACGCCCTTGTGCACCAGCAGGTAGATGACCAGCGCCACCACGTACGAACCCATCAGCTGAAAGCGATCCACGCTGGGGTTGGGCATGAGCCCGCGGAACGGGGCCAGGAACGGACCCGTCACGGTGGTCATGAAGCGCATGAACGGGCTCCCCGAGTTGGCGCCCGCCAGCTCCAGCACGATCACCACGGCGATCGCCGCATAGAGCACGAAGAAGGCGTAGTCGATGACCTGAGCGGCGCGCTTCAGGCGCCGCGCCCGCGTGAGGGTGGCCTCGCTGGACGAGACCTCACGGAAGGCACGGTCCTTCATGTGCTTGGCCACGTCGGCAGCCTGACCGGCGTCGCCCGCCGTCTGCTGCACGGCCTCCACGCGGAGCTCGCGGTTGACCTCGGCGCGCACCTCGCCCTTCACCTGCTCGTGCTGCCGAAGCCGGCGCTCGTCGTCGGCGGCCACGCGCTCGTCGTCGACGCTCATGGCATGGACCCTTGGTGGAGAGGCGCGGTCATGGCTGAGTCGGGTGCATGTTGCGGTCCTGCTCGGCACACGTGGTCGGGCAGACCTCGCCTTCCTGCAGGCGTCGGAACTCCACGCGTCGGTTGCGCTCGCGGCTACGCTCGGGGACGATCTGGCACGTGTCGCCCATGGCGCTGGTGGGGACGCGCGACTCCTCTAGTCCGCGCGCGGTCATGTAGCGCTGCACGGCCGAAGCGCGCTGGCTGCTGAGGGTCATGTTGTGAGCGGCGTCGCCCTCTTCGGAGGCGTAGCCAATGATGCACACGCGGCACGACTCATCCCGCAGGACGGCGGCGGCCACGGCCTCGAGGACGGGGTCCATGGTCTGCTCGCCCTCGGGCTGAACCACGGGCATCTGCGAGCTGTCGAAGCTGAACTGCACCAGCACCATCAGCGGGCGGCCGGTGCACGGGTCAATCGGGCACCCCATGGTCGAGGACACGCCAACTTGGGTGGGGCACTCGTCGTCCTCGTTGCAGACGCCGTCGCGGTCGGCGTCGGGGCACGAGTCATCGACCGGAACGCACTCGACCGCCCCTGTGTTGGTGGTGTGCTCGGTGTGCGTCCCGGTGCACTCGCACTCCCCCGCGGTCATGCAGTCGTGTTCTTGGGAGCTGCGGTGACCGCCGGGGCCGAACGCGAAGTCCACGCCCACCACCAGCATCTGCCCGTCGTTGGGGTCTTCGCCGTAGGTGTCGTTACCCTGGACCACCTGCACGTAGCGCAGGTAGGGCCCAATGGAGAACGACGGCGCAACCTGGAAGCCGTAGCCCAAGCCGATGTCGAACGCGAAGCGGCTGAGGTCACCGGTGCGCGCGAGACCGAGGTTCACGTCGGCGAAGAAGCCGCCCACGCGACCGCTCGGCATCATGTTGGCGAACGGGCGAATGCGAGCACCCGCCATGAAGAAGTGCACCACGCCGTTGTCCGTGAACGGGCTGCGGTTGGGGGTGAACAGCCCAGCGTACGAGAGCTGCAGCGAGAGGATGCGCCCGATGGTCAGGCTGGGCCGCACGGCGCCGTAGAAGCCGGGCTTGAAGCGGTCGGCCTGCGGGTTGTCCACCCAGATGCCCATCCCGGGCTCGATGTGCAGCGCATAGCCAACCTGCTGAGCCGAGGCGTGGCTGCTGGGAAGGAGCAGCACCGCGAGGCAGGCCGCGAGGGCCAGTGTCGTAGAGCGCACGGGTGGAGGTGGAGGCCGAAGGGCTGGTGGCCAACAGCCCCGCCATGGTGCACGTGGTGGACCTGGCCCGGCGCATCGCCAAGTACGACTCCACGGTGCTCATCACCGGTGAGAGCGGCACCGGCAAAGAGCGCATCGCGCGCCTGATCCATGACGAGTCCACCCGCTCGCTGGGCCCCTTCATCGCCGTGAACTGCGGCGCCATCACCGAGACGCTCCTCGAGAGCGAGCTGTTCGGCCACACGCGCGGCGCCTTCACCGGGGCCACGCAGCACCGGCCGGGCCTGTTCGAGGCCGCCAGCCGCGGCACGCTGCTGCTGGACGAGATCGGCGACATCTCGCCGGGCATGCAGGTCAAGCTGCTGCGCGTGCTGCAAGAGCGCGAGGTGCGGCGCGTGGGCGACAACATCAGCCGCCCCATCGACGTGCGCGTGCTGGCCGCCACCAACAAGGACCTGCTGCACGAAGTGGCCGAGGGGCGGTTTCGCCAGGACCTCTACTACCGCTTGAAGGTGGTGGACGTGCACGTGCCCGCGCTGCGCGAGCGCAAGGACGACATCCTGGCCCTGGCGCGCATCCTGCTGGCCGACGCGGCGCTGCGCATGAAGCGCAAGATGACGGGCATGACCTCGGCCACTAGCGACCAGCTGCTGCGCTACGCCTGGCCGGGGAACGTGCGCGAGCTCGAGAACGCCATGGAGCGCGCCGTGGCCCTCGCGCGCGGCAGCCGTGTGGAGCTCGAGGACCTGCCCGAGGAGGTGCGTCAGGCGCTGCCCAAGGTGGTCACCATTGGCGACCACGTGCGCCCGCTCGAGGACATCGCCAAGGAGTACATCCTGGCGGCGCTGGCGGTAAACGGCGGCAACCAAACGCACACGGCCGACCAGCTGGGGATCGGGTCGGCCACGTTGTATCGCAAGCTGAAGAGCTACGGGCTCATCGCGGGGCGGGCTCCCAACGGGAAGGACGCCACCGCGTCCTGATTCGGTTTGCTGCAGGGCAGCATGGGCACCCCCGGCTGGAAGCCGGGGGTGCCCATTGTGCCTCAGAACGCGAGCTGGACGCCCGCGTTCACGCTGAGCTGTGCCCAGGACAAGGAA
The DNA here is from genome assembly GCA_016706685.1 of Sandaracinaceae bacterium. Lineage (NCBI taxonomy): Bacteria > Pseudomonadati > Myxococcota > Polyangiales > Sandaracinaceae > Sandaracinaceae bacterium. Next base: position 204,453 of record JADJJE010000013.1, on the reverse strand, counting down.
GCGTCCACCTCGCCCACCAGGGCGATGTCGTTGTTGGCGTAGACGCGGTGGTAGCGGAAGCCCACGTCCGTGAAGATGCCGAAGTTGCCGAAGGACACCTCCATGCCGCCGAGCATGCCGGTGTTGAAGCCGAGGTAGGCGTCTTCGCCCCAGGCCTCGCTGTTGGGCTTGAGCACGGTGAAGCCAAACGGGATGGTGGCCCGCAGCCGCACCACGTTGGTGCCGTTGGACAGGATGGGGATGCGCAGCCCGATGAACGGCGAGATGTCGAAGGCGAAGTCGCGGTCCGAGTACTGCTCGTTGCCGTAGCCCCGGAACTCGGTCATCAGGCCGAAGGCGAAGATGCCGGAGTACAGCGAGACGCGCACGCCGGCACCCAGCGTGGGGTCCAAGTCGATGTCGTTGGCGGGACGGCGGTCGCCGTTCACGCGCAGGCGGTACTCACCCAGGAACTCGCCGATGAAGTACCCCTCGATGGAGTAGCGGCGCTGGGGGACGTGGTGCTGAGCCTGGGCGACGGAGGCGACCGACGCGGTGCCGATCAAGAGGAGGGCAGTAGCTGCCAAGAGGAAGACGTGTCGTTGCATGCAAGGTCGCTCTGCATGGAGCGTGCCGCCCCGTCTGCCGCGCCCACACGCACGTTGCGGAGCGAGCCGATGATGCCGAAAGCCTGCAGCAACCACAGCACGAGGCAGATGATGACCACCACGTTGAGGATCGACTTGACGCGACTCTCCATGGGAATGAAGGAGTTGATGACCCACAAGATGAGGCCGACGACGACGATGGTGATGATCAAGCTGATGAGAGACATACGGATGCTTTCGTAGAGCGCGCGGAGGTCCGCGGCGAATGCGGCCGCCCTCTGCAATCGGCGTACCGTCGGAGCGGAACCACGCGTCAGCCGCCTGCGCAAAGCTCGAAGCTGCCGCGCTCATGCCGAGCGCGTCCCCGTGCCCATCACTCTGATGCGGCGCTCCGGTCAGTACGACTGGCCCTCGGCAGTGACCGAGCTGTGGCAGAACCGTGACGTGCGACCCGGGCCGAAGGCGCGTACCGTCGAGGCGTCACAGGCAGACCATGAGCGACGACCTCGAAGCACGAACGCTGGGATTCCACAGCAGCGAGAGCGGGCGCCACGCGCGCCTGGTGGAGCGGGTGGTGCTGCACGGGCGGCCGCGGGCCTTCGCCGACCTCATCCCCGAGCTGGTGCCCACCGACGCGCGCTTCGTGGTGCTGGACTTCGACCGCACGGTGCACCTGGGCCGCAACCTGGGTGAGCTGCTGGGCTGGGAGCTGGGTGCCCACCTGGCCTATGGCGAGGCCGAGCGGCAGGCCATGGAGCCGCGCCGCAAGCGGGGCCGCTTCGCGCTGGACCGCCACAACCCGCGTGGCGTGCTGCGCTACGTGGTGCTGGGCGTCCGCATGTGGGCCGACGCGGGCCTCTACTATCTGCTGTGGGGGAAGCTCCCCGGCGTCTCCCGCGCGCTCCACAAGCTGCGCTTCCGCCGCTTTGGCCTCGAGCCCGTGCGCGCCGTGCAGGCCGTGCCGCAGACCGCGCTGCTGCACCACTTGGCGGGTGTGCCGCTCGCGCTGCTGCGGCGCCTGGCGAGCGATGTGTGGGCGCGCCACGAGCCCGACCAGGTCATCACCGCCAGCGACATCGCCGCCATCCGGGCGCGCGCGCCGCTGGCGCACATCATCCTGGCCAGCGCCTCTCCCGAGCCCATGGTGGCGCTGGCGGCCGAGCGCCTGGGCGTGGACGAGGTGCACTGCACCACGCTCGACCGCGCGGGTGAGCAGCTGGCGTCACCCGTGCGCTGGTTTCGCCGCTTCGGGCGCCCCTCGGGGCCCGTGCAGTTCAGCGTCCCCAGCCGCCACGGCATCAACTCGAGCCGCGCCAAGGTGGAGCGTCTGGTCGCAGCGCACCCCGAGATCCTCGCGCCCGGCACCGTCACCGTGGGCATCAGCGACACGGGCTACGGCGAAGACCACTGCTGGGCCGACTTCTTCACCCACGTGGTGGACCTCAACAGCGACGCGCCCTTCCCGCCCTTCGTGGCCGCTGGCTCGCCGCTGCGCGAGGTGCACTCGGCGTTCGCCTTCTCGCGCGACGAGCTCCTGCGCCGCGAGCAAGACCCCACGTACCTGGACCCGCGCCGCGACCCGCTCCCCAGCGGCGTGGATCTCACGTTCGAGCGTGACCAGCTGGCGCACCTGCTGGGCAGCGACGCCGACGCCATCGAGCGGCTGGCCGCGCGCTTCCAGGCCGGCGTGGGCGCCCTCGAGGCCGCGCGCCTCGGCGTGGTGGCCCGCTACCAGGCGGTGCAGCAGCGCCTCGACGACCTGGTGCTGCTCTACAACCAAGCCACCGACGACGAGCGGCCCAGCCTGCTCACCCAGCTGGACCGGCTGCTCGAGCAAGTGGCCGAGCGCACCCACCTGCTGGGGCAGGTGGAGCGGCCGCTGGCAGACCTGGCGCACGGCCTCCAGCAGCTCCGCGAGCACGCGCAGCAGAAGCTGTTGGGGGAAGCCCAGCGGCGGACGGGCGTCGGAGCAGGCCCCGACATGCTGGACACCGCGCGCTGATCGCGTGCGATCCCCGGTGACCTCGATGGTACGTTCGCGCGTGGCCAACCTGGTCGTCACCCCTTGCACCCACTGCGGAGCTCCCCTCGAGTTCGAGAGCGGGCTCGCCAACGTCGTCCGCTGCGCCTTCTGCGGAACCACGAACGACATCGCGAACGCGGTGCCCGCTCCGGCGCAGAAGCAAGTCAGCATCGGGGTCATCCTGGGTTCCGTGTTCGGTGGTCTCGCGCTCCTCGTCGGGGGAGCGGTGCTGTTTGGGCACTACCGCGAGGCGGACAACGCGGACCGCGTCATGCGGCTCGAGGACATCGGCGCGTCCGACAGCCCCGATGGGCACTTCAGCGGAACGCGCGCAGCTCGGACCCCGGACGGAAGCCTGTGGGTGGCGTGCAAGCACGACATGCTCTGCGGCATGGACGAGGCCGGTGCGTGGCTCGGCACCGTGCGGCTCCCGCTCGCGCGCCAGAGCGAATGGAACATGACGCAGCGCTACGGGGCCACCCGCGGGATGGCCGGGGACCGCGCGGGCCGGCTCTACGTGAGCTACGACAGCGAGCTGCTCGAGATCTCCACCACCGATCGCCGCATCGTGAGGCGCGTCCCTGCGCTCCCCGAGGGCGAGCACCCGCGCTGCCTCTTCATGGCGGAAGACGACTCGCTCTTCATGATGACCTCCACCGACGACGTGGTGCAGCTGAACGCGGCCCGCGCGGTGCAGGCGCGCTGGCCCACGCCGGTCTTGGCCCTAGACCCTCGCCACCACGGCTGCGACACCATCGCGGTGGACCGCCAAGGGCAGGTGTGGGTCACGCCGGAGGGGGCGCCCGCCATCTATGTGTTCAGCCCCGCGGGGGTGCTCGTGCGCCGCCACACCCCCGGAGGCCACGGGCACTACATGGGCCTCGCGGTCCTCGCGGACGGTAGCGCCATCGCCGGCTACAACGATGAGCTGTTGCTCTTCGGCGCCGACTTCAGCGTGCGCGAAGGCCCCGTGACGTCACGGCGTCCCGGTTGGGCGGGTGTGGCCGAGGTCTTGCGAACGCCTGACGACACGCTCGTGGTGGTCACGCTGTTGGGCGTGGTGGCGCGCTGGGACGGGATCAGCACGCGATGGTGAGGCGATGACCGGGAGCGCTCGATGCCGAAGCTAGTCGAGGTCCGCTGCCCCGCGTGCGGCGCCCCGCTGCGGATCGACCCACGGGCGCCGATCGCGCTGTGCACGCACTGCCGCGTGCAGTCGCGCGTGCAGCGCGTGACATCTGCGCACGCTCTCTCTAGCCCCGGCGAAGAGGGCGTCATCCGCGTGGTGGTCGTCAGCGGGGCGCGCGTTGCCCTTCGCTCGATGGTCTTCGCGTCCATCTTGGTGGGGGTCGTCCTGGGCGCGCTGTCGATAAACTACGTGGTCGAGAGCGCCCGCCCGGGGATTGACGCGGACGCGGTCTTCGCCCTCGAGCTGGGCGCCGGCGCGTTGCGGCTCGACAGCTACAGCGCGCTCACCGTGCTGCGCGACGGAACCATCGTGGTGGGCTCGGAGAGCGGCCAGCTCGCCTTCGTGAGCGCCGCCGGCGAGCCCATCGGCCGGCTGGACCTGCCGCTCCCACGAACGAGAGCGCTGCTCCGCGGGCTGGCACCCGACGCGACCGGGGGCTTCTATGCCAGCCTCGGGGGCGCCATCCTGCACGTCACCGGCAGCCCCTTCACGCAGGCGAGCGTGGGGCCCCCGCTGCCCGCAGACCCCGCGCAGCGCATGTATGACGCTGTGGCCACAGACAGCGCAGGAGGGCTGCACGCGGCCACCGTGAGCGGGGAGTGGGTACGCGTGGACGGGAGCGGGGTCGCGAGCCAACACGTCCCACTCGGTGTGCCCAGCTTCGGTCAGCCGCTCCAGCTGGGCACGTTCGCGGTCGCCACGGACGGGCGGCTGCTGATCCGCCGCCGCTATGGAGACGAAGTCTGGTGGTTCGACCCGTCGCGCGGCGCGCTCCGCCCCGTCGCAGGCCTCACACCAGTCCCCAGCTCCAGCATCGCGTGCCTGGGCGATGGTTCGCTGGTCTACGACTCGCGCAGCGCCCTCGTGCGCGTCGACAGCCGCGGCGCCCACGCGCTCCCGCTCACCCGGCCAGGCTACTGGCAGTTCGACTTCGTGGCCGCCCAAGGCGATGGCGGCGTAGTCGCTCTGACCTTGGGTGGCGCCGTGGTGCGCTACGCCGCGGCGCGCGTCGCCCTCCCGTCGCCCTGAGGGCATCTGTCACTCGATCGCCACTCGTCACCGCGCGGCGTGCGGAGTACGGTGCCGCGGCATGAAGCTGTCCAATGCCCACCTCGCCATGCTCGTCTCGCTCGTCGCCGCCGGTTGCGGGGATGCGCCCGTGGGCCCGCCGGCGCCCACCGGTGAGTGGCTGCGTGGCGACCTGCACCTGCACTCGTCGCACAGCACCGACGCGCTCGACAACCCGGTCGACGTGGTCATCGCCCGCGCCGAGGGGCTGGGCATGGACTACTTCGTGTTCACGGACCACGACAACCACGTGAACGGCGCCATCACCACGTGGTCGGACCCGCTCTATGCGAGCGACCAGATGGTGATGCTCTACGGCACCGAGTTCACCACCGCGCGCTTCCACGCGAACCTGTTCTCCGCCATGCCGTGGGACCACCTGGCGCTGTACGCCCTGCGTGACGGGGCGGGCGAAGACATCCTGGACGAGGCCCACGCGCAGGGGCTGCACTTCTCGGTGAACCACCCCGTGAACATGGACCCGTGGGAGCTGCCGCTCTCCCTGCCCTACGACTCCATGGAGGTGTGGAACGCGGTCTTCCGCCTGCCCGCCAACAACACCCAGGCCATCGCGCTGTGGGATGGGCTGCTGCTGGACGGCCGGCGTGTCCCCGCGCGCGGCGGGAGCGACAGCCATCACCAAGAGGGCTACGAGGGCGGCCTGCTGAACGTGGGCAACCCCACCACGTGGATCTTCGCGCGCGAGCGCACCGCCGAGGCCATCATCGAAGCGCTGGGCGCCGGGCGCGCCAGCATCAGCTACGCCGCCGAGGCCGAGCGCCTGGACTTCAGCGCCGACGCCGAAGGTGACGGCGTGTACGAGACCCTGGTGGGCGACACGCTGCCCGCCGCGGGCCGGCGCCTGCGCTTCCGCGTGGAGGTCGCTTCCGCACAGGCAGACGCCGAGTACGAGCTGACGGTCCTGCGCAACGGCGAGCCGTTCATCACCCAAGAGCTCACCGCGACCAGCTTCGAGTTCGAGGACCGCACGGACGCGGGCAGCCGCGTGTACTACCGCGCCGAGCTGCGCGGGCCCGTGAACCTCACGGACACCACGGCGCCCACGCTCTACGGCAACATGATCGCGATGACCAACCCGATCTACGTGGGCTACGAGTGAGCCCGCGCGGCCCCGCGCTCAGAGCCCCGCGGGGCGCTGCGCGGGCCGGTGCTCCCAGAACGACGCAGGCCCCTTGGTCCACTCGGGCCCGTTGCCCCAGTCGAGGCGCGTGCGCCGCTCACGGTGCCGCGCGTCGTGCTGCTTCAGCGCCTTCTCGTAGGCCAGGTAGCACTGCACGCTGATCTTCTCGGCCCAGTAGTCTTCCTCGCGCGACCACATGCCGTTGCCCGCGTATTGCAGGATGGTCATGCCCGGGAAGTCCATGTAGCCCTCGCCGCTCGGGTGGTCGCGCCGGTTCTCCATGCGGAAGACCACGCTCCCGTTGCCGCTCGGGTTCACCAGGTGCCAGTCGTACACGCCGTAGATCTCGCCGTACTTCTCCATGAGCGGCTTGATCCACGCGCGGACGGTCTCGCGCCCCACCATGGTGCCCAGCACGCGCTCCTCATAGACCACGTCTTCCGTGAAGAGGTCGGCCCAGGCGTCCCAGTCTTCGCGGATCATCCCGGTGTTCCAGAAGTGGCGGAACGCCTCCTCGATCTCTTGCACGGCCCACGTGGTCATACGGCTGCTCGGCTCACTCTGCTCACTCCGCGGCAGCGGCTTCTTGCGGCTGGGCGTAGAACTGCTGGCACCAGCGCCGGAACATGCCGATGGGGCCGTCGCCGTCGCAGAGCAGCGGCGCCTCGTGCTGGATCTTGTTCTCCCAGATGGGGATGTCCTGGCCGAGCTGACGGCTGACTTCCTTCACGAAGGCCGCGCCCACGCCCTTGGCCACGTTGGCGCCGGCGCTCTTGTTCACCGCGAAGGCGAAGCGCACGTGCACGTTGTCCGCGTCGATGGGGGTGGTGCACGCCACGTTGAGCGTCTCCACGATGCCCTTGAAGCGCACCAGCGCCATGCCGAAGCCGTAGGCCAGGCTCTCCACCGAGCCGGGCACCGGGCCACGCGGGGTCTCCATGCCGGTGTTGCTGAAGACGCGCAGCACGTGCTCACGCACCTCGGCCTCGGACTGCGGCATGTTGGTGGCGCCGTGCACGTAGTGGAAGTGCGCCGAGTCCACCGAGTTCTCGGCCATCTCCTGGTTGGTGGTGCGGATGGTCCACTCGCGGATCTCGTAGTCCGTCCACATGGCGTTGCGCTCGCCGGCCGCGTTGCCCCACTCCGGGATCTCGTCCGGGATGTCCCACTTGGGGGCGCCGCCTTCGGGGTGGTACCAGGTCATGACGAGGCCACCCACCTCCTTGACGGTCCACTTGGGCAGGCACGCCTTGCGCGGCAGGCGCTGCGCGTAGGGCACGACCGCGACGTTGCCGTCGGTGCTGAACTGCCAGGCGTGGAACGGGCACTCGATGTTCTCGCCCTTGACCTTGCCGCCGTGGCCGAGGTGCGCGCCGAGGTGCGGACAGAAGGCATCCAGCAAGACCGCTTCGCCGCTCTCCGTGCGGTACAGGACCAGGTCCTTGCCGAAGTACTTGAGCGGCTTGACGTCGCCCGCCTTCAGCTGGTCGGTGTACTCGACCTGGAACCAACCCATGGGGATGCCTGGGGTGTAGTAGCGATTCTGCATGGCTGACTCTCCGAGTTCGGTCCGCGCACGGCGGGGCTTCGCCGCGTCCTGCGGTGGAATCGTCATACTAGAACATGTTTCAGTTTTGGCAAGCGCAAGCGGTGGCGAGCGCAAATCCAAGTGGTCTGCCGGCGGGCTGCTGGTAGTCTCCGCGCCATGGCAACGCGAAAGGCAGCGACCACCGGCAGCACGGTCCGGGCGGCGCGCGCAGAGCTGTACCGGGCGGCTATCCTCACGGCGGCCGAGCGCGTGTTCGCCGAGCAGGGCTACGAGGCCTCGCGCATGCAGACCGTCGCCGCCGAGGCGGGGGTCGCGCTGGGCACGCTCTACAAGGTCTTCGCCGGCAAGCAGGACGTGCTGGACGCCATCCATCGTCAGCGCGGCGAGGAGCTCATCCACGCGGCCATCTCCACGGCGGATCTCGCCTCGGGCGGTCCGCTCGAGGCCATCCTGAGCGGCACCACGTCGTACATCCGCTACATGGCCGCCAACCTGGACTACCTCAAGATCCACTTGGCGGGCGGCCACTCATGGGCGCTCGGCCGCGGCTACATCAGCCCGGAGCAGGTGCGGCAGTTCGACACCGGGCTCCAGGTCATCGCCATGTTCTTCACGCGCGCCATGGACGCCGGCGTCATGGTGAAGGAAGACCCGGTGCTCTCGGCGCGCCTCATGATCGCCGCCCACCAGGTCATGCTGTCCGACTACATCGACCACGGCGACGGCGACGTGGACGCGCTCATCGCCCGCGTGCGTGCGTACATGCTGCGCGCCTTCGCGGCGTGACCCCCCCCCCCCCCCCCCCCCCCCCCCCCCCCCCCCCCCCCCCCCCCCCCCCCCCCCCCCCCCCCCCCGCCCCCCCCCCCCCCCCCCCCCCCCCCCCCCCCCCCCCCCCCCCCCCCCCCCCCCCCCGCCCCCCCCCCCCCCCCCCCCCCCCCCCCCCCCCCCCCGCCCCGGGCCCCCCCCGCCCCCCCCCCCCCCCCCCCCGCCCCCCCCCGGGCCCCCCCCCCCCCCCCCCCCCCCCCAACCCCCCCCCCCCCCCCCCCCCCCGGCAAACGGCCGCGGGGCCCCCCCCCCCCCGCCCCCCCCCCCCCCCCCCCCCCCCCCCCCCCCCCCCCCCCCCCCCCCCCCCCCCCCCCCCCCCCGGCGCCCCCAAGCCCCCCCCCCCCCCCCCCCCCCCCCCCCCGGGGGGGCCAAAGAAAACCCCGGGCCCCCCCCGCCCCGCCCCCCGCCCCCCCCGCGCCCGGGGGCGGCCCCCCTGTCAGCGGGGCGCGCGGCAGGCGCCCGTGCTGGCCACCGAGACACCGGCCAGGTTGGCGGCACACGCGTTGTTGTAGGTGGTGCCGTCGCAGCCGCACACGCGGCGCATGCGCGCGTTGCACTCGGCCGGGACGGCGGTGCAGGTGCCGGGCGCGTCGGTCTGGCCGCAGTTCGCGGTAGCCGGGAAGTCGCAGAAGAGGCCCGCGGCACACGGCAGCGCGCCGCGCGTGCCGCAGGTCTCACCCGCCGCCGCTTCGGTGGGGGGGCACTCGCCCGTGCGGCCCACCGACACGCCGGCCTGAGCCGCTGCGCACGCGTTGCTGTAGGTCTGATCGTCGCAGCCACAGACCGGGTCGTGGTTGGCGGGGCACATCTCCGCGCGCGCGCGGCAGACGCCCGTCCCGTCGGCCGCGCCACACATGGCTTCGAGCGGGTAGTCGCAGAACTGGCCGTCGGGGCAGGGGTTACCCGCCACCATGCCACCGCAGGCCTGTTCGACCGGCTCCGGGCACGAGCGCACTTCCCAGGCGCACTCGCCCGAGTCGTTGCGCGAGCACACGCCCGTGGGGCCCGACTGGGTGACGCCGTCGGCGCACAGCTCGTTGGGCTGGCCCAACGCCGGCCCGCATGCGTCCTCGCCACAGGCGTTGGGATCGGCGGTCGACGTCTGCGTCCCACCGCAGGCGGCGAAGAGGGTGGAGAGCACGAAGACCAGGGCAATGCGCTTGTTCATGGGCCGCATTATCTGCCTCGGAGCGGTGCGTGGCACGCAATTCCTTTCGGCCCCCACAATCGCTGGCGGGTCGACCGCGCCATGGGCTACAAGCGGACGAGAAGGGAGTCATCCATGTCTCTTGAAGGTTTCTCTGCGGGCGCGTGCGCCGTGCACCCGGCGGTCCCCTCCGTCGCCACTTGCTCGCGCTGCGGCAACTTCATGTGTTCCTCGTGCCAGAGCCTCTCGCGCGCCGACCTGTGCGACGCTTGCGAGCGTGTCGTGGGGTCGTTCCCGCTGAGGCGAGAGAGCTTCGACGTGATGGAGGCCCTGTCGTACTCCTGGGAGCGCTACACGGCGCAGTGGCTGCTGCCCACCCTCGGCGCGCTGGTGTTCTTCGGCGTCACGTACAGCATCGCGTTCGTCGGTGGCATCGCGCAGGTGGCGCTCAACCAGACCGACCCCATGCTGGGCTCCATCGCGTATGCGGGGTCCCAGGTGGTGAGCACCGTGCTGAACGCCGTGCTCATGGCGGTGATCATGCGTTGCTCCGTGGCGGCGCTCCAAGGTCAGACCCTGACCGGCGATCACGTGGCTCAAGGCCTGCGCCGCTCGCCCATCTTCATCGGGATGCAGTTTGGCTACCTCGCCCTCTTCGCGGGGCTGATGGCGCCCTTCGGCGCACTCGTGGGCGTGGGGCTGTTTCAAGGGGTGGACGAGAGCCTGCTGTTCGGCGGTATCGCGGTCGCGTTCCTGGTCCTCCTGCCCATCCTGATCTACGTCATGCTGGGCATCGGCAACGCAGGCATCGAGGCGGTCATCGACCCCGAGGTGGGCCTCGTGGACGCGTTCAAGCGCTCATGGGCGGTCGCCGACGGCCAACGCTTCACCATGATCCTGAGCGCCATCATGACGTCGCTGCTCTCCATCCTCGGCCTCGTCGCCTGCTGTGTGGGCATCCTCCCCATGTGGGTGCTGTCCATGTTCTTGTGGGCCGCCACGTACCTGGGGCTGCGGACGGGGCTGTTGCCCACCCCGGCGCGCAGCTTCGAGAGTTGAGCCGGGTCTCGCTCACCGGAGGTCCCAACCGTCGACGTCGACGTTGACGTTGTCGTTGACGTGGGCGTGGTCTTTGACGGCGACGGCGACGGCGACGGCTATCGACTCGTCACAAGTCGATGGCGACCGAGGGAAGGTCTGGGAGGCTTCGAATCGGCTCTGGGAAGGTCAAGGCATTGGGCACCCCCGGCTGAAGCCGAGGGCAGCAAACCAGGCACGGACGTCCTGAAAGTCCCCGCCTGGCGGGGACTGCGTGGCTGAGGTTGGGTGAGCCTACCCGAGGTTACCCGGACCCCCAGAGGGAGGCGGCTGGAACGGCATGCGGGTCCGGGTCCCTTGGGTAGGACGCGCAACCTGCTACCAGCCCGTAGTCCGCGCCGACGGGCGGGACTTTCAGGTCGTCCAGGCCTGGTTTGCTGCCCTCGGCTTCAGCCGGGGTGCCCAAGTCGCCTTCGAAGCATTCGGCTTCCCGGTCACCAGCCCAGGACTTGTCGAGTCGATGCCCGGTCGCCGTCGCCGTCGCCGCAAACGACAACGACAACGACAACGACAACGACGACGTGGGCGTGAATGGCGGCTGCGACGTAGTCCGGGCGCTGCTACAGTCATCCGATGAAGCGCCTCCCCGTGGTCAGCAGCCGCATGGCGACCTACGACGCGCTCGCGGTCGTGCCGCCCACGCCGGCGGGCTTCGGCGCAAACGGTCTGCCGGCGCTCACGGACAGCCGCGGGCGGCGCTACACCTACGCGCGCATCAGCCTGACCGACCGCTGCGACATGGCGTGCGTGTACTGCATGCCGCCCGGTGGCGAAGACGAGCACGCCGTGCGTGAAGAGCTGATGACCTTCGAGGAGGTCGCGCGGCTGGTGCAGGTGCTCGCCGCCATGGGGGTCACGCGCGTCCGCTTCACCGGCGGCGAGCCGCTGGTGCGCAAGGACATCGTGCGGCTGGTGGCCCTCACCCACAGGCTGGCCCCGAAGGTGGAGCTGGTCATGACCACCAACGCCGGCCGCTTGGCCGAGCTGGCGGCGCCCCTGCGCGAGGCCGGGCTGCGCGGCGTGAACGTGTCCATCGACTCGCTGGACGAGGCGCGCTTTGCCGAGATCACGCGCGGCGGCTCGCTGCCCGCGGTGCTGGCGGGGCTGCACGCGGCGCGCGAGGCCGGCCTGCGGCTCAAGACCAACACCGTGGCCATGCGCGGCATGAACGATCGCGAGCTCGAGGCCCTGGTGCGCTTCGCTTGGTCGCTGGGGGCTACCCCACGCTTCATCGAGCTCATGCCGCTGGGCGAGGGCGCCAAGCTGCCCCTCGGCATGGGCATGACGCGCGCAGACGTGGAGCAGGCGCTGGGCGACCTCCTGGTGCATGCGGGCAGCGACACCGCACCGGCTGCGGCTGATCAGGGCCCGGCCCGCTACGCGCACGCACGCGGGGACGAGCAGAAGCAGGTGGGCTTCATCACCCCGCTGAGCAGCACCTTCTGCGACTCCTGCAACCGCATCCGCCTCACGGCGCGCGGCGACCTGCGCAGCTGCCTGGCGTCGCGCAGCGCGCTCAGCCTGCGGGACATCCTGCGGGCCGGCGGCACGGACGCCGACGTGGCCTGGGCGCTCGAGACCGCGCTGGGTAAAAAGGGCGAGGGTCACGGGTTCCTGAACGCCAGCGAGTCGGAGCACACCCACGTTGGGATGAGCCTGATCGGCGGCTAGCACCGGGCTCCGGGGCGACCGCACCGCTCCCGTCGCAGAATTCCGCCCATAGTTTCAACCTGGTGCAGGATGGCGCAGGATGACGGCTTCCCCTGGCCGCGTCAGCGACCCCACATGAAGCAACACCCCATGAGCGACGCCGCGCAGCTTTCCCTCGACAACGTCCTCCGGACGCTCGCGGTCGACGCCGACACCATCCAGCGGGCGCCCTCGCGGACCATCGAGCCGGCGCTGCTGCCGGACGAGGCCGCCAAGCGCGCGCTCGAGCTGCTGCAGTCCATCACGCCTGCTGGCGTGCGCGGGCGCAGCGTGCACGTGGGGGACCTGCTGGGTCAGGGCGGCATGGGCGAGGTGCTGCTGGCCGACCAGGTGTCCATGGGCCGCAAGGTGGCCGTGAAGCGCCTCAAGCGTGAGGCCACCACCGAGGCCAACACCATCAAGCTGCTGCAGGAGGCCTGGGTCACGGGCTACATGGAGCACCCCAACATCATCCCCGTGTACGACATCACGGTGGACGAGTCGGGCACGCCGCTCATCCTGCTCATGCGCATCGAGGGGACCCAGTGGGGTCACCTCATGGACGACCCCGAGACGGTGCGCGAGCGCTTCAACAACAGCGACCTGCTCGAGTGGAACCTGCGCGTGCTCATGCAGGTGTGCGACGCGGTCCACTTCGCGCACACGCGCGGCATCATCCACCGCGACCTCAAGCCCGAGAACATCATGATCGGGGAGCTGGGCGAGGTCTACGTGGTGGACTGGGGCATCGCCGTGAGCATGCGCATCGAGCACACCGGCCGCATCCCGCTCGCGCGGCACGCCACGCAGATGGCGGGCACGCCTTGCTACATGGCGCCCGAGATGCTGGGCGGTGAGAAGAGCATGCTCAGCGAGCGCACCGACGTGTACCTGCTGGGCGCCATGCTCTTCGAGATGCTGGCCGGCACGGTGCCGCACAGCGGCAAGAAGCTGCCGGACATCATCGCCAGCATCATCTCGTCGCCACCGCCCATCCCAGACGGCGTGCCGCACGAGCTGGGGCGCATCTGCCGGCGGGCCATGGACGCGGACCCGAAGGCGCGCTTCGAGTCGGCGCTGCAGTTCAAGCTGGCGCTCGAGAGCTTCCTGCGGCACCGCGGCTCGCGGCAGCTGGCGCGTCAGGCTGCCGGCCGCTTGCGCGAGATGCTGCGCGAGCTGGAGCGCCCCGGCGCCGACGACGGCGACGACGAGCGCCACCTGCACCTGCACAACATGTTCGCGGAGTGCCGCTTCGCCTTCCGCGAGTCCCTCAAGGAGTGGCCCGACAACGGCGCCGCCATCGAAGGCATTCGGCGCGCCACCGCCGCCATGGTGGAGTACGAGCTGCGCCTGGGCGACGCGAAGGCCGCGGCCACGCTGCTGAGCGGGCTCGAGCAGCCACCCGCCGAGCTGCGCCAGCGCGTGGAGGAGGCGCAGCTGCACAAGGTGGCCGAGGCCCGCCGCGTGAGCGAGATCGTGCGCGACAACGGCTCCGCCACGGGCGCCCGCACGCGCGTGCTGCTGGGCTTGATCATGGGCGTGAGCTGGACCCTGAGCCCGCTGGCGCTGAACCGCTGGCTGCCCAACCTGACGGGGCTCTCGCGCGAGACGCACCTCGGGCTGATCTACTCCACGGGCGCGTTCCTGCTGGTGGGCATCGGCTTCGCGTGGTGGGCGCGCGACTCCATGACCAAGACCAAGCTCAACCGTCAGCTCATGGCCACGGTCATGTTCACCATGATGTCGCAGATGGTCATGAACCTGGTCTGCGGCGTCATGCAGGTGCCTGTCGAGACCACCATGGTGCTGAACTTCTTCCTGTGGTTCGCCATCACGGGGATGATCTCGCTCCTGGTGGAGCAGCGCTTCTGGGTGTCCACGCTGGGCTACTTCGTGGCGCTGTTCACCGTGGCGTTCCTGCCCGCGTCCCGTTACTGGGTCATGAGCGCGAGCCACCTGGTGCTGACCGCCAACGTGCTGATCATGTGGGGCCCCACGGCGCTCGAGCTCATCCGCCGCGGCGAGGACGCGCCGCCCTACCCGAAGCTGCCCGAGCTGGACGGCAGCCTGGTGCGCAGCGGGCTGACCAGCCTGCGCGACATGGCCGCGGCAGCCGACCACCACGCCCGCAAGAGCACGGTCTCGGAGGAGGTCCCCATCGAGGATCTGCCGCCTCCGGTGCGCCGCGACCCGCCGGGTTGACTCGCGTGAAATTGCCGTTCTATGTTCCGCGCGATGAGTCTCCTCGCGGAACACCCGGGTAAGCGCGCCGTCGAGCGCTATTGGCTGATGTACACGCCCGTGTGGGGGGCCATCAGCGCCGTGGTGATGGTGGGCGGCCTGGCCGACACCTGGGGCGACCTCGAGTGCATGATCTACGGCGTGGTGCTGATGCTGGGCGCCATCGTGCCGCCCGTGCTCATGCGCCCGCCCGAAGAGCGCGCGCGGCCGCTGCTGCAGACCACCAGCGTGAAGTACGGGGTGAGCGTGACCGGGCTCGCGTTCGCGCTGAACTACAGCCAGACGCCGTACTTCTACGACGTACTGCACATGCACTACGGGTTCAACACGCACATCAACATCCAGAACAACCCGGTGTTCTTGTACTTCGTGAGCGTGGCCTACTTCAGCACCTACGCCACGCTGTGCTGCATCTCGTTCCGCTTCCTGCGGCAGCGCTTCGGCACCGGCCCGCTGGGCGCGCTCGCGTGGATCGCCGCGCCCATGGCCATGGCCTTCCTCGAGACCGCCATGAACGCCAACCCGTTCATCGCCACGCTGTTCTGCTACGACGACCTGGGCCTGGTGCTGACCTTCGGGACGTTCAGCTACGGCACCGCGTTCGTGTTCGCGCTGCCCATGTGGATGAACATCGACGAGCGCCCCGGCGACAACCCGAGCGCGGCCACCGTGATGATCTGGCTGGGCGCGGCCATGTACGCCGACGTGCTGGCGCTGGACTTGCTGCGCTACCACGTGGCGCCGCACTTCACCGAAGTGGTCCCGCACGCCAACGGCCTGCGCGACTTTGCGGGCAGCTGCCTGGTCCCGCGCTAGGCTCCCCCGCATGTTGACCCCCCCGCGGCCCTTGTACCTCTCGCTGCTGCTTCTCGCGGCCTGCACCAGTCCGGAGGGCACCCCCACTCGCTTCGACGAGGTCACCACGCACCCCGACGCGCCGCCCATCGCGCCCTTCGAGACGTGCAGCGTGTACACGGCGCGCGAGACGGTCACCTCGTTCAACCACGAGTTCGTGTGCTCCGAGCTCACGCACACCAGCTACCCGCCCGTGGGCGGCGACCACTACCCCATCTGGGCGGCCTACCAGGAGTACGAGGCGCCGGTGCCGTGGGGCTTCCTGCTGCACGCCATGGAGCACGGGGCCGTGGTGGTGGCGTACCGCTGCGAAGACGAGGCCAGCTGCACGCTGGCCGACGAGCTGCGCGCGATCCTGGACGAGCGCCCGGACGACCCGCGCTGCGCCGGCCAGGCCACCCGCAACCGCATGATCCTGGTGCCCGACCCGGACCTGGACCAGCCCATCGCCGCCGTGGCGTGGGGCCGCATGTACCTGGCGACGTGCCTGGACTCGGCGTCCCTGCACGCCTTCATCGACGCGGCCTACGGCAACGCCCGCGAAGACCTGTGCAATGCCGGCATGGACGGGTCGGCAGCCGGCTGGTGCGCCGCGCCTTGACCCACGTGGCAACCCGCGCCGTGCTCAGCGCTTGAAACCGAAGCGCTCGCAGAAGCGCTTGGCGCCTGCGTAGACCTCGTCACGGGTGAGCCCGAAGTCTTCGAGCGTGTACTCGTGGGCGCTCTCGTAGCAGCGCTGGGCGTGCGTGAAGTCGTAGAGGTCCTGCTTGAACGACGGGGACATCTCGATGCCCAGCCAGTCGTAGATGCGGTGGACCTCTTCGTCCGGGTCCTGGGTGAGCTCGTCGTAGCGCACCACCAGGATCTGGTTGGGACCCAGGTCGTCCAGCAGGCCGAGGGCGTAGTCGTAGTAGTCGTACGCCAGCTGCACCAGCTGCTGGGCCTCGGGGCCGTCCTTCTGGATCTCGGGCGTGTGCGAGACCCACTTCTCCCACCACATGCTCAGGAACGAAGGCAGCGCCTCGGCCGGGTCGCGCACCAGGTACAGGAAGCGCGCGTCGGGCATGCGCTCCACCACCGAGCGCACGCGCGGGGTGAAGAAGACGTTCTTGTTGATGAAGCGCTTGTCCGGGGCGGTGGCGAAGAGGTGACGCTTGATGCTCGCCTCGTAGAAGTCCATGAACCGCGCGCGGAACTCCGGGTCCATGCGATCGAAGAAGCGCATGCTGTTGAGCTCTTCGGTGTACGGGACCAGCAGGTTGACCGTGATGGAGGTCATCCCGAGCGCCCAGGTGGCCTCGTCCTCCTCGTGCTGGTCGATGCCCAGCTTGTGGATGCCGTCCCAGCCCGTGAACATGAGCGCGTTCACCTGGTCGATGGCGGCCTGCATGGGGTGCAGGGGCAGCTTGTCGTCCAGCCGGCCGAGGGCCTGCAGGCCGCGCTGCACGGAGACGTTGTTCAGCGAGCTCTGATAGAGCTTCATGCCGCTGAAGGTCTCTTCGTCGATGGTCATCAGGCGGTGCAGCATGGTGGTGCCGCTGCGCGCGTTGCCGATGATGAACACGGGCTCACGGATGGGCTGGTCACGCCAGCCGGGGTGCAGCTTGTCGTCGAGCGCGGTAGCCGCCTTCATCCCAGAAGCGACGGTGGCGTAGATGGACGAGAACAGCGCCCAGGTGGGCAGCCGGCGCAGGCGCATGTGGCGCTTGAAAGCGGCCTTCACCTCCGCCAGGCCCGGGGCGTAGATCGGAAGCAGTCCGTACTCGGGATCGTGGGGGTTCGAAGGCCGCATGGTCCGGGTCACATGTCCGTAGCTAGGGGCAGCTAGAGCGGCCGAGGCTTTGGGGGGCGCCGACATTTGGCCCGCATGTACCCATGAAGCGGGGGGGTGGTCAATGCGGGCGTGGGCGCGGATCCCACCGCCGGGGAACCGCGGCCTGCTATCTTGCCGTCGTGCGGTCGCGGTCGAGATGGGCGTTGCTCGGTTCGCTGGTGTCGGTGGTGGCCACCATCGGGACGCTGGCCTGCCTGCGGCGTACGGCCCCCCTCACGCTGCCCGGCGTGACCGATCCGGGCGTGGCGACGGTCGATGGAACCGAACCGGAGTCGGGTGGGGAGGACGACCAGCCCATCGACTTCCTCCCCCGCATCGACTCCAGCGGCGACTGGGCGCGGCTGGCCACGCGGCCCGAGTCGCACGTGGTGGCGCACACCGAGACGGTGAAGTTCGTGATCGACATGGAGGCCGACGACCGGGTGTACTTCCTCCAGTCGGAGCGCTGGGACCTGCACTTCGCCTTCGTGCAGCACTTCATCGACCCGCGCGCGGACCACGGCCGCTTCAACATCAGCGAGTACCGGCGCGACGACCGGCGCTTCCTGCTGGGGTCGCTCATGCACTACCAGGACGGCGACCACTTCACGCTCGAGCTGGTGGCCGGTGACACCATGTCCGGGGAGCGCATCGCCAAGGTGTTCGCGTTGGTGCGAGGGCGGGTCTACTTCGGCGACCAGCTGCGCTTTCGGCCGATCTCGCCGCTGCACGAGCGCAGCATCGCCGGGCTGGGCAACCGGGTGCCGGTGCTGCCGGCCGACGCGGTGAACGCCTCGGTGCGCTACCAGCCGCTGGTGCTGGGGGTGGCGTTCGGCGTGCTGCGCATCGTGCGTGGGGAGCTCGACCCCTCGAGCGTGCGGCCGAACGAGATCCTGGTGACCGAGACGGTGCCGGAGGAGATGCCCCCGGTGTCGGCGCTGGTGACCAGCCAGCTGCAGGCGCCGCTGGCCCACGTGGCGGTGCTCAGCCGCAACCGGAACACCCCGGACATGGCGCTGCGCGGGGCGGCCGACTTGCCGGAGGTGCAGGCGCTCGAGGGGCGCATCGTGCGGCTGAGCGTGGGCGCGCAGGAGTACACGCTGCGCGAGGCCAACCGGTCGGATGCGGAGGCGGCTTGGGCCGCAGCGCGGCCGTCGCAACCATTCCGCCCCACGGCCAACACCCAGCTGCGCACCATCCGGCCCGTGTGCGGGTGCGAGGCCGAGTACGCGGGCGCGAAGGCGGCCCAGCTGAGCGAGCTGTGTGCTCTCGGAGGCCTGGGGGTCCCGCCGGGCTTCGTGGTGCCCTTCGCCGAGTACGCCGCGCACCTGGCCCGCGTGCGCAGGCCAACGCAGCTGCGCGCCATGCTGCAAGCGGAGCCGTTCCGGACGGACGCGAGCGAGCGCGCACGCCAGCTGGCCGCCCTGCGCGAGGCCATGGCGGCTGCCCCCGTGGACCCGCGGCTGCTCACGCAGGTGCGCGCGCAGCTCACGCGCTTGGGCCGGAGCGAGCGCTACATCTTCCGCAGCAGCACCAACGCGGAGGACTTGGCGGGCTTCAACGGGGCGGGTCTCTACGAGAGCATCGTCGTCCCGGGCGACGCCAGCCCGGAGGTGGTGGCCAACGCTCTCCGCCGCGTGTGGGCCAGCGTGTGGCTGCAGCGCGCTTACGAAGAGCGCGACTGGTTCCGCATCGCGCACGACGCGGTGGCCATGGCCGTGCTGGTGCAGCCCTTCGTGGCCAACGTGGTGGCCAACGGCGTGGCCATCACGCGCAACCCCTATGATGAAGCGCGCCCGGGCGTGTTCATCAACACGCAGGTGACCGGCGCCACCGTGACGGGCGCGCAGGGCAACGAGCTGCCGGAGCAGTTCTTGGTCTACCACTGGGCCGAGGAGCTCGAGCCCGAGCTGCTGAGCCGCAGCTCCATGACCGGCGGCGCGCCCATCCTGAGCGAGGCCGAGGTCATGGCGCTCACGCACCAGCTCATGCGCATCCACAACAACATGGCGCCTCGCCACGCCGGCATGGCCAACGCCATGGACGTGGAGTTCCTGCTCACGCGCGACCGGCGCTTCGTGTTCGTGCAGGCGCGCCCCTTCAACGTGGTCTACGCGGCCGGGCAGCGCTGGCGCACGCCCTGAGCGGCGCTCACGCCACGTCGAAGGACTCGCCGCAGCCGCAGTCGTTCTTGGCGTTGGGGTTGATCCACTTGAAACCGTAGCCCATCAGGCGCCGCTCCCAGTCGAGCGTGGAGCCCTTGAGCACCTCGATGCTCTTCTGGTCCACCACCACGTGCAGCCCGTCGAAGTGATAGACGAGGTCTTTGTCGGCGCGGATCTTGGTGGCGTAGTCGATGACGTAGCTGTAGCCCGCGCAGCCACCCCCCTTGACCCCGA
Source organism: Sandaracinaceae bacterium (assembly GCA_016706685.1). Taxonomy (NCBI): domain Bacteria; kingdom Pseudomonadati; phylum Myxococcota; order Polyangiales; family Sandaracinaceae; species Sandaracinaceae bacterium. The sequence goes on along the minus strand of JADJJE010000013.1, from coordinate 184,829 downwards.
GCCGCAGCCCATAGACGGGCTCGCCCGCGTCCAGCAGCTTGGCCTTGGCCATCTCGACGGCCTTGGGCGTCAGGGTCAGGCGGGGATCGGCGTAGGTGACGCCCTCGGGCAGAGGCAGGGTCATGGTCCAGGCAACATACGGCCCGGCCCCCGGAACCGCCAGCCCCGGGAGCTGCCAGCCCTCACGCAGGGACTTTCGGAGAGGGCGGTCCACCAGGCATGCTGTGGGGATGCATCGTCGTTGGGGACTCGCCCTCGTTCTGTTGTGCTCGCTGCCCTCTCTCGCGCTCTCCATGAAGGCGCACGCGCAGCGCGAGTACCGGCTGTTCGAGTCGGACCCCGTCCGCCCGATGGCGCTCTCGCCGGATGGGACGCAGCTGTACGTGGTGAACACGCCCGATGCCCGCCTCGAGGTGTTCGGGATCTCGCCTGCGGGCCTCGCCCACCAAGCCTCGGTGCGGGTGGGGCTCGAGCCCGTGGCCGTGAACGTGGGGCCCGACGGTCGCATCTGGGTGGTGAATCACCTCTCGGACAGCGTGAGCCTCCTGGTGAACGAGGGGGGCGCGCTGCACGTGGGCCACACGCTGTGGGTGGGGGATGAGCCGCGCGACGTGGTCTTCGCTGGGACCCCGGCGCCGAGCGGGCCTTCCTGACCACCGCGCACCGCGGCCAGCACTCGCCCTACCCGGCCGGGGAGCCACGCACCGAAGGCATCGGACGCGCCGACGTGTGGGTCTTCGACGCGCGTGACGCGGGCACGGTGACGAGCGAACCGCAGCAGATCGTGACGCTCTTCGGCGACCGTCCACGCGCGCTGGCCGTGAGCCCCGATGGCAGCGAGGTGTACGCCGCGGTGTTCCGCTCGGGGAACCGCACCACCGTGGTGTCCGAGGGAGCGGTCTGCGATGGGGCCACGGTGGGCACCTGCTCGGTGGCCGGAGTGACCTATCCGGGCGGCCTCCCTGCGCCGCGCAGCAACCACCAGGGCACGTCGGGGCCCGAGGTGGGGCTGGTGGTCCGCTACGACGAAGGCAGCGGCCAGTGGCGCGACGAGCTTCTGCGCAACTGGAACCCCGCCGTGCGCTTCGAGCTGCCCGACTTCGACGTGTTCGCGCTGGACGCCGACGCTAGCGAAGGCGCAGTGGCCGTGACGCGGCAGGTGGCCGGCGTGGGCACCATCCTGTTCAACATGGCGGTGCACCCCACCACGGGGCGCGTCTTCGTGACCAACACCGAGGCCCGCAACGAAGTGCGCTTCGAGGGCCCGGGCACGTTCGTGCGCGAGAACGACCTGAAGCCCGCCGGTGTGCCGGCCAGCGTGCGCGGGCACCTGCACGAGGCGCGCGTCACGGTCATCGATGGAGGAAGCGTGGCGCCGCACCACCTCAACCCGCACATCCCGTACACCATGATGCCCATGCCGGCCGGCGTGGCAGAGCGCTCCTTCGCCACGCCCATGGGAGCGGCGTTCTCGGCGTCGGGTGACACGCTCTACGTGGCCGCCTTCGGGTCCAGCGCGGTCGCGGTAATCGACGTGGCCACGCTCGAGGCCGGCACCTTCAGCCCCACGCTGGGCGACCGCATCGCAGTGAGCGGAGGCGGCCCCACCTTCGTGGTGCTGGACGCGGCGGGCACGCGGGCCTTCGTGACCACGCGCTTCGACAACGGCGTGTCCACGCTGAACCTCGGGACCGGCGTGGAGACCAGCCACCTCACGCTGCACAACCCCGAGCCGCTGGCGGTGCGAAACGGGCGTCGCTTCCTGTACGACGCGCAGCTCACCTCGAGCAACGGCGAGGCGTCGTGCGGGAGCTGCCACGTCTTCGGCGACCTGGACGATCTAGCGTGGGACCTCGGCGACCCGGACGGCGACGTGCTGGCGAGCTACAACCCCGCCGGGCCGCTCGGTGTCAACGTGCCGTTCCACCCGCTGAAGGGGCCCATGACCACGCAGTCGCTGCGCGGGATGGCCAACGGCGGGCCCATGCACTGGCGCGGGGATCGGTCCGGCGCCACGCCGTCGGCTCGTGACGCGGCCTACGACGAGCACGCGGCGTTCCGTGCGTTCAACCCTGCCTTCGAGGCGCTGGTGGGGCGAGACGAGGGCCCGCTGAGCGACGCCGACATGCAGGCCTTCGCCGACTTCGCGCTGGCGCTGACCTATCCGCCCAACCCGACGCGCGCCCTCGACAACACGCTCAGCGCCTCGGCCGCCCGCGGACTGACCACCTTCATGACGCGCAACGTGGACGCCGTGGCCACCTGCAACGGGTGCCACACCTACGACCGCGCGCGAGGCTTCTTCGGGAGCGACGGACGCACCACGTTCGAGAACGAGACCCAGGAGTTCAAGGTCGCGCACCTGCGCAACATCTACCAGAAGGTGGGCATGTTCGGGATGCCCAGCGTCCCGTTCCTGAGCGCCATCAACGCCACCGCCACGGGGCCGCAGGTGCGCGGCTTCGGCTACCTGCACGATGGGTCCATCGACACGGCGGACCACTTCTTCCACGCGTCGGTGTTCAACTTCATGAACACGGGCGAGCGCAACGACGTGGTGGACCTGATGTTGGAGTTCGACAGCGACCTCGCGCCGGTGGTCGGCCAGCAGGTCACCGTGGGGCCCGACGCCAGCATGGAAGCCACGGACCGCCTGGCAATACTGCGCGCGCGCGCGGACGCCATGCAGGTGCAGCCCGGCGGCGTGGTCCGCGAGTGCGACCTGATCGCCGGCGTGGTGCTGAGCACGGGCGAAGAGCGCGGCTTCGTGTGGGACCCGGGCCTCGGGGCCTGGCAGAGCGACCGGCTGGGCGAGCAGCTGACCCACACGGCCGTGCTGGACCTCACCGCCGACGAGGTGGTCACCTTCACCTGCATGCCGCCCCGCACGGGCTACCGCGCGGGGGTGGACCGCGACGGCGACTTCGCGCTGGACGGAGACGAGCGCGACCGCGGGACCGACCCGCTCGACCCCACCAGCTTCCCGGACGACCTGCGCATGGACGCGGGGCCGCTCCCGATGGACGCCGGGATGGACGCAGGCCTGGGCGACGCGGGCACGACGCCTCGGGGGCGCGGTGGCTGCTCGTGCCGCGTGGAGGCCCAGCACACGCCGCGCGCGGGACTCTGGGCGGGCCTGGTGCTGGCGCTGGCGCTGGGGGTCAGGCGCCGGAACCGGAGCTAGCGCGCACCTCCCGCAGCACCTCCATGAGCACCTCGGGGTGGTCGGTCATGACCGCGTCCACGCCCAGCGCGTAGAGCCGGCGCATCTCGTCCGGGTCGTCGATGGTCCACACGTGCACGTGGATGCCGTGGGCGTGCGCCGCCTCGACGAAGCGACGGTCCACCACGCGCAGCGGGCCCTGGGTCACGGGCACTTGCAGCGCGTCGAAGTCGAAGCGCGCGAAGCGGTTGACGCCGAAGCGCACGCTCAGCCAGAAGGCGAGGATGCCGCGCACACCCGGCGACGTGGGCACCACCATGCCGCGCTCCTGGCGCAGGCGACGGAAGCGCGCCGTCAGCTCGTCTTGCGCGGAGGCCACCAGCACGCGCTGCGCCACACCATGCTCGGCGATGAAGTGCGCCAGCGTCTCCACCATGTCGGGCTCGCGCTGCTTCATCTCGAGGTTGAGGCACAGGCTGGGGTGCAGCGCCAGCGCCTCCGCCAACGTGGGCACCGTGCAGCCCTGCCCGCGAAACGGAAAGGTGCGGCCGCCGTCGGCGGTGAAGCGAAAGCCTGCGTCCAGCTCGCGCAGCTCGGCCAGGGTGCGGTCCCTCACGAGGCCCACCCCGTTGGTGGTGCGCTCGAGCCCGGCGTCGTGGAAGCACACGATGTGGCCATCGCGCGTGAGGTGGAGGTCCGTCTCGATGTGCGTGTAGCCCAGCTCGAGCGCGTTGCGAAAGGCCAGGAGGGTGTTCTCGGGCCAGCGCTTCGACCCACCACGGTGGGCAAACGCATAGGGCCGCTGGCCCAGGTAGGCGGTGCGCTGACGACGGGCGGTGAGGGGTGCAGAGGTCATGGCTGGGCGCAGTCTAGTGAGGCGAAGCGAATGGGCCACGAGCCGCCCGCTTCGTCACGGTCTTGATACACCACCACGTAGCGCGCCCCGTCCCGCAGCACGTCGGCGGGCAGCGTGGCGCTGGTGCGCGTGGCGACCACGGCGTCGGGGAGGAGCGGGTCACCCATGGCGTTGCGCCGCCGCAGGAGCAGCCGGTCGCCCTCTACCAAGAGGCGCGCGGGGTCTCCACTCGGCAGCGGCGCGGGCAGCGTGGCGTCGCGCGCGAGTTCCTCGGGGGGCCCATCCAGCTGGCCAGTGGGCAGGATGCGGAACAGCAGCGGGCGCGAGAACTCGAGGGTGGCGATGGCCCACACCTGATCGCCCACGATGGCGAGCGACTCGATGTCGGCCACGTCCTCGAGGGCAGGCACCGGCACGGGGCCGCTGGGCCGCGCGAGCCACACCTGGCTGTCGGCACCCTCGGCGGCGCCCTCGCGCACGATGGCGGCGAACGACGTGTCGTCGAGGGCGACCCGCAGCAGCTGCACCGCGCGCGCGTCGTCGAGATCCACCTCGGGGCTGAGTGCATAGGCCGCGTCGAAGCGCGGGGCCTGACCCGGCGACGTGAGCAGGCGGAGGGCCAGCGGCGGCTGGCGGCCATCGGTCCAGGTGAAGACCACCTGGCCGGCAGCGGTGTTGCGGCGAAAGGCGCCGACCGCGTGCACCGGAACCGGAAGCTGGAGCTCCGTGTCGCTGGCCGCGGTCTCGCCCAGCTGCAGCACGCGGTACTGCGCGGCCCCTGTGGGACCCGCAGGGCCGGCCACCAGCGCGACGATGCCAGCGCCCGTGCTGACCGCCGCTTCGATGCGCACTTCGAGGGGCCGCCGGGTGCGCACGCCGAACTCCGGGGTCAGCCGGACCAGCTCGGTGGTGGCGGTCTCGACCAAGAGCGAGAGCCCCTCGGTGCCAGGCGCTGGCTGGGCCGCGCCCGTGAGGAGCGTCAGGCGCTGCACGCGCTCGGGGGCCACGATCGTGGCGAGCGGCGTGACTCGGCACGCGCTGTCCGGAGGCGTGCTGGGCCGGGCGGTCAGGGACGGCGGCGTGGCCTCCTGCGGGCGCGGGGTCTGCGGGTCCGCGAGAGGATCGGCCGCGGGGGGGGGCGGGTCACCGCAGCCGAAGAGCCCGAGGGCGAGCGCGACCACCAAGGCCACCTGGCGCGGCATCCGTGCCGGCCCTCGCGCACACGAGATGCGGTTGTCCGTCGCGCCTGATATATCCGCCCGATGGTGCAAGCCCCGCACGTCCACGCGGTTCAGGTCTACTACGAGGACACGGATCATTCCGGGGTCGTCTATCACGCCAACTACTTGAAGTATTTCGAGCGCGCGCGCGAGCACTTCCTGGGTGTGTCCGAGCTGGTGGGCCTGTGGGAGACCGAGGGCGTGGGCTTCGTGGTCTACAAGGCCGAGATGACGTTCCGCGAAGGCGCGGTCTTCGGAGACGCCCTCGAGATCCACACGCGCGTGGAGCGCGAGTCGGACTACCGGCTGGTCTTCCATCAGGACGTCCACCGGCGCACCGATGGCAAACGCTTGGTGGAAGGCAAGGTGCAGCTGGTGTGCGTGAACCGCGAGAAGAAGCTGGTCATGCTGCCGCTGATGGTGCTGGCACGCCTCACCGGAGCGCCGGGTGAGACCCCCCGAGGACCCGCGTGAGAGGCGACCGCGACAAGCCTGGCGAGGGCAGCGAAGACACCGAAGCGCGACGGCGCCGGCGCGGGGCCCGGTTGGGGCGCGAAGAAGAAGAGGCGCTGCTGGCGGAGGCTCCCAGCCACCTGGAGGACCCGTCCTCGGGGCGGAACCTGGCCATCCTCGTCGGATGCCCCACCGTGCTGGTCGTCTTGCTGTGCCTCGGAGGGGGCCTGGCGTGGCACTTCGCGAGCGGCTTCACGGGCTCTGCAGAAGACCCGACCGCGACCGGCGATGAAGACCCCGACCACCCCCTGGGCGCCCCGGTGCCGCCGCCACCACCGCCGCCACCGCCGCCCCCGGGCCTCGCGGGCACCGGCGACCCCGCGCAGGCCGCCATGCGTCCGCGCTACCGGCCGGGACCGTACGTCACCGTGCAGGGCCTGCTTCCCAGCGGGCTCACCAACCAGGGCCGCCTGACCAACGATCAGCGCCAGGGTCGCACCGTGGAGACCCCGTGGATCGTCCCCGGGGCCGAGCTGAGGGCGGCCAACATGCCAGCGCCCACTGGGCCGTCGGCGCCATCGCTGCGCATCGAGGGTGTGCTGGCCCAGCCGCTGACCGTCATCCCGGGATCGCCCTCGGAGCTGTCCATCGTGGCGGGGCCCGGCGAGGGGAGCGAGGGCGGCGTGCAGGCGCTGATCGTCTCGTTCGACGGCTACCCCGGACACTTCTGGCTGCCTGCCGTGGTGGACAGCGAGCTCGGCCAGGTGCGCGTGACCGGCATCGACGCGGCGGCGTTCCGCTTCGGTATCGACGCCCCCATCGGGCCAGGCGGCGCGCCGCTCACCGACAAGCCGTACCTGGACGTGGTGATGCGCGTGGCCTCGGTGGACGAGAGCGGTCGCATCTCGGACGCCGCGCCGCGCACCGTGCGGGTGATGACGCTGGGCACGGGCGACGTGGAGGTGACGCTCTCCATGTCCACGGCCACCGATCTCGACCTCTACGTGGTGGAGGGCACGGGCACGATGATCTACTACGGCAACACCACGTCTCCATCGGGCGGACACCTGGACCTGGACGCCAACGCAGCCTGCGGCAACCAGATGGGCGTCAACGCCGAGCACATCTTCTGGAGCGCAGGGCAGGCCCCCGCCGGCACCTATCAGGTGCGCGTGGCGCACTACCGCAACTGCCTCGGGGTGGCACCGGTGGACTACACGGTGACCGTGCGCAACTGCGGCGAGACCGCTGTCTTCAGCGGACGCTTCGATGGCGCGGGCGTGAGCGAGACGTGCAGCCAGGAGCCCGGCGCGCAGCGCGGCTGGTGTCAGACGGTGGTGAACTTCGACGTGTCCCCGTGCCAGACTGCCGCTCCATGAACGACCACCACGCATGCTGCGCGCACCGGCGCGGCGGGCTCGCGCACGGCGCGGAATTCGCTTCGGCCAACGCCACGGCCCACTACCCGCCCGACCTGCGCCTCGTGCCGCAGCACCTGGACATCTCAGTGCACGTCCACGTGGACGTGCGGGCGCTGGACGTGAGCGTGGCCACCCGCGTGCGGGCCCAGGTGGAGGGCGCGGCGGAGCTCACGCTGAACGGCATCGGCTTCCTGGACCTCGTGGTCACTGGCGCGCGGCATCGCTACGACGGTCAGCGCATCGCGCTGGTGTTCGACCCCCCGCTAAAGCGCGACGAAGAGCGCGTGGTCACGGTGCGCTACCGTGTGGAGTCGCCGGCGAGCGGCGTGCTCTTCTCCGGGCCCGTGCCGCACCGGCCCAACGCGGCGCGCTACGCCGTGACCGACCACGAGACGGAGCGCGCGCGTCATTGGCTGGCCTGTGTGGACCTGCCCGCCGTGCGCACCTCGCTCACTTGGCGGCTGCGCGTCCCGGCCGGCTTCACCGCGCTGGCCAACGGGGCCCACGCGGGCGACGCGCCTCATGACGACGGCACCAAGACCACGCGCTACGAGCTGGAGACGCTGTGCCCCAGCTACCTGGCCTGCTTTGCCGTGGGCGAATTCGTGCGCGCCGACGGCGAGCCCGTGGGAGAGATCCCCGTGGCCGCGTTCGCCGCTGCGCCCTTCGACGCCGCCATGCTCACGCGCAGCTTCGGCCGCACCAGCGAGATGCTGACGTGGATGCAGACCGTGCTGGGCCCCTACCCGTTCCCCAAGTACTTCCAGTTCGCGGCCGAGGGCATCGGCGGCGCCATGGAGAACATCTCGCTGGTGTCGTGGGACGACCGCTTCCTGCTGGACGAGGCGCTGGCCACGGAAGAAGCGCTGCTGGTGGACATCATCAACGTGCACGAGATGGCGCACTCCTGGTTCGGCGATGACGTGGTGGTGCGCGACCACAGTCACGCGTGGCTCAAGGAGAGCTGGGCCACGTACATGGAGACGTGTTGGTGGGAGCACCGGCACGGGCGCGCGGCGCTCGAGTACGACCTCTACCGCTGCCAGAAGGCCTACTTCGGCGAGGTGAGCGAGCGCTACGCGCGGCCCATCGTGACGCGCACCTACGACTCGTCGTTCGACCTCTACGACATGCACCTCTACCCGGGCGGCGGACTGCGCCTGCACATGCTGCGCTGCCTGCTGGGAGACGACACGTTCTTCGGCGCGGTGCGGGACTACCTCGCGCGCTACAAGGGCAAGACGGTCGAGACCGACGACTTCCGGCGCGTGCTGGAGGAGCACTCGGGGCGCTCGCTGGGGCGCTTCTTCGACCAGTGGCTGCGCGCGCCGGGTCACCCGAAGCTGAAGGTGGAGGTGGCACACGACGACGCGCGGCACGAGACGCGCATCACGGTCACGCAGGGCCAGCGGGACGAGAAGCTGGGCATCCCACTCTTCGCGTTCGCGCTGCCCGTGGAGATCACCACCGCCGAGCGCACGTTCACGGTCACGCTGGCCATCGAGGAGGCGCGCCACGTGTTGCTGCTGCCGCTCGACGCGCCGGCCACGCGCGTGCGCATCGACCCGGCGTTCACGGCCCTGTTCGAGCTCGAGTGGGAGCCCGGCGCGCCCGCCTTGCAGGCGCAGCTGGTGCAGGCCGATGACGTGCGCGGACGCATCCTGGCCGCGCACGCCCTGGTGAAGACGGGGCACGCGCGGGACACGCAGGCGGTCGTCGCGGCGTTCGAAGCGGAGCCGTTCTGGGGCGTGCGCTGCGAGTGGGCCGACGCGCTGGGCGACGCGCAGACCGGGGTGGCGCTCGACGGGCTGCTCACGCTGGCCGGGACTCACACGGACCCGCTCAGCCTGGCCGCGCTGCTGCGGCAGCTGGGCCGCTACCGGGACGCGCGCATCGTGGCGTGCCTGACCGCGCGGCTGCGTGAAGGGCTTCCCCCGCGTGCCCACGAGGCCGCGCTGGACGCGCTGGGCGCTCAGCGCGCGCTGGCCCCGGGCGACACGCTCACCACCCACGCGCACGTGCCGGGTCACGGCGGCTTCGCTCAGCGCGGGGCGCTGCGCGGCTTGGGCAAGAGCCATCACCGCAGCGCACGCGAGCCACTGCAGGAGGCGCTGCGCCCGGGGGTGCTCCACGACCTGGTGCGCGTGGCCGCCGCCGAGGGGCTGGGCGAGCTGACCCCTCACCTCGAGCGACACGAGCAAGCGCCCGCGAAGGAAGCCCTCGAGGACGCGCTGCGCGACCCGCACGCGCGCGTCCGGCGAGCCGCCGCCCTGGCCCTCTCGGCAGCGGGAGCCAGCGAGCGCGCCGAGGCCCTCTCCGCCTACGCGCGCACACTGCCGTACCAAGAGCGCGTGGGCATCGAGCGCCTCATCTCGAAGCTGGGCAAGCAGGACGCAGACGCTGCCGGGAAGCAGCTGGACGGGCTGCGCGACAAGCTGCGCCTGCTCGAGGAGCGCCTCTCGGTGCTGGAGGCGCGCGACGCGCCGGCGGCGCCCCCTGCCCAGGCCAACGCGGATGGCGCACGGGAGCCGAAGTGAAGCGCGACCCGTTCGACGGAAAGGTGGCGTTCATCACGGGTGCCGCGTCGGGCCTGGGTCGCGCGCTCGCCAGCGCCCTCGTGAAGCGCGGCGCCACCGTGTTGTTGGCCGACATCGAGGCCGACCTGCTGGAGCGCACGGCGTGGACGCTGGGCGGCGAGGCCAACGACGTGCACTTCTTCCCGCTGGACGTGCGCAAGAGCGGCCAGTGGGAGCACGTGGCGGCGGAGGTCTACCAGCGCTTCGACCACGTGGACTTCTTCTTCAACAACGCCGGCATCGCGGTGGCCGGGCTGGTGCGCGACACCACGCTCGAAGACTGGGAGCGGCTGTTCGAGGTGAACGTGCTGGGCGTGGTGCGCGGCGTAGACGCCTTCTACCCGCGCATGCGTGACCAGGGACACGGGCACATCATCAACACCGCCTCCATCTCGGGGCTGGTGCCCACGTCGCTGATGGCCGCCTACAGCGCCAGCAAGCATGCCGTGGTGGCGTTCAGCGAGACGCTGCGCGCCGAGGCCGAGAGCGACGGCATCGCGGTGAGCGTGGTCTGCCCGGGCATCCTGGACACGCCCATGGCGCACACCACGGAGCTGCGCGGGGCCGAGAGCGAGCCCGTGCTGAGCAAGCTGCCCGCTCCGCCCATGGCCGTGGACGAAGCCGTGGAGCAGATGCTGGCGGGCGTGGCCAAGCGCCGCGGCATCATCGTCATCCCGCGCGAGGCGAACCTGCTGTGGCGTGCGTACCGCTCGTCCCCGGAGGCCATGCTGCGCGTCAACCGCAAGACGGTGGGCTGGCTGCGCCGCTTGACGGGCGCCGACGCGAAGTAGCGGCTCAGCTCCCCGGGGGGTACTTCAAGCGGATGCGGCGCAGCTTGTCGTGGACCGCCGCGGGCAGGTCCGCCTCGATGCGGTCGGCCAGCATCAGGACGCAGAGCGTGACGTCGGCCAGCTCGTCCAGGACGCGCTGGCGGGAGCCCTCGGCCCGGCAGAACGCGTCGGCCTCCTGGCCCTCCACCCAGCGCAGCTCGGACGCCAGCTCACCGGCCTCGGACACCAGCGCCATGGTGAGGTTCTTGGGGTCGTGGTAGCGCTCCCAGTCCCGCTCGCGCACGAAGTCCCGCACGTCTCGAAGCAGCTCGTCCAGTCGATCCATGGGGGTCACCGTAGCGGAGCCCCCAGCGGGCGCAATGGGCCTGGCGCCCCATGGATATGCGCTTGATTTCGAGGGGCCTTGCGCGCCGAAGCTGCTACTCTGCGGCCGTGCACGCCCCCCACCCGCGACCCACCCGTCACGCTTCGCTGGGGGCAGCCCCGAAGGCGTGGCGCGTGCTGCTGGTGGTGCTCGCGCTCTCCTCGCTGGGCTTCGAGTGGCAGGGCCGCGTGGACCAGCTGGCCCAAGAGCTGCGCGTGGCCGAGCCCGGCCGGCGCCGTGACATCGTGCGGCTGCTGTCGGGCTACCCTTCGCCGCGCGCGCACGAGGCCATCGAGGCTGCGCTCACCGACCCGGACGTGACGGTGCGCACCGAGGCCGCCGAGGCGTGTGGGCGGCTGCGCCTGGTGAACGCCATCCCGGAGCTGAGCGAGTGGCTGCTGGACCCGCTCGGCGAGACCCGCGCCGCGGCGGCCCGCGCGCTCGGGGCCATGAACGACTCGGCCTCTCTGCCGGCGCTCGTTCGCACGCTCGGGGACACCACGGTCGAAGTCCGCATCGCCGCCATCGAGGCGCTGGCCAGCCTGGGGGGGCCCGAGGTGGTGACGCCCCTGCTCGGGCGCCTGGACGACGAAGACGTGACCGTGCGCATCGCCGCAGCTTCCGCGCTCGGGGGCTTGGGCGACGAGCGCGCCGTGGTGCCGCTCATCGGGCGCGCGCGCGATGACTCCGCCGAGGTGCGCATCGCCGTGTTCCACGCGCTGGGCACGCTAGAGGACGTCCGCGCGCTCTCGGTGCTGGCGCTCGGCACACGTGACTCGGTGGAGGACGCACGCCTCACCGCGGTGCTCGCCCTCGGTCAGCTGCGCTCGCCGCGCGCCATCGATCCTTTGCGCGCGCTGCTGGAGCAGCCCGACGTGCGCTTGCGAGCGGCTGCCCTGGACGCGCTCGCCCCCATCCCGGACCCACGCGCTTCCGAGGTCATCCTCGACGCGCTCGGGGGCCTGCCCGGCGCCCAGACCATCGCGATGGAGGCGCTGGTGCAGCGCGCGCTCGCGGGGCTCGACGACACGCTGGTGTCGTCGTTGGCCAACCGCCTGGGCACCGCCAGCCACCAGCACGCCACGGCCATCGCGCGCATCCTCGCCGAGATTGCCCTCACGCAGCCCGACGAGCGCGCGGTGCCAGCGCTGCTGGAGGCGCTGCGCACGGGGCGGGGCGGGGCCGCGCCGCTCTTGCTGGCGCTCGGGCGATTGGGAGGCGACGTCGCGCTGGTGCCCATCCTCGAGCACATCGGCAGCACCGACGAAGGCACGCAGGTCGCCGCGCTGGACGGCCTGGAGGCGCTGTTCCAGCGCTGGGGCACCGATGGCCGCGCGGCAGACCCGCTGCTGGACGCGCTGCCGCGAGCGCGCGGGGACTCGCGCATCCGCATCGTGGGCCTTCTGGGGCGCCTCGCAGAGCGGCGTGCGCTGCCTGCCCTGCGGCCGCTGCTCACCCACTCCGATGCCGCGCTGCGGCGCGCCGTGCTGCGCGCGCTGGGCGCGCTGGGCGACCCAGGCAGTGCCGACGCGCTCTTTCCCATGCTGGAGGATCGCGACGCCGAGACGCGCTTCGAGGCTGCCGTGGCGCTTGGGCAGGTCATGGACCAGAGCGGGCTCGAGCGGGTGCTCACCAGCCTGATGGGCGACGCCCCGGCAGACCGGCATGCGCTGCTGACCGCGCTGACCGACGCGCTCCGCCGCCTTGCTGGAGACCTGACCACGTCCGTCCGCGACGACATCGCTCGTCAGATGACGTTGCTCGTGGAGGGCCGTGACCGGGCGCTGGGCTCGCGCGCCATGCACGCCCTCGCCGCGGTGGGCGGTGAAGTCGCGACGACCGCGCTGCAGCAGCTCGCCACCCGCGGGCACGGCGCGCTCCGTCACCAAGCGCTGGCTGCGGTCGGCGAGCTGGGCGACCCGGCCTCGCTCACGGTGCTGCGCGACAGCCTCCGCAGCGGCGAGACGGAAGTCGCCGCGGCGGCCGTCTCGGCCATGGGTCGCGCCGCCACGCTCCGTGCGCTCACCGACGACGACGTACGGCTGCTGCTCTCGGCCACGGAGCGGCCTTTTCCGGTGCCCATGGCCGCCACCTTTGCGCTCGCGCAGCTGGCGCGTGCGGGTCGGTTCGGCACGGGCCCCGCGGCGAGCGAAGCTGCCGCAGCGCCCACGTCACTCGGCACCGAGGCCCGTGAGACGCTGTGCGCGCTGCTGTCCCGCCGCGAGCCCCACGTGCGGGCGAACGTGCTGACGGCACTCGCCGCGCTGGGCCACGAGCGCTGCGGCGGGCGTCTGTTGCCGGCCGAGTGGATGGCGTCGCCCCACCAGCTACCCGTGCGCGTGGCGGCCGCCCGTTTCTTGGAGAGCGCTGCGCGTGGAGGTGGCCCCGACGCCGCAGCGTGGGACGCGGCCCGCGTGGCCTGCGTGGAGCGCGAGCTGTCGGACGAGCTCTCCAGCCTCTGCCGCCTGCCCAGCGCCAGCACGGTCAGCGCGCCGTCCGACCGCGGCCTCCGCACGTTCGCCTATGCCGGCGACGAGCGCACGTTGCTGGTCCACCGCTGGGTGGTGCTGCGCTTCCGTGACGGGAGCGCCTTCGCGGCGTTCACGGACCTGAACGGCTTCCTCACGCTCGACGCCCCGCCCACCCCCGACGCCCGGCTGGAGCTGCCCGACTCGATGCCGCTCGACCGGTGACGTGGCCACCACCATGCGTTTGCGCTCAGACAGCCGCGCCGTGAACGCGACCCCTTCTCTGCCCAGCCGGCGCCCCGCGCGCCGGCTGACGCCGTTGATGCAGGGGGCTTTGCTGTTGCTGTTGCTCGTGTTGGTGCCCAGCTGTGCCAGCGTCCCGCGCGACAGCTACGGCGTGCGCCGCCTGCGCTTCGAGGGCGTGGAGGCGCTCGACTCGGACGCGCTGCGCGCCTGCCTGGCCACACGCGAGCGCCCCAGCGTGGGCATCGACTTCGGCACCGCGTCGGAGCCCACTTGTGGGGAGCCGCCCTTCGACGGTGGCTCGAACACCATGCGCCTGTGGCACTGGCCCTGAACCGACTGGCCCATCTGGGACCTCTCGGTGTTCGAGCGCGACCTGCGCCGCATCGAGCGCTGGTACCGCGCGCGCGGCTACTACGACGCCGAGGTCGTGGACGTGGAGATCACCCCCGAGTCGGCCGCCGAGTCCGACCGGGTGGAGGGCGACGGCGACGAGGCCCCGTGTGACCGCCACGACGACGACGAGGGCTGCGGCATGGCCGTCACCGTGCACATCCACGAGGGCGAGCCGGTGCTCACGCGCTCGGTGGTGCTGATGGTCAGCGACGAGCAGCGCGTGAACGGCACCGCCCGCATGAGCGACACCGTCGATGGCGGCGGCAACCCCGACGCGGAGCAGGGCTTCGAGCCCATCGAGTCGGCCGCCATCCCCTTGTCGGTCCGGCGCGCGCTCCAGCGGTCGCTGCAGCTGGAGCTGGACGCGCCCTTCGACGAGGCCCTGTACGAGCGGAGCAAGCGCGCGCTGGTGGATGCGCTCTCGCACGAGGGCTACGCCTGCGGTCACGTGGAGGGGCGCGTGGACGTGGCCCGCGACGAGCGCCGCGCCGACGTGAAGCTGTGGGTGCGCCTGGGCCCCGACTGCATCGTGTCGAGCGTGACCGTGGAGGGGGAGGACGTGCCCGTGGCCACCATCCGCGGCGCCGCCGACATTCGCAAGGGCCGCCCCTACATCGCGCAGGACATGCGCACGGCTCAGCGGGCCGTCTACGGTCTCGGGGCATTCGCCGAGGTGGACGTCATCGGCACACCGAGACGCAGCGAAGACGGCCTCTGCACGGGCGAGGTAGACGTGGTCATCCGCGTTCGTCGGGGCCGCAACTTCCGCTATGGCGTGGGTGTCGGTGTGGAGACGGGCCAGGTCGTCGACGAGCAGAACACCACCGGCAGCACGCCGCAGTGGGACGCCCACGTGCTCGCGTTCATCGAGCACCGCGACTTCCTCGGCGGCCTGCGGCGCCTGCGCCTCGAAGACCGTCCACGCTTGATCTTCCAGGGGCAGCAGGGGGAGCAGCAGTCGGTGCTCGAGCCGCGCTTCGGTAACGTGCTGCGCCTCGAGTTCCGCCAGCCCGCGTTCATCGAGTCACGCACCACATTGACCATGAACAGCCACTGGGACCTGGGCCCCGACCCCAACCAGGGCTTCTTTCGCCACGACGTGGACGCCGCCCTGCGTGTCAGCCGCCCCTTCTTCGGCGGAAAGCTGATCCTGAGCGGCGGCCTGCACTGGAACCTGCAGCGCACCACGGACCAGGTGCGCAGCTCCGACTACACCGTGCTGTTCTTCGAGCAGTACGCGCAGATCGACCTGCGCGACGACTCGCGCTCTCCGCGCCGCGGCTTCTTCCTTTCGCTGGGCTTCCACCAAGCGCCCAGCTTTTTGCAGTCTTCTTGGACGTACTACCGCTTCACGCCCGAGACACGCGTCTATCTTCCGCTGCCGTTGAACATGGTGCTGGCCGCGCGCATCGGACTGGGTGTCATGCTCATCCGTGACGCCGACCAGGATCTCGACCAAGTCTCCGCGCTGCTGGGCCCGCAGCGCTATCGCTTGCGCGGCGGTGGCCCCAGCTCCCACCGTGGCTTCGCGCCCGGCTACCTCGGTGACCAGCAGACCGTGGGCGTGCAGCCGGTGTGCGAGCGCAGCAACCCACCGCCGGGCACGGACTGCTCGGAAGCCAACTCGGGCGGTCTGCGCCGTTGGGAGGCCAGCCTGGAGCTGCGCGCGCCCATCACGCCGGACTTCGGCCTGGTGCTCTTCGCGGACATGGGTGACGTCAACCGCGCCAACACGTTCCGCTTCAATCACATCCATCTCGCCGTGGGCTTCGGGCTCCGCTACCAGACCCTGGTCGGCCCCATCCGCCTCGACATCGGCGTGCTGTCGAAGCGCGCGCAGGTCATCGGCAACGAGGTCAACCTCGCGCCCGTCAACTACATCAACCTCGGCTTCGTGCGCTTCCCGGGGGCCATCCACCTCACCATCGGAGAGGCCTTCTGATGCCGCGCCGCGTCGCACGAGGCGTCCGCGACATGCTGCTGTGGCTGATGCTGCTGATGCTGCTGCTCCTGGTGAGCGTGCTCTACCACCTGAACCTGCCGCTCGGGCACCGCGTGGCCGGGCGCGGGCTGACCGACTGGGTGTCCTCGCAGATCAACGGCACCCTGGTGATCGGGCGCATCGACTACGTGGGGCTCGACGAGATCATCGTGGGCGACGTGGTGCTGAGTGACCCGCAGGGGCGGCCCGTCATCCGCGGTGAGCGCATCTCCCTCGCCATCGAC
Organism: Sandaracinaceae bacterium; assembly: GCA_016706685.1. NCBI lineage: Bacteria > Pseudomonadati > Myxococcota > Polyangiales > Sandaracinaceae > Sandaracinaceae bacterium. The sequence continues at coordinate 168,652 of JADJJE010000013.1, read as the reverse complement.
TTCATGGCCCTGCGCGAAGGAGTCCTGCGCTTCTCGCACGCGCACCTGATGGGCGGAGAGCTCGAGCTCATCGAGGACGAAGAGGGCAACCTCAGCTTCCTGCAAGCCTTCGAGCCCACCGACACCTCGCCCAGCGTGGGCGAGCCGTTCCACGCCATCGTGGACGACGTGCGCCTCGAGGGCGTCACGGTCACGGGCAGCTGGCTGGGCCTCGAGGGGCTGCGCGTCGAGGGCACCAACGCGCACGCGCGCATGGAGTTCTACGAGACCACCGAGATTCGGGTGTACTCGCTGAGCGGCGACGTGGTCGAGCCCTTCCCGCGGCAGGGGCGCATCGAGCACCTGATGGGCGTCATCTACGGCGACGAGCGCGGCATTCAGCTGAACGCGCGCGCGAGCATGGGCGAAGAGCTGGTGCGTGTGGCGCTGGGTTATGCCCCCCCGCCCGAAGACCCGGAGGGCGCCTCCGAGCTCGACTTGTTGATCCACGCGAACCCCGTGCACGGCGAGACGCTGGCCGAGCTGGGCTTCGACTGGGCGTCGATCCTGACGGGGCGCACCGAGGGCTACGTGCGGCTGAGTGGGCCCACCGACGCGCTCGAGGTGCGGGGGGCGCTGCACACGGCCGGGGGCCCGGTCGCCCTCGAAGGCCAGCTCCCGAGCGAAGGCGACGTGCAGGTGGCCATCCGCACGGGAGGGCTGAACCTGGGGCAGGTGCTGGCAGGCGCGCCGGACATCGAGGTGCGCGGCGTGGTGCGGCTGCTCATGCCGGAGGGCGGGCCCGAGGGCGAGACCACCATCGAGGCCGAGCTCGAGCCCTTCACCTACGAGGGGCTGGATGTCCCCACCGTGACAGCGCGCGCCACCCTGCTGGCCGACGGCAGCATCCGAATCGACACCGTCAACACGCCGTACGGGGGCGGCAACGTGGACATCGTCGGCACCGTGGACGCCGAGGGCGCCATGCGCATGCACCTGAACGGCTTCATCCCGCAGGTGGCCAACGACCCGAACATCGCGCGGCTGGTCCCCGGCCTGCGCTCTGCCGCGCGCTTCGACGTGTGGTTCGAGCGCAGCGCCGACGAAGTGCCCGCCTACGACATCTCCGGCGACGTGGACCTCACGTCGGTGCGCTATAGCGGTGTCAGCGCGGGGCGCATCGGGGTGCGCGGGCGGGTCTTCGGCGCCCTCGATTCGCCTTCGCTGGACCTGCGTCTCGTGCCTTCGAACCTGAGCGTGTCGGGCCTGCCGCTGGGCAGCGGCACCGCCACGCTGGTGGGCGGCCCCCACCGGTACCGCAGCACCGGCGAGCTGCGCGACCCGAGCGGGCGCGTGGTGGCCTTCGACGTGGAGGCGGACACCAACGAAGGGACCACGCACATCGAGGCGCCCGTGCTGCGCGTGACCGCTGGCAGCGCGAGCTTGAGCGGAGCTCTCCACGGCATGGTGCTGCGCCCCGGCGGTGGCATCGAGCTGGGCACCACGGAGCTGCGCGCGGAGGGCGAGCTGCTCCGCCTGAGCGGTCACTACAACACCCGCCGCGAAGACGAGGTCATCCTCGAGGTCGAGGGGCTGAGCGTGGACCACCTCGCCGAGTACATGGACACGGAGTTCGACGCGGCGGGGCGCTTCGACGTGCGCCTCGAGCTGCGCGGGGACATCGACCGGCACCCGCACCTCTACGCGCGCGGGCAGCTGCACGGCGGCCGCTGGCTGACGGTGGACCCCATCGAGATCGAGCACGCCTGGGCCGAGTTCGAGCCGGGCGACCTCGCCGCTGCAGCCGAGGTGCGCTTCGGGGACCGCGGCACCTTCGTGCTCAAGGTGGTGGGCACGCCCGACGACCAGCAGTCCGACATCTTCGAGGCGCTGGCCGAGAGCGCCTACTACGTGGACATCAGCACGCGCTCCATGGACCTGGCGCTGCTGGGCGACCTCTTCCCCGACGACACGCGCCCCGCGGTCACGGGCGCGCTCGAGGGTCACGCGCACATCGCAGGCACGCTGGACGCGCCCACGGTGGACGCGTCGTTCAACGTGCCGGCGCTGGGCTACGAAGACTGGCCCGTGGTCAACGTGAGCGGCGACCTGCGCTACGACGAGTCCAACCTGATGATGGTGCGCACCACCGCCACCGACGCCGAGGGCCTCCTGCTGGAGCTCGAGGGCAACATGGTGTTGGTGCTGAGCAGCCTCTTGAGCGAGGACAGCAGCCCGACCGAGCTACTGTCGTACCTGCCGTGGCAGGTATCCATGCGCGTGCCGCCACGCACCATCAGCATCTTGCCGCCCTCGCTCCAAGAGGGCCTACCCAATGGCGCAGAGCACCTGCGCGTGGCGCTCGACGTCACCCTCCGCGGCGGCGGCGGCTGGCCGCTGCACGGCAGCGTGTTCAGCGCCGTCGACTGGCTGGGCGACATGAGCGGTGAGCTGTGCGCGGCCGAGAGCAACCCGCGCGGAACCGTCTTCGCCACGCTGGACGGGGGCCGCGCCGAGGCGCTGGTGGAAGGCGTGCTGGGTGACTTCCGCGTGCTGACCATGAACGCGGGCGCCGACGTGGACCTGCTGGAGTGGATGACCAGCGGCGTGGAAGAGTGGCCGGAGGTCGCGCTCACGGGGCAGATTCGAGGCGCCGAGATGTCCTCGCTGCCCAGCATCTGTCACTTCGTGGGGGGCCCCCTCGACGGCGACTTCGAGGCGCAGCTGTTCGGCGAGACGCCGTACGTGAGGCTCAACTTGGACGCCATCGGCGCCCGAGCCCGCACGCTGGTGCGTGGCCTGCGCAGCAGCGGCGTGGTGCTGCGCGAGACCGACCCGTCGGACATCCATCTGGTGCTGGAGGCCACCCCGGAGCGCTTCGCGGGCACCCTCACCGCCGACTGGTGGAACGGCGGCTCCACCAGCATCGAGGGCAACGTGCCCATCACGTGGGAGGGTGAGCCCGAGCTGCCCACCTTCGCCGACGACGCCGAGGTGGAGCTGGTGGCGCGCTTCCAGCACACCCCGCTCGGAGCTCCGCTGGCGTGGCTCAGCGACGTGGCCGGTGTGGAAGGCCTGCTCAACGGCGAGCTGGGCGTGCGCGGCGGGGTGCTCGACCCCACCTGGTACGGGTCGCTGGCGCTCACGGAGGGGCGGGTGGAGCTGCGCTCCATCGGCCAGCGCCTGCGCGACGTGGAGGGCACGTTCATCTTCGACGGCCGCGAGATCGAGCTGCAGCGCTTCCGCGCAGCCGACGGCAACGGCGACGTCACGTTCAGCGGGCAGCTGGGCTTCTCCGCGCTCCAGCCCGCATACATTCGAGGGCTGCGGGCCACCGCCGACGACTTCCCGGTGCGCCAAGAGGGCTCGGTCATGGCGCAGCTCAACGGCGTGGCCGAGCTGAACGCGTGCATGTGCACGGCCGAGAACACCTGCATGCTCTCGAGCGAAGAGCGCCACTGCAACTCGGACACCATGTTCGGTGAGGTCACGGTCGAGCGCCTCGATGTCTCGCTGCCCGACGACGGGGGGCGCTCCTCCATCGCCCTCGCAGGTCACCCGGACGTCTACGTCTCGAGCGAAGAGCACGAGAGCAGCGGCGAACCCGAGATCCCCTACGTGTTCCACATCGACGTGGACGCGGCGCACCGCTTCTGGGTGCGCAGCGTGGAGCAGGACTTCGCCGCCCAGGTCTCGGCGCAGCTTCAGGTCTCGCTGGCCGGTGACGACTTCAAGATCCGCGGTGACGCGCGCATCCACCGCGGCAACTTCGCCGTGTTCGGCAAGGTCTTCGAGGTGGAGAGCGGCTCCATGCTCTTCCGCAACACGGAGGAAGTGGACCCGGTGGTCTCGCTGATCGCCATCCACACGCTGCGCAACCGCCCGGGCGAGACCATCGGCGTGGAGGTCAGCGGCACCCTGACGCGGCCCGAGGTGCGCTTCACCACCAGCATCGAGGGCGTGAGCGATCAGGGCGAGATCATCGCGCTGCTGCTCACGGGTGACACGCGCATCGACCGCGCGCTCCAGTCCGACAGCAACAACCCACAGAGCGCTGCGAGCGAGGCCACCGACTTCCTCGCCGGCGTCGCGTTCGGCGTGGCCACGCTGGCCCTGCGCGAGCAGTTCGGCGAGATCATCCCCACCATCCGCATCGAGATGGGCGACGACGGCTTCCGCAGCCCCATGATCCGCGCAGGCATCAACGTGGACTCGCTCATCCCGCCACGCCTGCGAGACGTGGTGCGGGGTATCTACATCGAGGGCTACTTCACCGCCCGCCGCGCCGACGGCACCGAGGACTCCACCCGTCAGTCGCACGACAACGGGTTCCTCATCGAGCTCCAGTTTCCCCGCAACATCGTGGGAAGAAGCGACTACGCTCCGCCCACCAACTGGAGCTTGGACATCACCTGGGAGCCGTGACCGAGAGGCCACGACGAGCACTTATTCATGAGCAGAACTCTCTTTGGCACCGACGGCGTGCGTGGCCTCGCCAACGCCGGCAACATGACCCCGGAGATCGCCTTCCGCATCGGCGCGGCCATCACCTACCAGGCGCGCTCGCGCGTGAAGCACCCGCCGCGCGTGGTCATCGGGAAAGACACGCGCCTGTCGGGCTACCTGTTCGAGACCGCGCTGGCGTCGGGGGTGTGCGCCTGGGGCGGCCGCGTCATGCTCACGGGCCCGCTGCCCACGCCGGCCATCGCTCACCTCACCAGCAGCATGCGCGCCGACGCGGGCGTGGTCATCAGCGCGTCGCACAACCCCTACGAAGACAACGGCATCAAGCTGTTCGGCCCGGACGGCTTCAAGCTCCCGGACGAGACGGAGCTGGAGATCGAGGCGCTGCTGCTGAACGGCCGCCTGGACACGGGGCGGCCCACGGGCACGCGTGTGGGCACGGCCGAGCGCCTGGACGACGCCCCCGGCCGCTATGTGGCCTTCGTAAAGGCCGCCTTCCCCAACGAGCTCACGCTGGAGGGCGTGAAGGTGGTGGTCGACGCCGCCCACGGCGCGGCCTACCGCGTGGCGCCGCTGGTGTTCCGTGAGCTGGGCGCCACGGTCTACAGCATCGGCGACAAGCCCAACGGCCGGAACATCAACGACCGCTGCGGCGCGCTGCACCCCGAGGCCTGCGCGCGCGAGGTGCGCACAAGCGCGGCGCCGACATCGGCATCACGCTGGACGGCGACGCCGACCGGGTCATCGTGGTGGACGAGACCGGCCAGGTGGTGGACGGCGACGCGCTGATGGCGCTGTGCGCGTCACGCATGCTGCGGCGCCGCGCGCTGCCCAAGAAGACGCTGGTGGCCACGGTCATGAGCAACCTGGGCCTCGAGCACGCGCTGCACCGCGAGGGCGGCAAGCTGCTGCGCTGCGACGTGGGCGACCGCTACGTGGTGGACGCCATGCGCAAGCACGGCCTGCACCTGGGCGGCGAGCAGTCGGGGCACCTCATCTTCTTGCAACACGCCACCACCGGCGACGGGTTGGTGGCCGCCATGCAGGTGCTGGCCATCCTGCTGCGCGAGCAGCGCCCGCTGTCGGAGCTGGCCAACGAGGTCATGCAGCGCGTGCCGCAGGTGCTGGTGAACGGCACCCTGCCGGAGCGCCGGCCCCTCGCCAAGATGCCGCTCACCACCGCTGCCATTCGCGACGCGGAGCGCACGCTCGGCACCGAGGGGCGCGTGCTGGTCCGCTGGAGCGGCACCGAGAGCAAGCTGCGCGTCATGGTCGAGGGCCCCAGCCAAGCGCAGATCGAGAAGCTGGCCAAGGGCATCCTGGGCGTGGCCACTGGCGAGCTGGGGCGCTAGCGGGGGCCGCGCTGGACGGCGAGCGTTGACGCGCGCCGTCGGGCTCGCTCAGGGATGACGCGCGTGGCGAGCGCGGGCCAGAAGGAGGACCCCCGCCGCACCGATCGCTAGCTCGATGATGGCCGCGGCGATGAGGCCTTCGTGCGGCGGGCCGTCCACCACCCACGCGAAGACGCGAGACGTGCCGTAGGCGAGATAGAAGGTCGCCACGAGCAGGGCGGACAGGAGGCGCAGCGGGCGGGCGAACGCTCCGGCGAGCATCAGCACGCCCATCCCCAGGTTCGCGCCCCCGGCGGATCGCAGCTCGCTGCGCAAGCTCGCGTTCGCGCCGAGCTGGATGCCGTTGCTCGCGAAGAACGCGTCTGGCGCGAAGAGCGCCGCCGCACCCACGGCGATGCCGATGATCCCCGCCAGCGCGAGCGTGGCCGTGCCGAGGCGCGAGCGAGTCAGCGGGCTCATACGCGCCAGACCCCCGAGGCGGCCACCTCGCGGCAGAAGTCCGAGAAGTCGCGCGGCGGTCGTCCCAGTGCTTGCTGCACTCCGTCCGCCATCTGCGCGTTGCGCCCATCGAACACCTCTTCGCAGAGGTTCGTGAGCAAGTCCGCCACGTCGGGGCCCGCTTCCGCGGCGAGCGCAGCGTGGAAGTGCGACGGGCTCACGGGCACGTACGCGATGTCACGACCAGCCGCCTGCGACATCTCCGCGACGGCGTCCGCGAAGCGCAGGAGTCGCGGACCGGTGACCTCGTAGAGGCGACCGGTGTGCCCCTCGTCCACGAGCGCGGCGACGGCCACATCGGCGATGTCCGAAACGTCGATGAACGGCTCATGGACGTCCCCCGCAGGCAGGGCGACCACCCCTGCGCGCACCGCGTCGAGCAACTGGCCTTCGCTGAAGTTCTGGTAGAACCAGCTCGCGCGCACAATGGTGTACGGCAGTCCGCTCGCGCGGACGATGTCCTCGCAGCGGACTGCGTTGTGCTCACCGCGACCCGAGAGCAGCACGAAGCGCTCCACCCCAGCCTCACGCGCGAGCTGGGTGAGTCGCTCGATGGCCGCGGGGGCGGTGGGCGCCGCCAGGTCTGGACTGAACGCAACGTAGACGGCCGAGACACCTTCGAGGGCGTGGGCCCAACCGGAGCTGTCGGCCCAGTCGAACGGAGGGTTGGACTGCCTCGAGCCCTCTCGAACCGCTTGTCCGCGTTCACGAAGCTTTGGGACGATCCGTCGACCTGTCTTGCCTGTGGATCCGATGACGAGCGTGGTGCTGAATGACATGGCTGTTCACTTTCTTTTGCGATGATTCGCGTCATCCAAGGTGGGCTTCCCATCACCCGCTGGCCATGCTCACCCGTCTCAGAGAGTGTGCTGTTCGTCCTGCTGCCATGGACGAACGGACGATGACCGTGGCACAACCAGCGTGTGCCCTCGAACGCGCGAACGGTCCCCTCGGCGACGGATCCCCTCGGCGAGACGCTGCACCTGCTCCGGTTCACGGGGACGCTCTACTGCCGCGCCGAGCTGACCGCGCCGTGGGGCGTGCACGTGCCCGCGCTGCCGGGGCACATGACCTTCCTCATCGTGATGTCGGGGCACGCATGGCTCGAGGTCGACGGGGAGCCGCCTCGCGTGCTCGAGCCCGGCAGTCTCACCCTGGTGCCACACGGCACCTCGCATCGCGCACGCAGCGCGCCCGGCGTCGCACTCACGCCGCTGTTCGACATCCCCGTGGAGCACGTGAGCGACCGCTACGAGATCATGCGCTACGGGGGCGGGGGCGAGCGCACGCACATCACGTATGGCGTGGTGCGCGTGGACGAGGCCGCGACGCAGCGCCTGGTGTCGCTCCTTCCGACCGTGCTGCACGTCCCCACCTGGAGTGACGACGCGAACGTGTGGCTCGCGAGCTCGATCCGCTTCATCGCGAGCGAGGCGAGCGCGCGGAGGCCCGGAGGCGAGATGGTGATCACGCGCCTCGCGGACATCCTGGTGATCCAGGCGATCCGCTCGTGGATCGACGCGGCGCCCGAAGCCCGACACGGCTGGATCGCGGCGCTCCGCGACCCGCACCTCGGGAGGGCGCTCGCCTCGATCCATCGCGCGCCGGGTGCGCCGTGGACGCTAGAGACGCTGGCGCGAGAGGCCGTCATGTCTCGCTCGGTCTTCTCAGCGCGGTTCACCGCGGTCGTGGGAGAGCCCGCGATGCAGTACCTCACGCGCTTGCGCATGCAGGTGGCGCACGAACGCGCTCGGGCCAGCGACGAGCCCCTCGCCGCGCTCGCGAGCCACGTGGGCTACCAGTCCGAGGCGGCGTTCTGCCGGGCCTTCAAGCGCATGTTCGGCGTGTCCCCCGGCAGCCTACGCACGGCGCACCGCTGACGGGGGAACCCCTCGCACTACTCCGCCGGAGCAGGCTGCGCAGCGCTCGCTGCGGGCGCGGCGGGGGCCGTGCCCTGGCCACACCGCCGGTGCAGCTCGTCACTCTGGAAGTAGAAGAGGCAGCGCTGAAACGTGTGTGGCAGAGCGTCGAGACAGCCCACCACGTACCCGAACGCGCGGTGGTCGGGCGTGACCACGAACGCCTGCACGGCCTCCACGCCCTCGGCGCACGTGGCCGCGGGGAGCTCCACCGACTCGAGCGGTCGGATGGCGCCTTCCGTCAGCAGCTGCCCGATGTACAGCGTGTGGCGCACCTCGTCGCGGCTCGAGACCGGGACCACCAGGTAGTTGCGGGACTCGCTCGGCGACCAGCCGGCGTGGCGCGTCAAGACCTGCAGGCCCAGCCCAGCGAGCGCTTCACGAACAGCGTCCGAAGGGCGTTCGGCGTAGAAGCTGAAGCGCCGCCGGTCAGGCTCCATGGCGAGCACCACGGCCTGGAACGCGGTGGCGTCCAGCACGCCGCTCTCCCAGACATGCTCTCCGTCGACCATGACGATGGCACCGCGCAGCTCGACCATGGACTCGTCCCACGCGGACCCCACCGTCCGGTCGTCGGTGCTGGGTAGCGCCTCGATGGCAGGCGAGAGCCCGCGCACGAGCGCCGCCAGGATGGGCGTGCCGTGGTACGCACCGAAGTCCGCGTCGGTCTGCGCGCGAGCGGCGTACTCCCGCCCCTCCGGCCCTGCGAGCTCCAGCTGCGCCAGCTGCTCGATGGCCTCGTCGATGGCGTCTTGGCGCGCCAGCGCACACGCCAGGTTGAAGCGCGCGCTCAGCTGGCTCGGGTCCGCCACCAGCGCCTGTCCGAAGTAGTGCTGCGACTGCACGTAGTCGCGCGAGCGGTGGCGGCGCAGCCCACCGCGGTTGAACGTGGCGGCGAGGTCGGCCGGCGGGAGTTGGCAGGTGGCGTTCACCGCCTCCACCATCGGAAAGTCGGGCACGCCCCGGTCCAGGTCGCGCACGGTCACGGGCACGACCGGTGCCAACTCGGGGTGCGGCTCACACGCTTGCGGCGCCGCCGCATAGGCCGGCACCGTGAACTCGGGCCGCACGACGGCGACCGCAGCGTCCACGCCGGCGTCCTCTTCTAGCGTCACGCCGCCGTCCTCCGCTGCGGCGCTGCCTTCGCCCGTGGGAGCCGTTTGCGCTGCGCCGGCGGGGGTGGCCGACGCCGTGGTGCCGGTCGCTTCTGGGGCCGTCGTCGAGGCGGACGGCTCGTCGGCTTCTCCGCCGCATGCACTCAGATTCAACAGCGCGACGAGCAGCAACGCCCCGTGCACCCCGTTCGCTTCACCCCTCATGGCTCGCATACTCCTCATGTTGGCCTCCATAGCACGACCTTGAACACCACGCGGGGCCACCCTTGTTCCCGGGGCCCATGACCGATAGCATCATCCTCAGGGCTCAGCCCCACCCTCACCGGGAGCGATGCATGCGAGCGAATCCCCCCTCCGAAGCGGATGGCGATCAACTCAACGTCTTGGTCATCGAGGATGACCCGGACATGCAGAGGCTGCTGGTGGACCTGGTGCTCAACGCCGGACACCAGGCGGTGGCGGCCGAGTCGGCCGAGGAGGGGCTCGCGCTGCTCACGCAGTGGTCGTTCCAGGTGGCCATCCTGGACCACAACCTGCCCGGCATGGAGGGCATCCTGCTGGGCGAGTACCTGCGCCGGCACAACCCGAACATCACCATCGCGCTGGTCACCGGCGACGACGACCCGCGCCTGCCGCGCGAGAGCCGGCAACACGAGATCGTGTTCATGGCGAAGCCCTTCGAGCCCGAGCGCATTCAGCAGCTGCTGCGCGACGCCGTGACCGCCAACCACGAGCGCATGCAGGCCGAGCGCGCGCGCGGTCAGGAGGCGTTCGAGCCGCCCATCGCCGCGTACGTGGACGAGGTGGGAGCCTGCTACGACATCCCGAACGTGCCCGACCGGCTCACCAAGCGCTTGGTGGAGACCCTCAAGCGGCACCTCAACAACCTGCGCACGTCGGCGCGCTACAACGAGCGAGACCGGGTGGTGGCGTTCTCGGGGCTGCTCAGCGCCAAGGTGCTGGGCCTCGACCTGCCGCGCTCGTCGTCGGGCGCCACCCTCTACGAAGAGTACGACGCGCTGATGAGGCAGTACGGACGCCGCGCCGAGTTCGGCGAGCAGGCCGCCTGAGACGCGCGTGGAGTGACGCTCGGGCCCGATGACGGACGCCACAAAGATTGCCCCGACGGCGCACTACACGGCCTACGCATGGCACGTGCTCGGCCGACCGCACGCGGAGTACTTCGCCACGCCGCTCGGGAAGCGTCTGTTTCACGCCTACCGGCTGCTCGAGCTGCCCGCGACGCTGCGTGGTGAGCCCAGCAAGCTGCTGCGCACGCTCCGCAACCGGCACACACTCATCGACGCGGAGCTCGAGCGCATCCAACCTGACGTGGTCGTCGAGCTGGGCGCTGGCTTGTCGCGCCGCGGGCTGACCTTCGCCCTCGATGCAGGCGTGCGCTACGTGGAGATCGACCTACCGGCGATGGTCGCCTACAAGCGCCAGCTGCTGGTCACGCGGGTGCCGCCTGCCCTGCGAGCACGCCTCGGGGATCGGTTGCGGATGCTGGACGTGGACATCTTTGCGCCCGGCTTCACGGACGTGTTGGCGAAGGAGCTCCACGGCGCGCAGCGCCCCGTCGTCATCGCGGAGGGCGTGGTGGGCTACTTCGATACGGCCCAGCGAATCGCGCTTCTCGAGCGGGTGCGCCACGCCTTGCCCGCCGCCGGCACGTTCCTGGCGGACCTCCGCGTGAAGGAAGGCCAAGCCGCCGCCACGCGCCTGCTTCGGCTGGGCATCTGGGTGGCCACCCGCGGTCGCGGTGCCAGCGCCAGCTTCACCAGCGAGGCCGAGGTGCGCGACATGCTGCAGCGCGCCGGCTTCGGTGACGTGGCGCACCTGCCGCCGCGCGAGCGAGACGTGCTGTCTGGCGTGTGGCGCGCGCGGCCTCTCTCCAGCTGACGATTCGCCTTGCTGCAAGGTGCGATGGGCACCCACCGCTTCAGCCTGAGGATTCTACACATCTCGCAGGCGGCCGATTCGCCTTGCTGCAAGGCACTATGGGCACCCCGGACTGAAGTCCGGGGCAGCATCCCGGGCCTGGATCAATTGCGGAAGTCCGCCCCCTGCCGGGCGCGGACTGCGTCGTTCAAGGCTGGATGTGTCTCGAGTTCAGCGTCATCCACGGCTTGGAACTCGACCGTTCTCCTGCTTGGAACTCCCCAGTCCGGGCCCGTTAGGGGCTGGACTTCCGCGCCTGTCAGGGCGAGGGATGCTGCCCCGGCTTTCAAGCCGGGGTGCCAATACCCCTTGAAACAGGCCCGATTCATGCTGGCCAGAGCCTGTCGAGACTTGTGGTGAATCACCAGGCTTCAGCCCTGCGCGCCCATCGACCCTCAGAGCTTCAAGTTCGCGAACGGGTTGTTGCTGAAGCCGCCCTGCTTGGGCTGCGCGTCGCGGCCACCGCCCTGACCACCGCGACCACCACCGCCGCCCTGCCCACCCTGGCCGCCGCGACCACCGCCGCCGCCCTGCCCGCCGCGGCCTTGGCCACCGCGCGCATCCTGTCCGCCTGCGCTGCGCTCGCGAGGAGCACCACCGCCACCACGCCGCCCCGGCTCGGACTTGGCGCTGAGCGCCACACGCCCGCGCTCGAGGTCCACCTCCATGACGGTGACCTTCAGGCGCTGGCCCACCTTCACCACACTGGCGGCGTCCTCCACGAAGCGGTCCGACAGCTCGCTGATGTGCACCAGGCCGTCCTGCTTCACGCCCACGTCCACGAACGCGCCGAAGTTGGTCACGTTGGTGACCACGCCCTCGAGCACCATGCCCTCCTGGAGGTCCGTGAGCTTGGTGACGTCCTCACGGAAGTTCGGCGCCTCGAACTCGTCGCGGGGGTCGCGACCCGGCCGCCGCAGCTCGGCCAGGATGTCGCGCAGGGTGGGCTCGCCCACGCCCTCGGTCACGTAGCGCTTCACGTCCACGCGGGCCACGTGCTTCTCGTTGCCCACCAGCTCGCCGAGCGGCACGCCCAGGTCCTGCGCGATGCGCTCCACCAGCTCGTAGCGCTCCGGGTGCACGGCCGAGCCATCGAGCGGGTGCTCGCCACCACGCACGCGCAAGAAGCCCGCTGCCTGCTCGAACGCGCGCGGCCCCAGACCCGAGACCTTGAGCAAGTCCTTGCGGCTGGTGAACGCGCCGTTGGCCTCGCGGTGCTGCACGATGCGCTTCGCCAGCGAGTCACCCACGCCGGCCACGAAGCTGAGCAGCGGCGCGCTGGCCGTGTTGAGCTCCACGCCCACGGCGTTCACGCAGCTCTCCACCACCTCGCCCAGCTTCCGCTTGAGCAGGCTCTGGTGCACGTCGTGCTGGTACTGGCCCACGCCGATGGACTTGGGGTCGATCTTCACCAGCTCGGCCAGCGGGTCTTGCAGGCGCCGCGCGATGCTGATGGCGCCGCGGATGGTGAGGTCCAGGTCCGGGAACTCTTCGCGCGCGATGTCCGACGCGCTGTAGATGCTGGCGCCCGACTCGCTCACCAGCACCACCAGCGGCTTCGGGCTCGGGACCATGGGGTCGCGCAGCACCTCGCGCACGAACGTCTCGGTCTCGCGCCCGGCCGTGCCGTTGCCCACCGCGATGGCCAGCGGGTTGTGCCGCGCCAGGAAGCGAAGGAAGTCGGCCTTGGCGCGCTCCACGTCGCCCACGCCCTTGAACGGGTAGATGGTGTCCGTGCCCAGGTAGCGCCCCGTGGAGTCCACCGCGGCCAGCTTGCAGCCCGTGCGCAGGCCCGGGTCCACCCCCACCACGCTGCGCTGCCCGAGCGGCGCCGCCAGCAGCAGGTGCTTCAGGTTCTCGGCGAACACCTCCACCGCCTCGCGGTCCGCGCGCAGCTTGAGGTCCACGCGCACGTCGGTCTCCACGCTGGGCGCCAGCAGGCGCTTGAACGCGTCTTCCACCGCCTCGCGCATGACAGGGGCCCACGGCGACGCGGGGTTGAGGTTCATGTTGGCCTGCAGGCGCGGCAGCAACGGGTCGGGGTCCACCTCCAGCTTCAGGCGCAGCACGCCCTCCGTCTCGCCGCGCCGGATGGCCAGGAAGCGGTGCGACGGGATGTCCTTCGCGGCCTCGCGGTAGTCGTAGTAGTCCTCGAACTTGGTGCGCTCGGTCTCCTTGCCCTTCACCACGCTGGTGGCCACGTCGCCCTTGTTGGCGAACGCGTCGCGCAGCAGGGCGCGCACGTCGGCGTGGTCGGCCACCACCTCGGCCACGATGTCACGGGCGCCCTTCAAGGCCTCTTCGGCGCTGGGCACTTCCTTCTCGGCGGACACGAAGGCCTGCGCCTCGTCCAGCGGGCGGCCGTCGAGCGGCTGGGCCAAGATGCGCAGCGCCAGCGGCTCGAGGCCCTTCTCCTTGGCGATGGTCGCCCGCGTGCGGCGCTTCTGCTTGTAGGGCGCGTAGAGGTCCTCGAGGGCCGCCTTGGTGCTGCATGCCAGGATGCGCTTCTTCAGCTCGGGCGTGAGCTTGCCCTGCTCCTCGATGCTGGCCAGCACCGCCGTGCGGCGCTCGTCCAGCTCGCGCAGGTAGGCCTTTCGCTCCTGGATGTCGCGGATCTGCACCTCGTCGAGGCCGCCCGTGACCTCCTTGCGGTAGCGCGCGATGAAGGGCACCGTGGCGCCCTCCTCCAGCAGCTGGACCACCGCCGCCACACCCCTGGGCGGCAGCTGCAGCTCCACCGCGATCGGGCCCACCACGTCGAACTGGCTTGCTGTCGCTTCCGTCATCTGGCTCTCCGCATCATTCGTTCAGGGGGCCGGGTAGTAGCGGCCAGGGCCAGGAATCGCAACGGTGGTGTGCTGGGGGCGGGGCTGTTCTTGACTATTTCAGTGTAGAATCACGCCGATTTTCGCCCAGTGAGTTACGTAATTCCGTGAGCAGCGACCGATTTCCGGACCGAAAGACGAGGCTCGCGTTGCAAACCCACACTGAATTTGTCAACTTACGCTCCCTCAGCATGGACGAACTCGACTCCACCTCAAGCGATCTCGATCTCCAGGCCATCAACCTGGAGCTGCGCGACGCCAGCGCCGAAGACGTCATCCTGTGGGCCGCCCAACGCTACGGCGAGCGCCTGGTGGTCTCCACCAGCTTCGGGGCCACGGCCGCGGTCATGTTGCACCTGGTGGCCCGGGTGGCGCCCGAGACCAAGGTGGTCTGCGTGGACACGGGCTACCTGTTCCCCGAGACCTACCGCTTCGCCGTGGACCTCGAGCAGCGCTTCGGGCTGGCCATGCACTGGGCCACGCCGGCCATCTCGTCGGCCCGGCAAGAGGCGCTCTACGGCAACCGTTGGGAACAGGGTGACGAGGGCGTCGCCGAGTACCTGCGCATCAACAAGGTGGAGCCGCTCGAGAAGCTGCTGAACGAGCTGGGCACCGTGGCGTGGCTGGCCGGCCTGCGCGCCAACCAGACCGAGCACCGCGCCAGCCTCCCTCGTGTGGGCATGCAGAACGGGCGCGTGAAGCTGCACCCCATCCTGCAGTGGAGCGAAGAAGACGTGGACGCCTACATGGAGCGCCACGACCTGCCCTATCACCCGCTCTACGCAGAGGGTTACCGCTCCATCGGTGACACGCACTCCACGCTGCCCACCACGGCCGACATGGACCCGCGCGACGGGCGCCTGCTGGGCAAGAAGAAGGAGTGCGGCCTGCACCTCCCGCTCACGCCGGCGCAGAACCAGTCGCTCAAGTCTTCGGGCCTCTGAGCGCGGCGGCATGGGCAAGGGCGCTGCGGGCGGCCAAGACGGCCGGGGGGGAGACGCGAGCACGCGCCTGCTGCTGGCGCGCGGGCTGAGTGGGCGTGCGCTGGTGGTCGACCCACCCGACGCCGAGAGCGTGGGGGTGATGCGCGCCGAGCTCGGTCGAGGGGGAGACGGAAACGGGCTGCGGGCGCTGACCTTCGACGTGCGCCAGGTCGCGTTCGCGGAGCTGCACGGGTCCCCGGCGGCGAGGGACCACGCGGGGGCGTTCGACGTGGCGCTGGTCTACCTGCCCAAGGGCAAGGCGCGGCAGCGCTGGGTGCTGGACCTCGCGGCGCAGGCGCTCCGGTCCGAGGGCGAGCTGCGCGTGGCGGGCGGCAAGCGCGAGGGCATCCGCTCCATCCGCGACGCCGTGGCCGAGCGGTTCGCGACCGTGCTGGAGATCACGAGCGGTGGTCACGCGCAGTGCATCGTGGCGCGCGGCCCGCGCGTGCTGGCGGATGGCGGGGCGGGGCTCGAGCGGTACGCGAGCGAGGCCGTGCTAGCGGTGCCCGGCGAGCCGCTGACGTGCATGTGGTACCCGGGCGTGTACGGCGCCGACAAGCTCGACGAAGGCAGCGCGCTCTTGCTGGGGGTGCTGGCCGCGTGGGTCGAGGCTGGCGAGCTCGAGCGCGTGGAGCGGGTGCTCGACGTGGGCTGCGGCAGCGGCGTGCTGGGCGCGTTCGTGGCGCGCGCGGCGGCGGCACGCGCGCTGCTGGGTGCGGGAAGAAGCCTGCGCGTGGACCTGGTGGACGTGGACGCGCTCGCGCTCGAGGCGGCGCGCGCCACGCTCCGGCGGGCTGGGCTGGAGATGGCCGAGGTGAGCGTGTTCGGGTCCGATGTGTACTCGCACGTGAGCGGGCGGTACGATTGGATCATCAGCAACCCGCCGTTCCACGAAGGTGTGCGCACGTCGTATGACGCGCCCGAACGCTTGATCCGTGAAGCACCCAAGCACCTGCGCCCGGGTGGCCGGCTGGTGCTGGTAGCGAACGCGTTCCTGCCGTATCGCGATGCGCTGGACCAGACGTTTGGTGGTCATGCCGTGCTGGCCGAGACCGGGCGGTTCCGGGTGTACGAGGCGCGCGGGCGCTGAGCCCCCGTGAGTCGAGACGCCATCCTCGCGTCATCGCCAGGCGACCCACGCAGCGTCGACCTACATCCCTGTGACCGACGCTCCGACCGCACCGGGTGAAGCTGAATACGTCGCGCCCGCCCGCATGCCGCTCTCGAACGCCCCGGAGCTGGGAACCCCACCCCAACAGAACGTGCGGTCGCCAAGCAGCGCGCAGGCCACAGTCGATCCCGCGTCCAACTGCGTGGCGCCGACGACGCCCGCGAGCTCACCGCCTGCAAAGGTCTCGCTTGCGGTCTCGTTGTGCGGACGCAGGAGTTGGCCCCGGCGATTGTCACCCCAGCAGCGGACGCGACCGTTCCGAAGACGCGCACACGCAAAGCCGCGACCTACGGCGACCTCGACGGCGCCATCGACCCCAACCACCTGCCCCGGCAGCGGCGAGCAGGGGAACGCACCGCAGATGTCGCCGGTGAGGTACCCGAGCGCACCGAAGGCCCCGCCCCAACACGCCACGGTACCACCCGCGCGAACCGCGCAGGTGTTCACGAAGTAGGTCGAGATCGAGACGGCGTCGTCGATCCCTGCCACCGGGTCCTGGGGAGCATGCGCGTAGAGCGGCGACAGCGCTCCGTTTCCGAGGCCTCCGCCCCCCCCGGCGCCCCAACAGACGACGCGCCCCGACGCGAGGCGCGCGCACGCGTTCGCAGCCAGCGCTTCGGCATGCAACGACAGCTGGACCACGGGGTCTCCCGCGGGGAGACCGACCACGGCGACGGGCGTGCGGGCGCATGGGATTCCATCACAGTCGTCGGGCGCGCCATCCCCGTCGCCCAGCACGCCCGTGGCATCGATGCCCCAGCAGCGCACGCCTCCGTCGCGCAGCAGCGCGCACGCGGCAGTGTCGGACACGACCACCTGTTGGGCTGGCGGAACATCAATCCGCGATGCGTCGCCGACGCTAGACGGCGCTGGCACCAGGACGTCCGAGCCGTTGTCCACGCTGCCGCCTCGACACCAAACCTCCCCCGTGGTCGTCACCACGCACGCGACCGCGGTTCCTACGGCAATGCTCTCGACGGGCGCTGGCCAGTCGATCTGCCGGGCGGGGTAGCGCACGCCAGGCACCGCCCAGGCAGTGCCGAGGGGTTCGAGCTCGCCCCAACAGCGCGTTGTGCCATCGGCGAGCACGGCGCACGCGAAGAGGTCGTCTGCCGCGAGAGAGGCCGGCTGAGCGTTCGAAGGCACAGGAATCGCTTCGGTGAACTGCCCGATGTCGGGGTGGGTCTCGGCGGCAGACCGGTCTCCCCAGCACCACGGACGGCCATCCAGGTCGAGGTAGCACATGCCCTCTGTCGCCGCTCCGAGCGCGATGACCTCGGCGGGTTGTCCTCCGTTCGCGTCCCACGCGAGCACCGGATCGCCGAGGCTCGACGCCCCCAACGAACCGTCGCCGGGCGGCGCCGCGCCCCAGCAACGTGCGTGCATGGCGTCGTCGATGCCGCACGTCAGCCGCTCGTCCAGCGCGAGCGTGCTCATGCTGGGCGCGCTGGGCGCAACCAAGCCCGCGAAGCGGCCGTCGCCGTTTGTGCCGAGCCAGGCGCCGTTCTCCCCCCAGCAGTAGGGAGTCGTTCCATCGAGCGCGCACATATGTCGGAACCCACCGAAGATCGCGGTCGCGTGCAAGGGGGTCGTCCCATCGATCATCACACGCGACGGTGCGCTCGACGTCAGCGTGTCACCGTCGCCCGCGTGCTTGCCCCAGCAACTCACCGCACCGTCCACGTGCAATGCGCACGAGGTCTCATCCGCGATGGCGACGTCAGCCACGGCTGCCCCGGACAGCGGCACTACGGTGGGCGATTCCGTCGTGTTCGACTGCCCGTTGGCGGGGCTCGCGCCCCAGCACGTCACCGTGCCCGCTGCGTCGACCGCACAGCCGTGACGAGTGCCAAACTCGGCCTCGGAGGCGTTGGTGACGAGCGTGTCGATCCAGTCTAGAGCCACGGTCGCCCCCCCCGGGCCAACGCCCCACGCCGCCGAGGCGACGCCTCGACATTGTGCCGCCCCCTCGTCCGAGACCCAACACTCACCGGACGCGTCCCCAAACGAGTCGGCCACCCCCACGATGGGCGCGCCACCCGCCGAAACGAGGTAGCTGGGCTGACGGAGCTGGCCGACATCGCCCCAACGCACCGCGCGGATGCCATCGAGCGCGACCACACCCCTGCGCCGGAACCCGGTGTGAAACGACACGCCCGCGAAGGTATCCCCAACGCAGCGACCCTCCTGACAGGTGCCGACCACGCAGCGGAGACCGCAGCCGCCGCAGTTTGTCTCGCTGGTGAGATCCGTTTCGCAGCCGTTGCTCGCCTGCCCGTCACAGTCCCCGGCCCCCCGATCGCAGGACGTCAGAAAGCAACGATTGGCGAGCACCTGCGCACCCCCATATCCGCAGGCTGCGGTCGCGCCGGGCGCCCGGGCTTCGCAGGCCACGTTGGCGCTTGCACGCTCGTCGGTCTCGCCGTCGCAGTCATCGTCCACGTCGTTGCACACGTCGGTCGCGACCGGATGCACAGAGAGGTCGTTGTCGTTGCAATCGTCCTTGGGGAGCGGCCCACCCTCGCACGTCGATGTGGGTAGCAGATGCTGGTCCGCGTCCGCGTCGATCTCGTCGTTGTCGTCCCCGTCGCAGTCGTTGTCGAGGCCGTCGCAGATCTCGGGGGCCTCCGGGTTCACCGCCGCGCTCGTGTCGTCGCAGTCGCCATTGTCGGAGACGAAGAGCGGGTCGCCGCAGCCCTGCTGACGCGCCGTCGCCGGGTTGCCGAAGCCGTCACCGTCGAGGTCCCGGTACACCGTCGCGAACACGCCTTCATCGAGCGTCCCGTCGCAGTCCTCGTCGAGGCCATTGCACACCTCCACACCCGACGCGTTGATCGAGCTCCGCGTATCGTCACAGTCCACCCCGCAGAGAATGCTCTGGTCGCTCTGCACGTTGCAGCACAGCGCTGACACCTCCAGGTCTCCGTCCACGTCAGCGTCGGTCGCCCCGCCCAACGTCGACGCGTCACAATCCTCATCGTGTCCGTCCGCGTCGCACACCTCCGGGTTGCCCGGGAAGCGAGTCGCGTCCTCGTCGGCGCAGTCGTCGCCGCCGCACACCACGGCGTCGTGCCCATCGCCGTCGGCGTCCGTACGGACAGCGCAGTCGGTGACGCAGAGCGAGCCGGCGTTGTCGCACGTCTGGTCCGTCAGGCATGGGCCCGACGTCGCGCTCACGCAGCCGCGGGCGTCGGCGTCGGCCGAGGCGGGTGCGCACATCTCCGCTCCGTTGCAGAAGACTCCGTCTGAACACTGCGCGTCGCTCAGGCAGAGCGCGAGACCCGCATCCACGTTGCTGGGTGGGGGAGTGCCGCACGCAGCGATGAGCGAAGACGCGGCAAGGACGAAAAGACAGTTGCGCGACAAGTAGACCTCCAGCGCCCCCCTCAGGCGGCCCATAGGACGGAGTGAGCACCAGTTGTGACTGCTTGTCCATGCACCTCTGTCGGGTGCCCCCGAGGCTCGCGCTGTCGGTCATGCTTGCCATGGGCCACACAGCCGCGCCAACACCTCGCTAGCTCATCACTGGCCCGAGGCAGGAGGCACCGGGCCAGGACGCAACACGATGTGCTCCATGCGCATGTTGTCCGTGATGCAGCCCATCACGTCATCGCACGTCGATGGGTCCGTTCCGACTGACACGCCAGCGGAGGGTCCAAGCGACCGTTGCGAGAGCCGCACGTACCCAGGACGGCACCAGCGCGATGAACGCCGCCATGAGACCGCCCACGTGGCGTCGAGCGAACACCTCAGCCGCCGCGGCGGCCCGGAGCGCCAGGCAGCGGAGGAGGCAGCGACCGGCCGTGCGCCATGAGCAGCTGGCGCAGGTCCTCCACGACCACCTTGGGCGTGTAGCGGATGGCGAAGCGCGAGCCCTCGAGGTCCTCCACGATGCGTACGATCTCGCCGGTGAGCTCTTGCTGCTCGCCGTCCAACAGGAGCGTGAGCAGCACCTCTTGGCGCACCTTCAGCCACTTGGGCCGGGCCAGCTCACGCAGGTCGATGAGCGCACCGCTCAAGCTGATGTCGATCACGTCGAGCACGTAGTCGATGTCCGAGCGGCGCACGCGCACCTGCGCCATCAGCGCGTAGCGCTCGGCACGCTCGGTATAGGCAGGCGGTGTGGATTCGGGCCCCGACATGTCCCGAGCATACCGAATTCTCGCGGTCAGAGTCGCTCGAGGCGCATGGGCAGCCCATCGGCCGCAACGGGGAGCGACGTGTAGTCCACCGGCAGCTCGTAGCCCGGCGGAACGCTCAAGCGGAAGCGCGTGAGCACGTGGTGCACCACGGAGCGAATCTCCAGCTCGCCGAAGTGCATGCCGATGCACTTGTGTGCGCCACCCCCGAAGGGCGAGAACAAGAACGGGTGCTGGCGATGCTCGGCACGCTCCGGACCGAAGCGGTCGGGGTCGAAGCGGTCGGGCGCGGTCCACCACTCGGGCAGCCGGTGCGTGGCGGCCATGCTCACCGCCACAGGGACGCCCGCAGGGATGAGGTGCCCGAGCAGGTCCACCTCCTTGACGGTCCGGCGCGCGGTCGCGGGCAGCGGCGTGAGCAGGCGCATGGCCTCCTTGATGGCGAGGTCCAGGCTGGGCGCCGCATCGAACGACGCCGGGGTGAGGTCCCCCGCCGGGATGTTGTGAAGCTCGCTGCGCAGGCGCTCTTGCCACGCTGGATGCCGCGCGAGCTGATACAGCAAGGACGTGAGCGTGATGGTGGAGGTGTCGTGGGCCGCCATCATCAGGAAGATCATGTGGTTCACGATGTCGTCGTCGGTGAAGCGGTTCCCCTCGGCGTCGGAGGCCTCGCACAGGCGTGAGAAGAGGTCGTGCGAGGGGTTGGCGCGCTTCTTCGGGATGCGCGTGCGGATGAACGACTCGAGCACCTGGCGGCCGCGCAGCCCCTTGCCCCAGCGGCCGAATGGGACCGGGTGGCGGATGAACGCGGTACCCGCCCGAACGGTGTCCACGAAGGCCACGTTCACGGCGTCCGCCTCGGGGCCCGGGCGCTCGCCCATGAAGGTCTCGATGGCCACGTCCAGGGTGAGCTGCTTCAGCCGTGGCGCCACGCGCACCTCGCCCGACGGCCAGCCCGAGACGGCGCGCGCGATGGTGGGCTGCATGCTCTGGAAGTAGCGCTCGATGGCCTGGCGCTTGAACGCGGCCTGCATGACGCCGCGGTGGAATCGGTGCTCGGCGAAGTCGAGCAGCATGAGCCCGCGCTTGAAGAACTTGCCGATGAAGAACTCCCAGGCCTCGCCATTCGCGTAGGCGCTGGTGGGGTCGGTGAACACGGCGCGGAGCGCCTCCGGCCCGCTGACCACGATGCTGGTCATGCCGAAGCCGTTCGACCAGTACACCGGCCCATGCTTCTCGTGGAGGCGCAGCGCGTTGGCCACGGGGTCCTGGAGGATGCGCAGCGTCTCGCCCAGGACTGGCAGACCGCGCTCCCCCGGCAACCGCGCGCGCACCACCCGGGCGGCGGCGTTGTCCAGGAGCGGGGCATCGAAGATCATCGGGCGGCCCGTGCGATCAGCTCGTTGACCGCCGTGGCGAACTCGACGGGCGAGTCCTCCTGCACGAAGTGCCCGCCACGCAGGGTCACGTGCGGCTGGCCCTTGGTGCCGGGCACGCGCTCGCTCACGTAGCCATCGCCGCCCCGGGTAATCGGGTCGCCGTTGCTGAACGCCAGCAGGAAGGGCTTCTCCCAGCGCTTCAGCACCTCCCACGCGGCGATGTTCGCGGCGCTGGCGGGGTCGGCCAGGCTGGAAGGCACCAGCGCGGGGAACGCGCGCGCGCCGGCCTGGTGCTTGGCGGTCGGAAAGGGCGCGTCGTAGGCGGCGCGCTCGCGCGTGGTCAGCGTGCGGCGCGTGCCCACCGCCAAGATGCCGCTGATGGGGAACCACGGGCTCACCCGCGCGAACGTGCGCCACATCTTGAAGGCGGCCGGAAAGTGCTGCTCGCCCGTGGGCAGCATGCCGTTGCTGAGCGCGATGCGGGCGAAGCGCTCCTCGTTCTCGGCCGCGAGGCGCAGGCCAATCAGCGAGCCCCAGTCCTGGCACACCAGCGTGATGTCCCGCAGGTTCAGCTGCACGATCAGGTCACGCACCCAGGCCACGTGCCGCGCATAGGTGTAGTCCGTGATGCGCGTGGGCTTGTCGGACTTGCCGAAGCCGATCAGGTCCGGCGCGATGACCCGCTGCCCGGCCTTCACGCACACGGGGATCATGTGGCGGTACAGGTAGGACCACGAGGGCTCGCCGTGCATCATGAGCACGACGGGACCGTTGCGTGGCCCCTCGTCCACGTAGTGCATGCGCAGCGCGGGGCTCCCCACCTGCACGTGGTGCGGTGCGAACGGGTAGTCCGGCAGGTTCAGGAAGCGGTGCGCGGGGGTGCGGAGGAACTCCATGCCGCGATGGTACCCCCAAGGTGGCCACCTGCGGCACCCCGTCTGGCCGCCTGCGGCGACTGACGGCGTGCCCACCTGCGCCCACACTCAGAGCCATGAACATGCCGCGCCACCACCGCCACGCTCTCCTGCCCGCCGGCCCTCGGGCGAACCGGCTGCGCCAGCTGCAGATGCTCACCGACGATCCGCACGCCTTCGTGCGCGACTTCTACGCCGAGTTCGGGCCCATCTTCACCGTGCAGGTCATGAGCGAGCCCTGGGTGGTGCTGGGCGACGCGGAGCTGGTGCGCGAGATCTTCCGGGGCACGGCCGACGACTTCCACTCGGACGCCGACGGCATCAAGTTCCTGCTGGGCGCGGAGGCGCTGATCTTCATGAACGGCGACGCGCACCGCGCCGAGCGCAAGATGCTGCAGCCGTCCTTCAAGAAGAACCGCGTGGACGAGTACGCCGCAGGCATGTGGCGCAACGCTCACGACGCGGTGGGCGCTCTCGAACCGGGCAGCGAGATCTTGGCGCAGCACTTCTTCGCGGACATCACGCTCGAGACCATCATCGAGTGCGTGTTCGGCGTGACCGACCCGGATCGCGCCGCGCGGCTGCACGAGCTGTTCGGCTTCACCATGCGCACCATGCAGCGCCCGGCGATTGGCGTGCTGTCCATGACCGTGGGCGGGGCCCGTGTGCGGGCCGCGATCAAGGCCGGCACCCAGCTCAGCCGGGCGCGCTACGGCACCCCGCGCAAGGCCGCACGCACGCTACTGGGCCAGCTCTTCGACGCCCGCCGCGAGCTGCTGGACATCCTGCGCATCGAGCTCGAGGCCGCGCGGAAGACGGCGCCGGGCGAGCGCGTGGACGTGCTGGCCGAGCTGGTACACAGCCGCTACGACGACGGCCGTGCGATGAGCGACGAAGCCATCCTGGACGAGCTGAACATGCTGCTGATCGGCGGGCACGACACCAGCGCCACCACCATGAGCTGGGCCATGTACTACCTGGCCCAGCACCCTGAGGTGACGCAGCGCGTTCGGGACGAGCTCGAGGCGGCGTTCGGTGACGGTCCGGTGGACCCCGCGCAGACGCACCGGCTCACGTACCTGCAGGCGGTCATCGACGAGGTCTCGCGCCTCCGACCGGTGGCCAACATCATGTCGCGCCGGCTCACGCGGACACGCACCTGGGTGGCTACGACCTGCCGGCGGGCACCGTGGTGCTGCCGAGCCCCACCATCATGCACTACCGCGAGGACATCTGGCCGGACCCCGAGCGCTTCGACCCTGCACGCTTCATGGGGACGCGGCACTCGCCGTTCCACTTCTTCCCGTTCGGCGGCGGCTCACGGGCCTGCCTTGGCAGGCCGTTCGCGGCCACCCAGATGCGCGTCGTGCTGGCCGAGTTGATTCGCCGGGTGGACGTTGAGCTCGCCCCCAGCTGCGCCACCAAGAACGCCATGAACGGGGTGCTGATCGGACCGTCGGACGCCGTTCCGCTGCGGGTGCTGCGCGTGGACGGTGCCCGCCGGGCCCCGCTGGCTGCCTGACAGTTTCCACGCTGCGGGCTAAGGTGGCGCGTGTCGCTCGGCCCGTGCTTCCACGTTGCATTGCTGCGCGCTCCGCTAGGGGCGCTCGCGGCAAGCGGAGTCACGCTGCCCACCACGGGCTTGCTGGCCGAGGTGGCGCGCGGCGAGGGGCCCGACCGCGTGCCGCTGGCCGTGGGCTACGACGCCTGGCGTGCGCTCGAAGAGACGGTGGGCCGCGACGTGGGCGTGCGCGCCGCGCTCGCCACGGATCAGGGCGCCATCGATCTCGCGGACTACTTGGTGGGCGCGTGCCGCAACCTGGAAGACGCCATCGACATCCTGCGGGAGCACCACCGCCTGTTCCACGACCTGGCGTACTTCCGGGTGCAGCGTCGCGGCGAGACCACCAGCCTCGTCGTGGGCCACGAGGGCCCGGTGACGCCGCCCGCGTCCATGGTCGAGTGGGCCCTGCTCACGTGGGTGTTCGTGCTGCGCGGGCTGATGCCGAGCGTCTCGTTCCTGGAGGCCCACTGCCAGCACCGCGCGCCCAAGGACCAGGAAGCGCTGTTCGCGAACGTGCCGCTGCGCTTTCGCTTCGAGCAGGCCGAGAACGAGCTGCTGATCCCCGACGCCCACGTGAGCGCCCCCAACCCGCGCGCCGACGACCGCTTGCGCGGGCTGCTGCTGGCGCAGGCGTCGCGTATGGTGGCGGAGCTGCCGCCACTCGAGGTGAGCGTGGTGGACCGCGTGCGCCACGAGCTGCTGCGCCGCCTCCCGACCGGCGCGCCCGAGGCCGACGACATCGCCCGCGCGCTGCGCCTGAGCCCGCGCACGCTGCGGCGTCGCCTCGAAGCGGAGGGCGTGGCGTTCTCCGACGTGCTGGACGCCGTGCGGCGCGACGAAGCGCTGCGCTTGGTGCGCGACACCACCCTGAGCTTCGACGACATAAGCTTTCGGCTGGGGTTCTCGCAGACCACCAGCTTCCACCGTGCGTTCCGCCGCTGGACGGGGGCCACGGCCAGCGCGCTGCGCGGTTGATCGGAGCCCCCGCAGCAGACCGCGATCAGCCGCGCTCCGCCTGGCTCACGCCGGCTCGCGCAGCGCGATGACGCGGGCCAGCTCCTCGCGCGCGTGCTCGACGGTCACCCCGGGCTCACGCTTCACCAGCGCGGCCCACACGGCCACCACCTCCTGCGCCAGCCGCGCGGGCGCGGTGACGTTCAGGGTGTAGCAATGGCTCCCGCCGTCGTCGCGCCCCACCTTCAGCAAGTAACCGTTGGCAAGGCCGCAGGCCTCCCAGGCTCCCTTCGCCGAATCGGTGGCCGAGTGCTCGGTGATGGCGTCGTACCAGGACAGGAAGCGCTGCTCGTCACCGCGCTTCTCGAAGTCATAGCCACCGCCACACCCGTAGGCGGCCGTGTACTCCTTCTCCTTGACGAGGACGGTGTCGGGCGGGTCGTAGGAGGGGTCGAGGTGCTGCGCCAGCACGCGCACGATGGGATACACGCCATTCACGACGCCGAGCGGCGCGCAAAGCAGCACTCCGTCCGGCCGAATGGGATATGTGTGCGCCAGCGTCACCACCGCGCGCGAGGCGACCGCGTGCGCGAGGGCCTCACGGGCGTGCTCCGCCGTAACGCCGGTCTTGCGCTCGAGGAGGGCGCACCAGGCCTCGAGTACGTCGTCCACTTGGGGGACAGGGCCCGTGACCTTCAGGAAGTAGTCGCCGCTGCCGCGCTCGTAGCGACCCACGCTCAGCGCACAGCCACCGGCGAGGCCGTACGCCGTCCACTCGCCGTGCGCCG
This sequence comes from Sandaracinaceae bacterium, assembly GCA_016706685.1. Taxonomy (NCBI): domain Bacteria; kingdom Pseudomonadati; phylum Myxococcota; order Polyangiales; family Sandaracinaceae; species Sandaracinaceae bacterium. The sequence goes on along the minus strand of JADJJE010000013.1, from coordinate 142,667 downwards.
ACTCGTCGGCCGCGTGCTCGGTGAGGGTGTCGTCCCAAGTCAGCCCCTGCTCCGCGGTGCCGCGCTGCTCCAGGTCACGCCCGCCGCCGCAGCCAGCGGCGGGGTAGTAGTAGCTCTCCTCGCGGATCAGCGTGTCCGGTGGCTGGAACGCGTGGTCGAGGTGCTGCGCCAGCAGGCGCACGATGGGATAGATGCCCGGGATGAAGCCCTCCGGCTTGCACAGTGCCGGGCCCTCTGGGCCGAACGGGGCGCGATGCGAGCGCGTCACCAGGGGTGGAGTCATCGTGCGCTCAGTGTAGCCGCGGGTCGTACTTCCGGGGAGAGGGTCTACGGTGTCCCCATGCCTCGCTCCACCACGGCCTCCGCGCACCGCTCTTTCATGGTGGGCGCAGCGCTCGTGGTGACTTGCTTGCTGCACCTCCCAGCGAGCCACGGGCGCGCTCAGGGAGCGTCACCCCAGACGCTCTCGGTCACCGTGAGCGGCGGCGCGAGCCTCGGGGCCTACGAGGGTGGCTACCTCTACTACCTGGCCGAGACCCTCTCGAGGAACCCCACGCGCTTCCGGCTGCGCATCGTGACGGGCGCCTCGGCGGGCAGCACCAACTCGCTCTTGCTCGCGCTGTCCAGCTGTCGCCCCTCCGTGGCGCGCCCAGAAGACAGCCCGTTCTACGGCACGTGGACCCGCTCCACCTTCGACGCGTTGTTCGTCCCCGCGCAGGTGGGCCCTCTCGGCATGTTCTCGCGCGACGTCATCAGCGCCATTTGGGACGAGCAAGCGACGGCGTTCGAGGCCGGTCTGCCCGAGGACTGCGAGTTCGTGCTGGGTGTCCCGGCGACACGCCTCGAGGCCTTCGAGATCCCGCTGCGTGGCGAGCTGGGTGGACTCGCGCGCAGCGAGGAACGCTTCATGGTGCGCGTGACCGGCCGAGGCGCAGGGCGCGTGCCGTCCGTCGAGAACTACATCGACCGCGTGAACGCCTACGCGCCCGCGTTCTTGCCGGTGGACGGAGAGGGGGCGCACGAATTCAGCGCGCTCCGTGACCTGATCTTTGCGTCGTCGGCGTTCCCGTTGGCCTTCGCGCCCTACCCCGTGCCGCACTGCATTGGTGACGACGAGACCCAGAACCAGACCCCGTGCACGCCCGAGGCGGCAGTGAGCGCGCGCTTCGTGGACGGAGGGGTGTTCGACAACGCCCCGCTCCGCCTGGCCACCACCATCGCTCGCACGGGCTTGGTGCGCGACGCAGACGTGCGCGAGGGCCTGACCTTCCGTGACGCTCCGGACATCACGGAGCGCGAGCTGCCGAGACGCACGCTCTTCCTCCACGTGGACCCCGCGCTCGCCGCCTACCCCTTCGAGCCACCTGCCGACGACGACAGCGCGGGTGAAGGCGCCCTGCTCACAGCCCTGCGGCTCACGGGCAACGTGCTGGCCGGTGGACAAGAGCGCGAGCTGACCGGGCTGCTCGAGGACTACCCCGAGATCCGCGAGCGCGTGCGCGTGTCGCATGCGTATCTGCCGCAGACGGGCAGCCTGATGTACGGCTTCCTGGCGCTCTTCGACGAACAGTTCCTCGCGTTCGACTTCGTGCTGGGCATGCTGGACGCGCAGCGCATGGTGGAGACCGGTCTGTCGGCGTCCGCCCGCGCCCACGCCGGAGACGAGAGCGTGGCGCTGGTGCACCCCGAAGCGGACCGCGCCTCGCTCACGTGGCGCGCGTACGAGTGCGTTCGCGCGGTGCTCGACGCCGTGGGTTCCCCGGAAGCGCTGTGTGCGGGAGACGACCTCACGCCCACGCGTGCCTTGCTGCAGCTGGCCATCGAGCGGCTCTACCTGCGCTGCAGCACGCTCGCCGAGGGCACGCGCACCACCCACGCCCACTGTCAGCGGGCCATCGCGGGTGAGGCGCCGCCACGTGTGCCGCACCTCCCCGCAGCGGCCCGAGGGGAGGACCCTGCACGCGGAGAGGGGGAGGCAGCCGTCGCTCACGCGGTGCGTCGGCTCGATGAGCTGGGCTTCCACTTCCGGGGGCTCGGCCTCGCGCCCGACGAGGGAGGTCGCGCGATGCTGGCGATCCGCGAGCGTCTGTCCGACATCGGCGGGCGCTTCGTGGACGAGCAACCGAGCACGCGCCAGACCTTCGACGCGCTGCTGCGCTACACCATGAACACCATCGCCTACGCGCCGCCCATGTTCATCGGGCACGTCACGGTGGGCCGCCACATCGAGCTGGGCGCGAGCCTGGGCAGCCCGTTCGGGCACGTGCGCTGGCTGCGCGCCACAGGGGCGCTCTCCATCCTGGGCTTCGAGTCGGCGATCGCGGCGGGCCCCACCCGCATGGCGTTCGGCCTGTCGCTCGGCGTGGAGCTCGAGCCGTTGCGCTTGAACCGCGCGCTCTATCAGCTGCGCTTCGGCGCCCGCGCGGGCTTCGCGCTGGGCACGCGCGATGACGCCGGCCGGAGCCCGTGCATGGACAACGAGAACGCCCGCCTGTGCACGCGCGCCTTCGTGGACACCTACGTGTCCATCGCCATCGCCGAGCTGATCCGCTTGCAGGTCTCGGCCTTCTTCTACCCGGGCTACGGCGACGACCTGCGCTTCACGTGGTTCGTGGGGCCGAGCCTCGGCGTGCAGTTCCGCTCACGCATGTAACGGTGGCGGCCATGACCACGGACTTCGCGTCGCTCTCCCTCTCTCGCCCGCTGCTCGACGTCGTCGCGGAGCTCGGCTTCGAGACGCTCACGGAGATCCAGGCGAAGTGCATCCCGCTCCTGCTCGCAGGGCGCGACGTGATCGGGCAGTCGAAGACCGGCAGCGGCAAGACCGCCGCGTTCGGGCTGCCCATGCTGGAGAAGCTGGAGCTCAGTGACCGCTCGCTGCGCGCGCTGGTGCTGTGCCCCACGCGTGAGCTGTGCGACCAGGTGGCGCGGGTGCTGCGCACGCTCGGCCGGCGGCACGCTGGGCTGCAGGTGCTGGTGGTGGCCGGTGGCAAGCCGCTGGCTCCGCAGCGAGACGCGCTCGCGCGCGGCGTGCACGTGGTGGTGGCCACGCCAGGGCGGCTCATCGACCTCCTCGACCGCGGGGCCGTGTCGCTCGGGAACGTGGGCATGGTGGTGCTGGACGAGGCCGACCGCATGCTGGAGATGGGCTTCCGCGAGGACATGGTGAAGATCCTGAGCAAGACGCCGGCCGGGCGGCAGACGGCGCTCTTCTCGGCCACCTTCCCCGCCGGCGTCGAAGCCATCAGCCGCGCCTATCAACGTGACCCCGTGCGCATCACGGTGGAGGACGGCGAAGCCGCTCCCGACATCGAGCAGCTGGCCTACGACATCGGCCGCACGGAGCGTGAAGAAGCGCTCGTGGCCGTGCTGGGCCTGCACCCGCACGCATCGGCGCTGGTGTTCTGCAACCTCAAGGCCACGGTGGACGCGCTGACCACGCGGCTCGCGAGCGCGGGCGTGAGCGTCGCCAAGCTGCACGGCGACCTCGAACAGAAGGACCGCGACCGCGTCATGGCCAAGCTGCGCAACCAGAGCACGCGCGTGCTCATCGCCACCGACGTGGCCGCGCGCGGCATCGACGTGCAGGCGCTGGACCTGGTGGTGAACTACGACCTCCCCACCCAGGCCGAGGTCTACGTGCACCGCATCGGGCGCACCGGCCGCGCCGGGCAGCGAGGCCTGGCCGTGACGCTCACCACGTCGGGCGAGCGCCGCAAGCTGGTGGAGCTGGAGCAGCTCACGGGCTTCAAGCTCACGCGGCGCACCCTGCCCGCCGCGCCGGCAGCCGCAGCGGCCCCGGTCGCACGCGACGCCGCCATGGTGACCCTGTACGTCTCGGGCGGCCGCAAGGAAAAGGTGCGCCCCGGCGACATCCTCGGCGCCCTCACCGGCGAGGCCGGCGGCTTCAGCAGCGATGACATCGGCAAGATCGAGATCCACGAGCACTTCACGTATGTCGCGGTGGCCAAGGCGATTGCGAACGAAGCGGTGAGGAGCCTGTCGAACGGGAAGATCAAGGGCCGACGGTTCAAGGTCGGCTTCGTGGAGTGAGCCGGGGGGGAGCCATGGATCGAGACGGGAGGCTGACCATCGACTGTAGGATCCTCAGGCTTCAGTCCGGGGTGCCAATGTGCCCTAAAGCAAGCCGCACAGCAGCCTCAGCCGACGCCACCACGTCCGGCATGCCCACCCCACGATACGCCCCGCCTACCAAGCTCAACCCCGGCTGCGCCGCGACGTGCCCCTCGATGCGCGTCACCCGCTGCAGATGACCCACGTGGTAGCGCGGCATCGCGTTCACGTAGCGGTCCACGCGCACCAGCCCCGGGCTCGCGTGGATCCCCACCAGCTCACGCAGCGCCGCCCGCGCGAACGCCAGCAGGCGGTCGTCGGACTCCAGGTGGATGGTGGGCTGGCTGTTGCCGCCGAAGAACACGCGCAGCAGTGCGGCGTCGTCCGGCGCGCGGCCGTCCCACTTGGCGCTCGAGTAGGTGCAGGCCATCACGCTGCGGCGCTCGACGGCGGGCACCACGAAGCCGTAGGCGTCGAGCGGACGCGGCAGGTCGCTCTGCCGGAACGCCATGGTCACGGCAGCGGCCGACCCCAGCGCCAGCGCACCCAGCTCGGTGGCCAGCGCAGGGGCGAAGGGGCTCACCAGGCGCGCCACCTGGGGCGAGGGCAGCGCGAGCACCACGTGGGCCGCGCGCGTGCTCTCGGTGCGTCCGTCTTGCTCCCAGGTCACCGCGTAGCCGCCGGCGTCGGGCACCAGTGACGTGACCCGCGCCCCGAGCCGCACGCGCGGAGCCACCTGCGCGGCGAGCGTGTCGGTCAGCTCTTGCATGCCACGCGGCAGGCTGACGAACAGTCCGTAGCGCGCGCCCGAGGACACCTCGCCGCTGGCCTGCGCCGCCTGCGCCAGAGTGCGCGTGACGCCCCCCGGCTGCTCGGCGTCCAGGAAGCGCGGCATGGTGGCGCGCAGGCTCAGCACCTCCGGATCGGCGCCGTAGATGCCGGCCGCCAGCGGCTGGGCCAGGCGCTCCAGCACCTCCGCGCCGTAGCGCCGGCGCACGAAGCTGGCCAGGCTGTCGTCTTCGCGCACGTGCGCGGGGATGACGCGGTCGGCGAGGGCCCGCAGCTTGCCGGCCGGGCTCAGGATGGGTGAGCGCAGCAGCGCCGCGAAGTCCGTGGGCGCCAGGATGGAGAACCCATCCGGGATGCGCTCGAGCCGCCCGCGCGTGACCACATAGGCGCCGCTGGCCCCACTGCGGGTGCGCAGCAGGCGTGGCCCGAGGCCCAGCTCGTTGGCCAGCGCCAGGCCCGCGGGCTTGGTGGTGATCATGGACTCCGGGCCGCGCTCGATGACGAAGCCGCCCGTGCACTCGGTGGTGACCAGGCCGCCCAACCGGTCGCTCGCCTCGAGCAGCGTCACGTCTCGCGAAGGGTCGTCGCGCAGCAGCCGGTGCGCAACCGCAAGGCCGCCCAGCCCACCCCCGACGACCACCACGCTCATGGGCTCAGCGCCCCTCGGCCAAGCGCGCGCTTGCCTCGTGCACGTGGTCGATCAGCGCGCGCACCTGCGCCGGGTCCGCCTCCGGCATGATGCCGTGACCGAGGTTGAAGATGTGCCCCGGGCGGCCCACCGCCTGCTGGAGCACCTCGGTGGCGGCTCGGAACATGACGTCGCGCGGGGCGAGCAGATAGGCCGGGTCCATGTTGCCCATGATGGCCGTGTCCCCGAGCGCGTCCCACTGCGCACCGAGCGGCACGCGCCAGTCCACGCCGATGACGTCGCCGCCCGCGCGTTGCATGAGCGGGTAGAGCGCGGGGTTGCCGGTGCCGAAGTGGATGGACGGCACGCTCTTGTCGAGGCCGTCGAAGATGCTCTTCACGTGCGGGAACACGTAACGCTCGTAGTCCGCCGGCGAGAGGCAGCCCACCCAGCTGTCGAACAGCTGCACGGCCTGCGCGCCCGCGCGGATCTGGGCGTTGAGGTACACCGTGATGGCCCGCGAGAACTTGCCCATGAGCGCGTTCCACAAGCCCTCGTCGGCCTGCATGAGCTTCTTGGTCTCGTAGTAGTTCTTGCTGCCGCCCCCCTCGATGGCGTAGCTGGCCAGCGTGAACGGGGCTCCGGCAAAACCGATGAGCGGCACCTTGAGCGCGCGCCGCGTCTGGCGGATGGCCTCCATCACGTAGCCCAGCGACTCGTCGGGATCGATGTTGTCGGCCACGCCGTCCACTTGGGCTGCGGTGCGGATGGGCTTCAGGATCTTCGGCCCCATGTCCGACTTGAACTCGAACCCGATGTGCATCGGATCGAGCACGAGCAGGATGTCCGCGAAGATGATGCCCGCGTCCGCGTTCAGCTGCTCGGCCGCCAGCACGGTGACCTCACACGCCAGCTCGGGCGACTTGCACAGCTCGATGAAGCTGACCTTCTCCCGGATGGCGCGGTACTCGGGCTGGTAGCGCCCCGCTTGCCGCATCAACCACGCGGGCGTGAACGAGGTGGGACGGCGGGCACAGGCGTCGAGGAAAGCGCTCATGGGAGACGGCTATAGCAGCGGCCCGCTCACATGGCGATGGGCGGGTCACTGCGCAGGCCCAGCAGGTCTGCGCGCACTTCACCCAGGAGGTGAATGGAGCCCCCCACCACCACCAGCCCGTCGGGCCCGGCCAGCTTCTTCGCGCGCTCGAGACCGGCGTGCACACTGGACGCGGCAATGCCCGGGCGCAGCTTCAAGAACTTCGCGGCGCGTGCCGCCCTGGTCACCGGCGGGGTCACGTAGACGCGCTTGTCCACCACGCCGTCGAGCGCGGCCAACATGCCCACGTGCTCTTTGTCGAGCATGGCCCCGAACAGCAGCACCACGCGGCCAGGGTGGGCACGCCGCACCAGCTCGCGCGCCAGCGTGCGGCAGCCGTCGGGGTTGTGGGCGGCGTCCATCAGGAACGCGGGCAGCCCGTCCTTGGCCGGCAGCCACTCGAGGCGCCCGGGCCAGCTCACCTTGGACAGCCCGGTGCGAATGGCCGCGTCCGGAATCTCCATGCCCTTGCCGCGCAGCGCGAACAGCGCCGCCACAGCGCAGGCCGCGTTGTCCGGCTGGTGCGCGCCGGCCAGCGCCAGCTGCAGCCCGTCGATGCTCGCGTCCTTCACGTCCACGCGGTACACGGGCTCGCCCCGCTTCTCGCCCGTGGGCGTGATGGAGAAGTCTCGCCCGAGGCGCCACGACGTGGTGCCCATGCGCCGCACCTTCTCGGTCATGACGGCCGCCGCCACCGGGTCCCGCACGCCGGTCACCAGCGGCGCGCGGGCCTTGATGATGCCGGCCTTCTCGCGCGCGATGGAGCGGATGTTGTCGCCCAGCACGTGCATGTGATCGAGCCCGATGTTGGTCACCACCGTGACCGTGGGCGACACCACGTTGGTGGAGTCGAGCCGCCCGCCGAGCCCCACCTCCAGCACCACCACGTCGCAGCCGTGCTCGCGGAAGGCCTCGAACGCGGCCACCGTGGTGTACTCGAAGAACGTGAGCTGCGGCAGCCGTGGGTCGTCGCGCAGGGAGAACAGGCGACGCGCCATCTCCGCCTCGGCAATGGGCCGCCCGTTGATGCGAATGCGCTCCACGTAGCGGTGCAGGTGCGGCGAGCTGAACCAGCCCGTGCGGTAGCCGGCCGCCCGCAGCGCGCGCTCGGTCATGGCGCACACGCTGCCCTTGCCGTTGGTGCCCGCCACGTGCAAGTAGCGCAGCCCGTCGTGTGGGTTGCCGCGCAGCGAGAGCGCCGCTTGCATGGGCGCTAGCCCCAGCTTCACGCCGCGGCTCTCGAGCCCGTACATCCAGGTCAGCGCCTCTTGATACCCACTCATTCCGGAAGTGGCCTCAGTCGAGCAGATGATCGAGGGTGCGCGCAATGGTGGCGCGCATGTCGTGGCGCTCGGCGATGACGTCCAGCATGCCGTGGTCCAGCAGGAACTCCGAGCGCTGGAAGCCGTCCGGCAGCGTCTGGCGGATGGTGTTCTCGATGACGCGCGGCCCGGTGAAGCCGATGAGCGCGCGCGGCTCGCCGATGTTCACGTCGCCCAGCAACGCGAAGCTGGCCGCCACGCCGCCCGTGGTGGGGTTGAGCAGCACGCTGATGAACGGCATGCCCGACTCGCGCAGGAGCCCCAGCGCCGCCACGGTCTTGGCCATCTGCATGAGCGAGAGCGCGCCCTCTTGCATGCGCGCGCCGCCCGAGGCGCTGAGCAGGATGACGGGCTGCTTCTTCTCGGCGCCGCGCTCCATCATGCGGGTGATCTTCTCGCCCACCACCGAGCCCATGGAGCCGCCCATGAAGCGGAACACGAAGCAGCCCAGCTGTACCGGCCGCCCACCCATGTTGCCGGAGCCCGCCATGAAGGCGTCGTTCACGCCGGACTTCTTGATGCTGCTGACCAGGCGGTCCGAGTAGGGTTGCGAGTCCACGAAGTGCAGCGGGTCGAGCGAGCGCAGGTTCTCGTCGTGCTCCACCCAGGAGCCCGGGTCCACCAGGTACTGCACCCACGCCTCGGCGCTGAGCGCGTAGTGGTGGCCGCACTTGGGGCACACCTCCAGGTTCGCGGTGAAGTCCTCGGCCTTCAGCGTCTCGGCGCAGCCATCGCAGCGCCGGAACACCCCGCGACCGAGGCTCTTCTTCTCCGAGGCGTCACCAACCGGCTTCTTCTTTGCGAACAGCGCCATGAGGGGTGGCAGGTAGCACGAAGCCTGCGGCCGGAAAAGGACGAGCCTCTACCGGGTGGTCAGACGGTCGTTGGTGACACCCTGGGTGGCTGTGAGAGCGTCCCCGCAGCCAGCAAGCGGGAGCGCCATGTCCGAGCCGTCATCACCCTACCTGTACGCGCGCGGCCCGTGGCCGCAGCCTGACCCCCTCCGCCCCCACGACGTGGCCCCAACGGTGCTGCACCTTCCGCGCGAAGAGCGGGAAGAGTGGGACCGCCACATCGGCGCGCGGTACCGCAAGCAGGTCGTCCTCGAGTCATTGCCCGCGGCGCGCTGGGCACGGCAACACACGGGCGTGAAGCTGGTCAGCGACGCGCGCTTCGTCGAGATCCTGGCCGACGGAATCTTCTCGAAGTTCCTGACCCCTCCCGTGGACGAGTACGACCTCGCGCTGTTCGAGGCGCGCGTGCCCGATGTTCGGCAAGAAGGCCGCTACTTCAAGGCGGACTACACGGTGGTGCGCGCCATCCGACCAAAGGACGGCGTGTCGGTCGCGCCCACCATCGTGCTCTTTCGCGTGCTGTCCAGGCACCGCTACGAAGTGGCCTCCATCTCGGTGGACCGCGTGGTCTTCCTGCCGGGCGACGGGGATGGCTGGAGCCTGGCCAAGGTCTTCGCGCTGCAAGCAGGGGGCATCGCCACCACGCTCTACATGCACCCGATGGTGCACTTCCCCACCGACGCAATGAACGCCATCGTGAAGACGCTGCTCCCGCGCGGCCACGACCTCCAGCGGCTCTTCCTCCCGCACTTCTACTTGGCGCTCGGGATGGCAGACGCGGTGCTGCACGACGCCGACACCGTGATGAACACCACGCGCTTCTACAGCCCCTATCCGGGGGCCCTCGAAGAGCACTGGGAGGCCGTGGCCGCGACCTGGAGCGGCATGAAGCGCCCCGACCGCAGCCCCAACAGCGCCTATCCAGAGTACAGCTTCAAGCTCGGCCCGCGTGAGGTCCACTCCCCCTACGGCGACTTCCTGGCGCGCTACTACCAGACGCTCCGCGCGTTCGGCCTCGAGGTCGCCCTGCGGCTCGAGCAGGACACCGCGCGCAGCGAGCTCGCGCGCCATCTCTCGTTCTGGATCCGCGGCTTCCCCGGCCCCGCCGAGTTCGCCGAGCCGGAGGTCTTCGCGGAGGTCTTCGCGACGGTGGTGTCCGACGTGGCCATCGGTCACACGGCCGACCACGCCCTCTTCGGGGCCGTCGACATCCAAGAAGTGCCCATGCGCGTCCGAGCGCCCATCCCGCACGCCGTCGAGGTGGATCCGTTCGACCCATCGAAGCTGACGAAGTGGAAGGACGCCTTCAGCTACCGGATGTGCATGAAGATGTTCTTCGCCGCACACCCCATCACCCGCCTGGCGGACATTGACTACCAGTTCACCGATCCCGAGCTGATCGCGGCCAACGTTCGCTTTCGAGCAGCGCTGGCCGAGACGGAGCGAGGCATCCTGCGAGACGGCATTCGCAACTACGTGCCGCTACGCGACATCGCGCCGAGCGTGCAGTTCTGAGGGGGCATGGGCGGTCACCCCATCGGACGGCTCCGGGGCTTTGCCCCATAGCCGACGGAACAGCAGCAAGTGGCCGAGCAGCGCGGTGAGCACTAGCAGCGTGGGCAGCCACACGTACGGCACGGTGGTGACGAAGGTGTTGGCAGGCTCGTTCATGAACACACGCAACGACCCGGGGGCCGACAGCAGCGCCACCACCACGATGTTGGCCAGCAGGCCGACGCCAACGAGGTTGAAGGCCAGGGCCACGCGCCGGGCGAGGACGTCTCGCTCGCCACGGGAGGCCACCAGCAGCGCCACGGGCACGGCCAACAGGGCGGTCACCACGTCGAAGTTGCGACCGAGGTAGGTCATCTGCACTGGGACGAGTCCGTCGGCGTGGAGTCGGTGGAGCAGCAGCTCGACAGGGAGGCGGAAGACCTGCATCCCCACCAGCGCAGCCAGGGGCACGCCGACCGCGAGCCGACGGCCGAAGGGCGACAGCACCAGAAGGATGGAGAGCAGCGCGCAGCCTCCCATGAAGCGCACGAACAGCGGGGGCGTGCCCCGGAAGTCGGCCAGCACGCCCGAAGCTGCGAGCATGGCGGTGATGCCCAGCCAGGCGGCCACGGCCGCAGCACCGAGCGCGGTGGCTCGAAGCGAGCTCGCGAAGGCCGCGCGGATGGCGGCGACGAGCATCAGGGCGACAGCGAAGACGAGCGCCGAGAAGAGTGCCGCGGTGGTGGTCATGAGCCCTAGCCTTATGATTCGGATTCATATAGCATAAGATTCAATGAGCGATACCGTCAAGGATCGGAGCTACGGTCAGTTCTGCGGGCTCGCGCGGGCGCTCGACGTGTTGGGAGAGCGCTGGACGCTGCTGGTGGTGCGGGAGCTCCTGCTGGGCCCGCGTCGCTTTCGGGAGCTGCTCACGTCTCTCGAGGGCATCGGCCCCAACCTGCTGACCACACGGCTGCGCACGCTGGAGGCTCGAGGAGTCGTCGAGCGCACTCGCCCCGCAAGGGCTCCGCACGACCTCTATCGGCTCACGGCACGCGGCAGGGCGCTCGAGCCGGCGCTGCTGGCGCTGGCTTCGTGGGGCAGCCCGCTGCTGGGCGAGCCCAACGTGGACGCGCGCTTCGACGTTGGCTGGATGGTGCTCTCGTTGAAGCGCTTCTACCGGCAGCCGCCGCATGCCTTTCGCGTGGGCCTGGCGCTCGATGGACGGCTGTTCACGCTCGGGCTGGGGGGCAACGCCCTCGATGTGGAGGAGCGCGAAGCACAGCGCCCGGATGTCCTCATCGAGGGCGAAGGGCTGGCGCTGGCCCACGTGCTCTATCGTGGCGCCTCGCTGGACGACGCCATCGCCCGCAGCGCGCTGCGGGTGGAGGGCGACACGGCGCTGCTGCTAGCGCTGCGCCGTGCCCTGTCCGTGCCCACCGCGTCAGGGTAGCGCGGTGACCTGCTCGGTGCGGCTCTCACGCACCACCATGTGGAAGCGCTGGAGCTCCGGGCCGGCTTGGACCGTGAAGGTGGTGTCGAGGACCATGCTCATGGACACGGTGGGCGAACGCGAGGTGCCATCCAGCGGCAGGGCACCGCGGTGAGTGGTCTCGAGGCTGCCGTTCACGAAGGTGGCGCTGGGAGGCAGGCTGGGGATGCCGCTCAGGCGCCCGGTCATGCTGGCCTCGAGCACCAGGCACGGCTGCGTGCCCACGGTGACCAGCTCCACCGCGCGGACCTGGCCGCGCAGCTGCACCTCGCCTAGCCCAGCGGCGGCCAGCTCGCGCTCGGCGACGGCGTCGTTGATGTTCCAGCGCTCGCCCACGCGGCGCGGCGTGGTGGACCCGAAGACCTCGTCGTCCGAGATAGCCGACACCTTGCGCGAGACCACGACGCCGAGCGCCTCGGCGATCTCTGCCGCCACCGGCGCACCGCCCACGGTGATGCGCGCCGAACCCTCCGGCGTGGTGGCCCGCTCCACGACGACCACGGTGCCACGCGCGAGCGGCGTGATCTGCGCTCCCGCACGCTCCACCTCGAAGGTCTCGATGGTGTACTCGGAGGTGGTGGGCGAGCCCAGCGCGTTCACCGCGAGCACGCGCTCCACGGCCACCATGCGCACCACCGTGCGCTCGTCACGGACCGGCGCGGCGGCGCCCCGCTGCTCCATGCGCATGGTCTTTTCACCGCTGACCTCGATGCGGTAGCGCGAGCCCACCGTACGCGGACGCTCGAAGCGAATGGCGTGCCTGTCACGCGGGCCCGGCGTCTGGGCGGCCAGCGTGGACACCGCGAGCAGGGGCCCGAAGCAGGCCGCGAGAGTGGCGGCGATGACCCAGGGGGAGCGCGAAGAGCGAGATGTATGGGTGGGGTTGTTCACGAAGACCTCCTTGCCCCGCGTGGCCGTCCATGGCTGCAGGCCGCGACACGCTAGCATAGCGGCCCTTCACTCTGCCCATCGCATGCGCCCGCCGATGTCGGGTATCGTCTGCCCATGGAATCCCGGCCCACGACACCTCCGCTGCGCATCGGCATCCTCGGTGCCGCCCGCATCGCACCGTTTGCGCTCATCGCACCGGCGCGCGAGGTGCCTGCGGCCAAGGTGCTGGCCGTGGCCGCCCGCGACGCAGGCAGGGCAACGGCGTTCGCCAAGCGGCACGGCATCCAGCTGGCCTTCGGGAGCTACGAGGCCCTGCTGGCCAACGCGAACGTGGACGCCGTCTACAACCCCCTGCCCAACTCGCTGCACGCGCCCTGGACGCTGCGCGCGCTCGAGGCCGGCAAGCACGTGCTGCTGGAGAAGCCCTTCACGTCGAACGCTGCCGAAGCCGAGTCCGTCCTGGCCAGAAGCGCGAAGAGCGGGAAGGCGGTCGTCGAGGCGTTCCACTGGCGCTTCCACCCCATGGCGGCCCGCCTGGTGGAGCTGTGCCAGCACGGCCCCTACGGGCGCATCGAGCACATCGAGACCGCCATGTGCATCCCCCTGCCCATGCCCAGCGACATCCGCTTCCAGCTGTCGCTTTCGGGCGGCGCCATGATGGACACCGGCGCCTACGCAGCGCACATGCTGCGGCAGCTGAGCGGTGAGGAGCCCACGGTCACGCGCGCCAAGGCCACGCTGATGAGCCCAGGCGTGGACCGCGCCATGGAGGCCGACGTCACGCTGCCGAGCGGCGCCACCGGACACCTCGAGTGCTCGCTGCTCTCGCGGCGGCTCCTGAAGGTGGGCGTGCGCGTGCGCTTCGAGCGGGGCGAGCTGCGCGCGTTCAACCCGGTCGGCCCACAGCTGGGGCACCGCCTGCGACACCGCCGCCATGGCGAGCGCTGGCAGAGCGAGTCCTTCCCGCGGCGCACCACCTACTCCTATCAGCTCGAAGCGTTCTGCGCGCACGTGCTGCACGGCGCCCCCGTTCCGGTCGGGCCGGGCGACGCGCTCGCGAACATGCGCTTGATTGATGCCGTCTACGATGCGGCCGGCCTGTCACGACGCGGTGCCACGGGAGAGCGAGGCGTGCGATGACCACGACCCGCCCCAAGGGCCCCTCGGCGCCCCCGCCCCAGCGACCGTCCATCGCGCCCACCAAGCGCCCCTCCATGGTTCCGCCGGCGCGCCCTTCCGTGGCTCCAGCGGCGCGCCCCTCCATGGCTCCACCCAAGCGTCCGTCCACCTATCCGGTGGATCGCCGCTGCCCCGTGCATGGCCTGGCGTTGTCCCCAGACGGGCGCTGCCTGCGCTGCAACACCGAGCGTCGCCCCACCCGTCGAGGGCTCGAGCCCTTGCTGGAGCCCACGTCCCGGCTCACGAAGCTGTTGGTGGCGCTGGTGCTGGCGTGCCTGCTGGGCGCCGCCCTGGTGCTGAGCAGCGAGGACGAGCCCGCCCCCACCGCCCGAGGGCTCGTGGTGGAGCGCATCGCAGAGCCGCCGGCCCCCGCGCCGGTCGAAGCCGACCCCGCGCTGGCCGCCGCCCAACGGGAGAGTGAGCGTCGGGCGCGTGAGGCCGCCGCGCGGGATACGGCCGAGGCCGCGGAGGCCGCACGGCTGCAGCGCGAAGAGGCCGCGCGGGCACGCGCGCAGGTGCCCATCGTGCTGTACGGGACCTCGTGGTGCGGAGCCTGCCGCCAGGCGCGCAGCTACCTGCTGAGTCAGGGCATCGCCTTCCGGGATCTGGACGTGGAGACAGACCCCGCGGCGCGCGCCGAGTACGTGCGCCTGAACCCCAGGCAGACGGTGCCCACCCTGGACGTGGGCGGGAGCGTGCTGACCGGGTTCAGCCCCGCGGCGTTCGAGCGAGCCCTAGACCAGGCGGTCGCCGGCTCGCGGTGACGTGCGGCGCACCAGCCCGCGCCAGCGCTGTCTAGAGCCCGCGGCTGACGACGACGGCCAAGTGCCGCCCCGTGCGCCCCGCATCGCGCCGGTAGGAGAAGAAGCGCGCGGCGTCCTCGAAGGTGCAGCCCCCCACGTCGTCCACGTGCGTAACGCCCGCACGCACCAGCTGGTGGCGCACCAACGCGGCGAGGTCCACGTGTGGCTTCTCGCCCCCGCGCTGCACCACGCCCGCGCCCGGCGCAGCCGCCTCGGCGGCCTCCGCCACCTCGCTGCCCACCTCGAAGTGGGCCACGCGGATGTGCGGGCCCACGGCGGCCACCAACGCGCTCGGCTGCGTGCCGAACTCCTGCTGCATACGCTCGATGGTGCGCGCCAGGATGTGGTTTACCGCGCCGCGCCAGCCCGCGTGCACCGCCGCGACCGCGCCGTGCTCGGTGTCGGCCAGCAGGATGGGCACACAGTCGGCCGTGCGCACGCCCACTACCAGCCCGCCTGCGGGGGCAATGAGCGCGTCGTGCTCTTCCTGCCGAACCGCCACGGGGTCCTCGCCCGCGGCCACCAAGCGCACGCTCGTGCCGTGCACCTGGCTGGCCTCGAACAGGGCGTCACGCGGATAGGGCACGCGCGCGGCGAAGCGGATGTGGTTCTCCCACACGCACTCCTCCTCGTCGCCCACGCTGCGCCCCAAGTTCAGCGTGCCGAAGGGCGCATCGCTGACGCCTCCGTCGCGCAGCGAGAACGCGTGGGCGAACCCCGCGTCCCTGAGCGCTGCGCTCCGGACGACGTCGGCCATGCTGGGCTCAGACCACCTTCCAGGTGTGGCCCTTGCGCAGCTCCTTCAGCATGTCGGCCTTGCCCGAGCGCTCCACCGCCATGCGGTTCTGCGTCTGGACGCTCTCGTCGTAGACGGGCGCTTCGCTGCGGTAGAGGACGCCCAGCGCCACCGCACCCGGCAGGTCGGCCAGCAAGAAGGCCTGCGCGAGGTTGGTCTCGTCGTGCACCAAGATGTCGGCCTCGGTGACGCCGTCGCCCAGCTTCACGATCTCGGCAGTGAGCGACGTGGTGTTCAGCCGAACACCCATCTCGCGGTTGGCACCGAAGAGGATGGGCTTGCCGTGCTCGAGCCACACCTGATAGGCGGGGCCCGACTTCTTGTCGCGGATGTGCTCGAAGATGCCGTCGTTGAACACGGGGCAGTTCTGCAGGATCTCCACGAAGCCCGTGCCGCTGAAGTCGTGCGCTTCCTTCAGCAGGTCCGCGAGGTCCTTGCTGACGTCGAAGCCACGGCCCACGAACTTGGCGCCCGCGCCCAGCGCGAAGCGAGCCGGCGTGAGCGGCTGGTCGAGCGAGCCCATGGGGCTGGACGGCGTGACCTTGCCCACGGCGGTGGTGGGCGAGTACTGGCCCTTGGTGAGCCCGTAGATCTGGTTGTTGAACAACATGATCTGCAGGTTGAGGTTGCGACGCAGCACGTGCAGCAGGTGGTTGCCGCCGATGCTGAGGCCGTCGCCGTCCCCCGTGACGACCCACACGTCCAGCTCCGGGTTGGCCAGCTTGACGCCCGTGGCCACCGCAGGCGCGCGCCCGTGGATGGTGTGGAACCCGTAGGTGTTCATGTAGTAGGGGAAGCGGCTGGAGCAGCCGATGCCCGACACGAAGACCGTGTTCTCGGGGGAGGCGCCCAGCTCGGGCAGCAGGCGCTGCACGGCGGCGAGGATGGCGTAGTCGCCGCAGCCGGGACACCAGCGGACCTCTTGGTCGGAGGTGAAGTCGGCACGCGTGTAGGTGCTCTTGGGGACGTTCGGGCTCATGTCACTGTCCTCCTTCGAGGTTCTGCTGGATGGCGGTCACCAGCTCGGAGATGCGGAAGGGCTGACCAGCGATCTTGGCGACCGACTTGCAGTCCACCAGGTACTCGGAGCGCAGCAGGCGCGCGAGCTGCCCGTTGTTGAGCTCTGCCACGACCACCTTGTCGAAGCGCTTCAGCAGGTCACCGAGCTTGTTGGGCAACGGCCAGATGTTGCGCAGGTGGTAGTGGCTGACCTTCTGCCCGTTCTTGCGGCACTGACGCACGGCCTGGCTGATGGCGCCGTAGGTGCCGCCCCAGCCCACCATGAGCACGTCGCCGCTGTCGTCGCCCTGGTCCACCGCAGCGTCCGGGTAGTCGTTGGCGACGTTGTTCACCTTCTGGGCGCGCAGCAGCGTCATGGCGTGGTGGTTGTCGGCGTCGTAGCTGATGTGGCCCGACTTCTGCGCCTTCTCGAGGCCGCCGATGCGGTGCGCCAAGCCCGGCGTGCCCGGCTTGGCCCACACGCGCCCGAGCGTCTGCTCGTTGCGCTTGTAGGGGTGGAAGCCCTCGCTGTCAGTGTGGAAGCTGACCGGGAACGGCTTCATGGCGGCGAGGTCCGGGATCTCCCAGGGCTCGGCGCCGTTGGCGATGTACCCGTCGGTGAGCAGCATGACCGGCGTCATGTACTTCACGGCGATGCGCACGGCCTCGATGGCCATGTAGAAGCAGTCGCCCGGGGTGGCCGCCGCGAGCACGGGGAGCGGCGCGTCACCATTGCGCCCGAACACGGCCTGGTAGAGGTCCGACTGCTCGGTCTTGGTGGGCAAGCCCGTGGACGGGCCGCCGCGCTGCACGTCGCAGATGATGAGCGGCAGCTCGGTGATGAACGCCAAGCCGATGGCTTCGCCCTTGAGCGCCACACCGGGGCCCGAGGTGCCGGTGACGCCGAGCGCCCCCGCGAAGCTGGCGCCGATGGCCGATGCCACGGCCGCGATCTCGTCTTCGGCCTGGAACGTGGTGACGCCGAAGTGCTTGAGTTTGGCCAGGTTGTGCAGCAGGCCGGATGCCGGCGTGATGGGGTAGCTGCCGTACATGATGTTGAGGCCCGCGAGCGCGGCCCCCTGCACGAGGCCCCAGGCGAGCGCCTGGTTGCCGTCCACGCTGCGGTACTCGCCGGGCTTCAAGTCCGCTTTGGGCACCTGGTACGCGCCGATGCCGCCAGGCATCTCGGCCGTCTCGCCATAGGCGTGACCCGCGTTGAGCGCCGCGATGTTGGCCGCCGCCAGGTTGGGGTCCTTGGCGAACTTCTGGTTGAGCCAGTCCACCGTGGACTGCCGGTCGCGGCCGAAGAGCCAGAACATGAGCCCGAGGGTCCACATGTTCTTGCAGCGCCCGCCGTCCTTGGCGCCCAGGCCGAACTCGGCCACGGCGGCGAGGGTGAGCTTGCTGATGTCCAGCTTGATGACGCGGAAGCGCGCGAGCTCGTCGCCGTCGAGCGGGTTGGTCTCGTAGCCGGCCTTCTTGAGGTTGGGCGTGTTGAACGCGCCCTCGTTGATGACCAGCAGGCCGCCCGTCTTGAGCGTGCCGGAGTTCACCTTCAGCGCAGCCGGGTTCATGGCCACGAGCACGTCCGGGTCGTCGCCCGGGGTCATGATGTCGTGGTTGGCGAAGTGCACCTGGAAGCCGGAGACGCCGTACAGCGTGCCGGTCGGAGCGCGGATCTCGGCCGGGAAGTCCGGGAAAGTCGAGAGGTCGTTGCCCATCAGCGCGGTGGCCGTGGAGAACTGTTGACCCGTGAGCTGCATACCGTCACCGGAGTCACCCGCAAATCGGATGACGACCGAGTCGAGCTCTTCGCGCTGCGTCGTGCTGGTCATGAGGAGGCTTCCAGAGAGAAACTGAAGGGGGAGCGAGGGCGTGGCGCGCACCATCCAAGGCGAGCCGGACCCGGGCGGACTGGAATATTGGTGAAGAAGGGGTCGCGCGCCAGCGCATTTGTGCAAGATGAAGGGGCAGCATGGCGCACACGACGCGAGTCAAGGTCTGCGGGGTCCGGACGCCGGAGGACGCGCTCGCCTGCGTGGCGGCTGGGGTGGACACGCTGGGCCTCAACTTCTGGCCGGGCACCCCGCGCTGCGTGGACGTTCCGCGTGCTCGCGCCATCCTCGCCGAGCTTCCAGCAGGGCTCGAGGTGGTTGCCGTGTTCGTGGACCAGGGCCTCGACTTCGTGCGCCGGGTGCGCAACGAGACGGGCATCGCCTGGGTGCAGCTGCACGGCGAAGAGCCCCCCGAGGACGTGGCCGCGCTGCTCCCCTACGCCTACAAGGCGCTCGGCGTGCTGGACGTGTCGCCTCTCGACGAGGTGCGCCGCTTCCCGGGGGAGCACATCCTGCTGGACGCGCGGGTGCCCGGCGCCATGCCCGGTGGCACGGGCGCGCGCTTCGACTGGGCGCTGGCCACCCAGACCGCGCTGGAGCGCAAGCTGACGCTGGCCGGGGGGCTCACGCCGGACAACGTGGCCGAGTGCGTGCGGCTGGTGCGGCCCTACCGCGTGGATGTGGCCAGCGGTGTGGAGTCGGCGCCTGGCGTGAAGGACGCGGAGAAGGTCCAGGCGTTCGTACAGGCGGTGCGCCACGCGGACGAGGCGCGGAACACCTCGATGTAGGCGCATGCTGCACCAAGCCTGACCTAGCCAGGATCAGGCCGGACCGCCGCCCGCCGCGCCTGTTCGCCGTGCGGCGAACGCCTTCGTGGCAGATGCTCCGCCGACAGTTGAGATGAAGGGCCCCGGGCGGCCCCTCCCTCCCTGGGCGCGGAGGGTGGCGCGCCAGCACATCGAGTCAAGGCGTTCCCGCGGCTCGCCATTCGGGCCAGACGCATCACAATGCAGCCGTCGATGTCGAGCACCGAGTTCACCTCTGAAGACGCCGCCATGCGTAAGCCGCTCCCTCCCGGAAAGAGGGAGCGCGGCGTGTGGTGGGTGGTGCTGCTGACGGCCCTGATGATGGTGGTGGAGATCGTGGTCGGCTACGCCACCAACTCCATGGCGCTCCTGGCGGACGGCTGGCACATGGCCACGCACGTCGGCGCGCTGGGCCTCTCGGGGGCCGCCTACGTGTTCTCCCGTCGCTTCGCAGCCCACCGCGCGTTCGCGTTCGGCACCGGCAAGGTGCAGGCCATCGCGGGGTACACCAGCGCCCTGGCGCTCGGGCTGGTGGCCGTGGCCATGATGGTCGAGTCGGTGCAGCGGCTCATGACCCCCCTGACCATCGACTTCGAGGTCTCGCTGCCGGTCGCTGTGGTGGGGCTTGTGGTGAACCTGGCCAGCGTGGCGTTGCTGCACGTCAACGACGAGCGCGAAGCAGAAGAGCCGCACCACGACCATGACGACCACGGACACGGTCACGGGCATGGCCACGGAGAGGACCACAACCACCAGGCCGCCCTGCTGCACGTCATCGCGGACGCGCTCACCAGCGCCCTGGCCATCGGCGCGCTGCTGGCAGGACGCTACCTGCGCTGGGACTGGCTCGACGCGGTCTCGGGGATCATCGGCGGGCTCGTCATCCTCAAGTGGGGCCTAGGCCTCGCGCGCCACGCCGCGGCCGAGCTGCTGGACGTGAACCCGTCGCTGGCCGTGGAAGACGACCTGCGCGCCACGCTCACGCAGCATGACGGGGCGCGCGTGATCGACCTGCACGTCTGGCCGCTGGGCGGCGGTGCGCTGGCCTGCGTGGTCACGCTGGAGGCCGCCGAACACGACGTGCTGCACTACCGCGAGCGGCTGGCGCGCTTCGAGTTCAAGCACCTGACGGTGGAGCTGCGGCGCCCGGTGGGCGAGGCGCAGGCCGCCGACGGCTGAGCCCCGTCCCGCGGGTCAGCGCGAGGGCGCGGGTCAGCGCAAAGGCATCTTTCCCGGGTAGACGCTCTCGCGGACGGCGACGTGCTCGTCGGTGGACTCACCAGCGTGGGGCAGCCGCAGGCCGGGGCTGCTGGGCCGCAGATCGCGCGTGACGCTGCGGCGCCGCGCCCCTTCGGTCATGGACTCCATGTCTTCCAACAGGTGGCGAAAGAAGTCGCGCATGGCCGGAACATCGAAGTCCACCGGCATGCCCTCGCCGTCCACCAGCGTGCCTCCAATCACGCGCCAGGGTCCCGGGTGGAACGAGCGTGCGGCCATCAGGCGAGCACGGATCTCATATCGCTGTTCTTCGGACATGGCTTGCTCCCGGTGGAGGCCCTCGCACGGTCCCCCGACGTTACGCCCACACAAACTCCGACACGAGGCCAATTCACCTACATTTCAGGCCATTCTTCGACGCAAGAGTTAGTCACAACAGAATACTCCCGTGTCGCGAGACATGCACGTCAGCCAGAGCGCTTTCCCTGGCGCCCGAAGCGCGCTACCTCTCCTTCGATGCCCACCACGACCTCCCGCCCCGGATATTTTGGGCCCTATGGCGGCCGCTTCGTTGCCGAGACGCTCATGCCGGCGCTCGAGGAGCTGGCCCAGGCCTACGCCGCCATCGGCCGCGACCCCTCGTTCCAGGCGGAGCTCGACGAGCTGCTCACGCACTACGTGGGCCGCGAGACGCCGCTGTACCAGGCGCGCCGGCTGAGCGCCGAGGTGGGCCTCGACGTGTGGCTCAAGCGCGAGGACCTGTGCCACACGGGCGCGCACAAGGTGAACAACACGCTCGGGCAGGTGCTGCTCGCCAAGCGCATGGGCAAGACGCGCATCATCGCCGAGACGGGCGCGGGCCAGCACGGCGTGGCCACCGCCACCGCGTGCGCGCTCATGGGGCTGCCCTGCGTGGTCTTCATGGGCGCCGAGGACGTGCGGCGTCAGGCCCCCAACGTGAAGCGCATGGAGCTGCTGGGCGCGGAGGTGCACCCCGTGCACTCGGGCTCGTCCACGCTGAAGGACGCCATGAACGAGGCGCTGCGCGACTGGGTCACCAACGTGGCCACCACATATTACTGCGTGGGCTCGGCGGCCGGTCCGGCGCCCTACCCCACCATCGTGCGCGACTTCCAGTCCGTCATCGGGCGTGAGGCGCGCGTGCAGATCCTGGAGCGCACCGGCAAGCTCCCCGCCGCTGCCGTGGCGTGCGTGGGCGGCGGCAGCAACGCCATTGGCCTCTTCGCAGGCTTCATGGACGACGCCGACGTGCGGCTGATTGGCGTGGAGGCCGCCGGTGACGGTCTCGACACCAGCCGGCACGCCGCGCCGCTCAACGCGGGGCGCGTGGGCGTGCTGCACGGCGCCAAGAGCTACCTGCTTCAAGACGACGCGGGCCAGATCATCGAGGCGCACTCCGTGAGCGCCGGCCTCGACTACCCGGGCGTGGGTCCAGAGCACAGCTGGCTGAAGGACACGGGCCGCGCCACCTACGGCGCCGTCACGGACGACGAGGCGCTGGCGGCGTTCCAGCAGCTGTGCCGCACCGAGGGCATCATCCCCGCGCTCGAGTCGAGCCACGCGCTCGCGTACCTGCCCATGCTGCGCACACGCGATGGTCTGCCGGAGGGCGCCACCGTGGTGGTGTGCCTCTCGGGGCGCGGCGACAAGGACCTCGACAACGTCCAGGAGCAGCTCGCCCTGCGCCACCCCACCACGCACTGAGCCGAGAGACACGCCGCCCATGGGACGCATCCAACAAGCCTTCGAGCGCGCTCAGCAAGAGCAGCGCGCCGCCCTCGTCATCTACCTCTGCGCGGGTGACCCCGACCTCGCCACCACCGTGCGCCTGGTGTGCGCGGCCGCCGACGCGGGCGCCGACGTCATCGAGCTGGGCATGCCGTTCAGCGACCCCACCGCCGACGGCCCCACCATCCAGAAGGCCAGCGAGCGCGCGCTCGCGAAGGGCACCACCATGCGCGGCGCCATCGACGTGGTGCGCGAGGTGCGCAAGACGCACCAGGTGCCCGTGCTGCTGTTCGGCTACTACAACCCGGTGCTGTCGTACGGCGAGGTGAAGCTCGCCAACGACGCGGCCGACGCGGGCGCCGACGGCTTCCTGGTGGTGGACCTGCCGCCCGAGGAAGCCGGCCCGCTGCGAGACGCCGCCGTCGCGCGCGGCATGGACCTGGTGCCGCTCATCGCGCCCACCAGCCACGAAGAGCGCGTGCGCTTGGCCGCCGACACGGCCACGAGCTTCATCTACTACGTGTCCATGACCGGGGTGACCGGCGCCGTGGGCATCGACCTCCAGGCAGCCTCCGCGCGCGCGGGAGACCTGGCGAAGCAGATCGGCAAGCCCATCGCGCTGGGCTTCGGTGTCAGCACGCCCGACGACGTGCGCGTGGTGGCTGCGCACGTGGGCGGCGTGGTGGTGGGCAGCGCGGTGGTGCGCGCCATCGAGTCGGCGGCGTCTCCCGACGCGGCCGTGGCTGCCGTCACCGAGCTGGTGTCCGCGCTCGCCGCCACCACATCGCGCCGCTGATCTGCCGTCGTTCGCTGCGCGCCTCCTTTGTTTCGACCACGAAACGGCCTCGAAACATCGGCCCGACAGAGTCCCTGAGTACGAACGGAGAGCGTCCGATGGAGCGCCTCTGAAACTCATAGGTCTGTCGAACCCGGAGAAGCGCATGAAACGAATCTCACCATGGCTATTGGCGGGGGCACTCCTCGCGACCCCCAGCATCGCTCTCGCAGATGACGTGGACCCTGGCGTCTTCACTGCCAACAACGTGTGGATGATGGTCTGCACGGCGCTCGTGTTCATGATGCACTTGGGCTTCGCGACCCTGGAGACGGGCCTCACACGCTCGAAGAACACGGTCAACGTGCTGTTCAAGAACACGTTCATCGTCTGCATGGGCCTCCTCACCTACTACGTCGTCGGCTTCAACCTGATGTACCCCGGCGCCGCCTGGGTGATGCCCGGGGAGTTCCTCGGGTTCTCGGGGTTCGGCCTGACGCTGCCCGAGAACGGCGTGACCGCCGCGTACGCCGCGGGTGGATACACCTACTGGACCGACTTCCTCTTCCAGGGGATGTTCGCCGCCACCTGCGCCACGATCATCTCGGGTGCCGTGGCCGAGCGCGTGAAGCTGACGAGCTTCATGCTCGCCGCCACCCTCTTCGTGGCGTTCGTGTACCCCATCGCGGGCTCGTGGAAGTGGGGCTACGGTTGGCTCCACGACATGGGCTTCCACGACTTCGCTGGCTCCACGCTGGTGCACTCGGTGGGTGGCTGGGGAGCCCTCGTGGCCGTGTTCTTGCTCGGGCCCCGCATCGGCAAGTACGCCAAGGACGGCAGCGTGATGCCGATCCCCGGCGGTAGCATGCCGCTCGCGACCATCGGCGCGCTGGTGCTCTGGATGGGCTGGTTCGGCTTCAACGGCGGCTCGGTGCTCTCGGCGGATCCGGCGATGACCTCGTTCGTCCTGGTCACCACCTCGCTCGGGGCTGCCTCGGGCGGCATGGGCGCGCTCGTCGCCTACATGTTCGTCTCGAAGAAGCCCGACCTCTCCATGCTGCTCAACGGCATCCTCGCGGGCCTGGTGGGCATCACCGCGGGCGCAGACGTCATCACGCCGATGGAGGCCTTGATCATCGGCTTCATCGCCGGCTGCCTGGTGGTCGGGGCCGTGCTCTTCTTCGACAAGATCAAGCTCGACGACCCGGTCGGCGCCACCAGCGTCCACTTGGTGTGTGGCGTGTGGGGCACCCTGGCGGTCGGCATCTTCGGCGAGGGCAAGTCCTTCACCGCGCAGCTGACCGGCGTGGCCGCCTATGGCGCGTTCACCGTGGTCTGCTCGTTCCTCATCTTCGGCATCATCAAGAAGACGATGGGCCTGCGGGTCAGCGAGGAAGAGGAGATCGAGGGCCTCGACATCGGCGAGCACGGGATGCACGCCTACGACATGGGGTCGATCTCGGCGCACTCCGGTGGGTCTTCGTCCGAGTCTGCCTCCATGAGTGGCATGAGCTCCGAGGCGGCCGCGGTCTGACGCCGACGCGAGCGATGTGACGAAGAGGCCCGCCGGTTGGTGGGCCTCTTCGCTTTCGCGTTGACGGGATTTCATTCTCCGACCGACGCGATCCTGGTGTTACCCTCACGACCGTGACGACAGACCTCCTCGAGTCCCTCGCACAGCGCGGCCTCCGCAAGGTGAAGGTCGGCGGGTTCGACGTCGACGGCCTCCTGCGCGGCAAGTTCATCCACCCGGACAAGCTGCCCGGGGCGCTCGGCAAGGGCTTCGGCTTCTGCGACGTGATCTTCGGCTGGGACATCACCGACGCGCTGTACGACAACGCCACGGTCACTGGCTGGCACAGCGGCTACCCGGACGCGCTCGCGCGCGTGGACCCGAGCACCCTGCGCGTGCTGCCCCAAGAGCCGGACACGGCGCACTTCCTGGTGGACTTCTACACGCCCGACGGGAAGCCGCACCCAGCCTGCCCGCGCAACCTGCTGAAGCGTTTGATCGCGCGCGCCGAGGCCAGCGGCTACCGCCCCAAGTTCGGCGCCGAGTTCGAGTTCTGGGTGTTCCGCGAGACGCCGCAGACGCTCGAGCAGAAGAGCTATGCCGGGCTCGACCCGCTCAGCCCGGGCATGTTCGGCTACTCGCTGGTGCGCGCGGGCCAGCACGCCGAGTTCGTGCACGACATGCTGGACACGCTCGCGGCGTACGGCATCCCGCTCGAGGGCCTGCACACCGAGACGGGCCCCGGCGTGTGGGAGGCGTGCATTCCCTATGACGACGCGCTGCCCGCCGCCGACAAGGCCGCGCTGCTGAAGACCACGCTCAAGCTCGTGGCCGCGCGCCACGGGTTGGCCATCACGTTCATGGCCAAGTGGAACGCGGCGCTGCCCGGCTCGAGCGGGCACCTGCACCAGTCGCTGTGGGACTCCACCGGGGAGACCAACCTGTTCGGTGACCCGAAGGGCCTCTACGGGCTGAGCACGCTGGCGCAGCAGTACCTCGCTGGCGTGGTGGACACGGGGCCCGAGCTGACCGCGCTGTATGCGCCCTTCGTGAACAGCTACAAGCGCTACGTGCCCGGCGTGTGGGCGCCCATGACCGCGGGCTGGGGCTTCGAGAACCGCACTAGCATGGTGCGCGTCATCGGCGGCGGCGGGGCTGCCGGCAGCGTGTCGGCCACGCGCCTCGAGCTGCGCCAGACCGGCGCGGACATCAACCCGTACATCGCCATGGCCACGTCGCTGGGCGCGGGCCTGCACGGCATCGAGCAGGGCCTCACGCTGCCGCCCGAGACGCGCGGCGACGCCAGCAGCCAGGGCCGGCCGGTGCCGCCCACGCTGGAGCACGCGGTGGATGCGCTGCGTGGCAGCGAGCGCGCCAAGCAGATCCTGGGCGAGGCGTTCGTGGACCACTACGTGCGCACGCGCGACTGGGAAGCCCGCGAGTACCGCAAGGCCGTCAGCCAGTGGGAGCTGCGCCGTTACTTCGAGGCGGTCTGACATGGCACTCGGTCGCCGCTTCTCCGAACGCCCCCTCCGGCTGCCCCGCTTCCGGGCCTACGTGCCCGCGCCCGACGCGCCGGCCATCTACTGGTTCAACAGCGAGCGCGACGACATCGTGCGCGAGGTGGTGGAGCGCGTGGGTGGCGTGCACGGGGCGAGCGCCCGCGCCGTGGAGCTCATGCTGAACGACGCCGCGCTGCACGAGGTGCGCCGCCTCACCTCGCAGCGCGACGAGGAGACCCACGAGTCGCTGGGCTTCTGGAAGGGCGTCAGCCGCAGCATCGCGCGCATGAGCGACGTGGAGAAGCAGCGCACGCTGGGCACCGTGGCCGAGCGCATGGCGCGCGACGTGGCCGGCAACTTCGACCCGCGCGTGTTCGAGATGGCCACCGCCGCGGGGCCCAAGATGCTGAGCGCCATCATGCAGCCCTCGCGCGTGCCCAAGGACCTCGCGTCCGGCAGCAGCGCCATCGACGAGCTGCTCACGGTGGAGGGCGACGTGGCCCACCTGCGGCGCCTGCAGGAGCACGGCACCCTGGTGTACGTACCCACGCACTCGTCCAACCTGGACTCCATGGTGCTGGCGCAGGCGCTCGAGCGGAAGGGCCTCTCGCCGGTGGTCTACGGCGCGGGCAAGAACCTCTTCACCAACCCCATCATCGCCTTCGGCATGCACAACCTGGGCGCATACCGGGTGGACCGCCGCATCCGCGCGCGCCTCTACAAAGACGTCCTCAAGGCCTACGCGTCGGTCATGGTGGAGCGCGGCTACCACTCGTTGTTCTTCCCGGGTGGCACGCGCTCGCGCTCGGGGCTCATCGAGCAGCGCCTCAAGCTGGGCCTCTTGGGCTCGGCCGTGGAGGCCTTCTCGCGCAACCAGGTGCAGGGGCTCGAGCGGCGCGTCTACATCGTGCCCACCACCATCAACTACGCGCTGGTGCTGGAGGCCGAGACGCTGGTGGAGGACTGGCTCAAGGAAGAGGGCCAGGCGCGCTACATCATCACGGACGACGAGTTCTCGCGCATCGAGCGCTGGTACGACTTCTTCCGCCGCATGCGCGACCAGCGGGCCGCGTGTGTCATCCGCTTCGGCGCACCGGTGGACCCTTATGGCAACCCGGTGGACGCCGACGGACGCTCGCTCACGCCCAGCGGGCGCGTCATCGACCCGGGCAGCTACGTGCTGCGCGGCGGCGAGCCCACGCTCGACGTGGCGCGCGACCAGGCCTACACGCGCGAGCTGGGCGACGTGCTGTCCGCGCGCTTCCTGTCGGACACGGTGCTCATGACCACCAACGTGGTGGCGCACGCGCTGTTCCGGCACCTGGTGCGCGAGACGCCTTCGGTAGACCTCTTCTCGCGGCTGCGCCTGCGCGGCGACATCACCATCGAGCGGGGCGCGCTGCGGCGCGAGGTGGGGCAGCTGCGTGATGCGCTGGTGGAGCTCGAGCGGCGGGGCCAGGTGCGCGTGAGCAACCTGGTACGCACGGCGGACCCGGAGACGCTGGTCGAGCGCGCGCTCAGCGTGTGGCTCGGCTACCACAAGCGCATCGCCGCGCGCGAGGTGGGCAGCTACGTGAGCGCCGAGGACCCCACGCTGCTCATCTACTACCAGAACAGGTTGGTGCCGTTCGCCACGCAGGTGGCGAAGGACCTGGACGCCCCCACGCAGCGCGCGGCCCACGAGATCGCGCGCATTGGAGCGCACCGATGAAGCGCGCACCGCACGAAGCCCGGGCCAGCCGCGACGTGGGCGTCGCCGTGGTGGGCGGCGGCGAGTTCGGCCGCTCGCTGGCCACCGCCGTGGCGCGCTCTGCGGGCGCCGTCCTGCACTACTCTCGCTCGGGCAACGCGCTGGTGGACGCCGAGGTCGAGGGCACGGTGTACGCCACCTCGGATCTCGCTGACCTGCGCGACGCCGAGTTGCTCTTCCTGGCCGTGCCGAGCCCCTACGTGGACGACGTGGCGCGCAGCCTCGACCAGCACCTCGATGGGCGCCACATGCTGGTGCACGTGAGCCGCGGGCTGGCCACCGGCGACGGCGCGGGCACCGGGGCGCTCACGCTGGTGACCCTGAGCGAGACCCTGCGCACCCTCACCGCCTGCCGCCGGGTGGGCGCGCTGGCCGGGCCGCTGGTGCCCGAGTCGCTGGCCACCACCAAGCCGGGCGGCGCCATCATCGGAACCCCCTTCCCCGAGGTGGCCGACGCGGTCCGCGCCGCGCTGGGTGGGCCGAGCATGCGCCTGTACGACACGGACGACCTGCTGGGCGTGGAGATCGCCAGCGCCTGCGTGGGCGTGCTGGCCATCGCCGTGGGCGTGGCGCGCGGGCTGGGCGTGGGCCCCGGCGCCCTCGCGCTGCTGTGCACACGCGGCATGGCCGAGGCCACGCGCGTGGGGCTCGAGGTGGGCGCAGAAGCCAGCACCTTCGCGGGGTTGGCGGGCTTCGGCGACCTGGTGGCCTGCGTGGCCGGCGACGACCGCGTGGAGCTGGGCCTCGGTCAGCGCCTGGCTCAGGGCCACGGCGTGGCCGGCGCGCTCTCCGAGCTGGGTGGCCACGTGGAGGGCGTGTTGCTGGCGCCCCGCATCGCGCACTTCGCCGAAGAGGCCGGACTCGACACTCCCATCCTCGCCGCGATCGCCGCGCTGGTGGGCGGCGCCCTCGGTCCCCAGGAGGCCCTCGCGTCCCTCATGGCGCGCATCGTCCACAAGGAGTAAAACGGCCGTCATGATCTCCGTCTGGAGCTTCCCCACGCGTGTCCTCTTCGGTGCCGGAGCGGTCGAGCGAGTCGGTCCCGAGGCCGCGCGCCTCGGCGCCAAGCGCGCCTTCATCGTGAGCGACGAGGGCGTCGTCGCCGCCGGCATGGTGGAGACGGTGGCCACCCGCCTGGGCGCCGTGGGCATCGCCCACTCCGTCTACAGCGGCATCTCGTCCAACCCGCTCGAGTCCGAGGTGCTCAGCGCGGCGGAGGCCTATCGCTCGGCCGGCTGCGACATGATCATCGGGCTCGGCGGCGGCAGCCCGCTCGACGTGGCCAAGCTGGTGCGCGTGGCCGTCACGCACCCGCTGCCGCTCGCCATCTACGACGACGCGGTCAACGGCGGCGAGCACATCGTGAACCCGCTGCCCGCCATGATCGCCATCCCCACCACGGCGGGCACCGGCAGCGAGGTGGGCCGCAGCGGCGTGCTCACCATTCAGGCCACCAACCGCAAGACGGTCATCTTCGCGCCGTCGCTCATCCCCAACGTGGCCATCCTGGACCCCCTGCTCACGGTGGCCCTGCCCCCCCGCACCACGGCGGCCACGGGCATGGACGCGCTCACGCACTGCATCGAGGCCTACTGCGCGCTCGGCGACCACCCCATGGCCGACGCCATCGCGCTCGAGGGCGTGTCGCTCATCGCCAAGCACCTGGTCACCGCCGTGCACGACGGCAACGACCTCGCCGCGCGCGGGGCCATGCTGAAGGCCGCCATGATGGGCGCCGTGGCGTTCCAGAAGGGCCTCGGCGCGTGCCACTCGCTGGCGCACCCGCTTTCGGCCGAGAACGGCATGCACCACGGCCTCGCCAACGCGCTGTGCCTGCCCGCCGTGCTGGACTTCAACCGCGGCGCCGTGCCGCTGAAGATCGCGCGCCTGGCTGGCCTGCTGGGCGCCCGCGGCGAAGACAAAGAGACGCTGGCCTTCGAGTGCGCCGGCGCCGTGCGCGCGCTGCGCAAGAAGATTGGCCTGCCCGACGGCCTCGACGCCGCCGACGTCGCCGAGGCCGGCCTGCCGCGCCTGGCCAAGCTGGCGTTCGCGGACGGCTGCCACGCCAGCAACCCGCGCCCATGCACCGAAGAGGACATGCTCGCGCTCTACCGGGCCTCGCTCTAGAGCGGATCGCATGACGCAGCCGCCCCCACCCGGCAACGGACTGCTCCCGCCCCGACGCATCACGCGCAAGCGGAAGCGCCGGGTGGGTGGCCTGGCCATGCTGGGCACCGCCCTGCGCGAGGTCTACCCGGGCAAAGAGCAGTTCGACGAGGCACTGGTGTTCGGCGGCTGGAACGACGCCGTGCCCCCGCGCGTGGCACTGAACGCCCAGCCCGTGCGCTTTCAGCGGGGCACGCTGCAGGTGCACGTGACCAGCCCCGTGTGGGCGCAAGAGCTCAGCTTCCTGAAGGAAGACCTGCTGCGTCAGTTGCGCGCCAAGGCGCCTCAGCTGAACGTGAAGGACGTGCGGTTCCGCGTGGGGCCGCTGCCGGAGGTGGCGCGCATTCCGAGCCTGGAGCGGCCGGTTCCGGTGCCGCCGCCGAGGCGCGCGGCGCTGACCCCGGAGCTGCAGCTGGCGCTCGAGTTCGTGCCGGATGAAGCGCTGCGCGAGATCATCCGCGAGACGGCGCGCGTGGGGCTGGGGCGGCTGGAAGAGCACGAGGCGCGAGTGAAGCGGGCCGAGGAGGCGAGGGAGCGGCGGCGGATGGAGGCTGCGCGGCAGGAACCGCGGGGGCCACGGCGGCGCTAAGCACCGTCGAAGACGAGCAACCGAGCGGAGCTTCGCCGGCCGCCACCGACCGACCCACGGTTCTCTGCCCGCGCTCCGCTCAGTGACAGATGAACGGAACGCCAGGGTCTGGAGTGGACAGCCCCGCCCCCCGCCAGGCCTGCGTCGCGAACACGTGCGGACATGCGTTCGCAACGCGGAGGCCTTCTGTCCACGAGGGACTCCACTCCTCCAGCTCGTAGAAACTGCGAGCCGGTGCACGGTCGACTTTGAGCAACAGGCGATAGTGCGTCCATGACAAGTCGAGGTTCAGCGCGCCGACCGCCGATGGCGATTCATCACTCGCTGCGTGATGAATCGAGCTGGCAACCGGGGTCCCAGGCAAGGGGAACTCATCACCCAGCGCGTGATGAGTCGAGAGCAACATGGGGTACTCGAGGTAGAACTGCCGAAACCAACGCAGGTTGGTGGCCGAGTAGCCGCGCCCGAAGCGCACGCTCAAGGCCTCGGAGAGAGTCTCGATCAGGCGTTCCCCGTATTCGCCCTTGCGTGCGCCGGCCTGCTCTCCTTCGACAATTTCACGCCCCACCAGCCAGTTCGCCACCACGTGGGTCGAGTTCACGCTGCGGGCCACGCGGGCCTGCGCGCTCTCGAGGATGGCCACCACCCGCTGGACAACTTTGGCTGGAGAGCGCGGGGAGCGCTTGGCAAGCGTGGGGGTCCTACGCTTTGGCTTTGCGGGGGCCAACGGTCACCTCCATTCGCTTGGGGTCAGGTCTGGCCAGCGGACTCAGTGGCAGGTGAGCGGCACGCCCAGGAGCGCGCTCTCCGTCGCGGCCCGCACGAACACCCGCTCGAGGGGGCCCACGCCCGCCACGTCTTCCACGCGCGTGGCCAGGTCGTAGTCGTTGACGCCCGTCGCTGAAGCGGTGATCACGCCGCCGCCGTCGACTGCCTCACCGTCGAACGCTGCGACGCGGTCGATGTAGAGCGTGCCCGCCGTGTCGCGCGTGGACGAGGTCATGGGAGCGGAGGCGCTGTCGGCGCCGCCCCAGACGATGTACCAACCGCCCGTCTCGCCATCCACGTCCACGCCGCCGCGCTGTGCGTCCGGGGCCAGGAAGCCGCGCGAGGCGTAGGCGATGCGTGGCGCCCGGAAAAGCCCGGGGCCGTCCAGCGACTTGATGGGGTCCATGGTGAACGCGTTGGGCTCGCTGCCCGCGTCGAGGCCCAGCGTGAGCCGCGCGAAGCGTACGCGCCCTTCCGCGCCGCAGGCGGAGAGCCAGGTGACGCCCACCAGCGCCTCGGTCTCGGTGCCCGTCACCGGCGAGACCGCGAGGGCCACGTCGTTGGCGGCCGCGTCGCCGGTGGTGACCGTGCCCACCAGGGTGACGCCCGCGAGCGCGGGGATCTCGATGCCGGTGCGCGAGTCCAGCGTGCCGGACGTGTAGGCGCCGGTGTTGGTGGGCGGCGCGACCTGGGCCGGCACGTAGTACACGGCGATGTCGCCCGCGGCGTCCGGGAAGGCCACCAGGAAGCCCTCGCCCAGCGCGATGACCGCGGGAGGAGAGCCGGAGCGCGTGGTCCCGAGCGTCTCGGGTTGCCCCTCGCCCGTGACTTCCACGCGGTCGGGCACCGCACCGCCCGTGCGCGCGATGACGCCCAGCAGCTCCACATCGACAGCATCGGGAGCGCCGCACACGGAGCGCGTGGCCGGCGCCGAGAGGAACGCCAGGGCGCCGATGGGGCCGTTCATGGCGATGGCCGGCTGCGTGAGCCCGCAGGCCGTGACCACCGTGCCCGAGATGCCCGCGATGGCGTCGGCGCAGGCCTGGGTGGTGTTCATGGAGCAGAAGGCCGACGTGGCCACGGGCTGGATGCCGAGGTACGCGTTGGAGCGGCGCGCGGGCCCGATGGCCACGACGGCCTCGGGAGACTCTGGGCTGGCCACGCCGAGGCGCAGCTGCCCGGCCGCGCAGCCCAGGGTGGACACCTGCGCATAGACCACGGCCTCGCCCGCGTTGGCAACCGCCACGCGGGAGCCTGCACACTGGTTCACGGCAGCCGTCGGGTCTCCGCGGAAGCAGCGCGCGCCCATGCCGGCGTTCGTGAGCTGGGTGCTGACCAGGGTCTCACCGGTGTGCGTCTGGTACGTGGGGAC
Organism: Sandaracinaceae bacterium; assembly: GCA_016706685.1. NCBI lineage: Bacteria > Pseudomonadati > Myxococcota > Polyangiales > Sandaracinaceae > Sandaracinaceae bacterium. Next base: position 110,207 of record JADJJE010000013.1, on the reverse strand, counting down.
GGCCCCCGAGAGGACGCCAGCGCCCGTGCTGCTCGGACTCTCCACGCGCCCGAAGAGCTGTTCGGTGCCCGTGTTCCACACGACGATCTCCGGGGCCCCTGGGGCCGTGGTCACCTCGGTGGCGCGGCCGTCGCGCACGATGCTGCTGGTCTGCCCCACCACGGGGATGCCCTCCGCGCGCTCGTCCACCACGCCGTCGCAGTCGTTGTCGGCGCCGTCACAGATCTCGGAGTCCGTGACGAGCACGCACTCGCGCCGGGCTTCGTCGACGTCGAGCTGGCAGACGTATTGCTGACAGCTGTTCGGTTGGTCTTCGTCGGTGAGCACCAAGCAGTCCTCGCTGACCTCGCACTCGCCGAGTGGGAAGTCCCACAGCTTCGTCAGGGTGCAGCCCCCTAGCAGGCTGCTGCCGAGCAGGGCGGTGAGCGAGAGGCTGCGCATGAAGTGGAGCGTGCGCATCAGAACGACCCCCCGAGGCGCAGGTCGAAGCCGCCGCGCGCCACGGTCCCGTCGAAGTAGAGCCGTGGCCGGGAGGCCGACGCTGCCTCTTCCTCGTCATCGTCATCACCCCCGAAGTTGGTGGTGAACCCCAGGATGAGCGCCGTGGCGCCGAACAGCAGCGCCGTGCCGAAGAGCACGTCGGCGCCGATGGACAGGCCGCGGATGCGGTCGCGCTCGGCCTGCGTGGCGATGGTGATGGCCTGTGCCCCGCCGGCCGCGTTGGCGGCGTCCACCCGGTTGCGGGCGGCGCGCGCGACGATGCCGAGCGCCACCCCGCCGACCAGGGCGGCCCCTGCGACTCCCACGCTGCCGTAGAAGAGCACGGGGCTGGTGCCCTCGTACTCCTCGGCCAGCGCTGCCAGCTCGAACGTGAGCGCGCGCGCCTCGCGGGCAGGGAGCTGCACCTCTTGGCGCTCCACCTCGAAGCCCGTGGCGCGCACCTCCACCTGGTGCGTGCCGCCGGGCACCATGAACTCGGTCTCGTCTTCGCCCACGCGCTGCCCGTCGATCCAAACCACGAAGTGCTCGGTGTTGACGGTGACCGTGATGGTCCCGAGCAGGCTGCGCAGCACCTGGATCTTGCCGCGCACCTCGCCGGCGTCTTCCGCATCGGCGCCGCCCTCGTCCAGGTAGCGCTGGTAGTACGACATGGCGCGCCCGTACTGGAACAGCTGCTCGTAGCACTGGCCGATGTTGTAGAGCACCAGGTAGTGCATGGGGTGGCCCTCTAGCAGGGTGCCCGCGCGCTCGAACTCGGCGAGCGCGGCGTTGAAGTTGCCCATCTCGAACAACTGCTCACCCGTGCCGATGCGCTCGCGGGCTTCGGCGAGGGCGGTGTCCGACGCGGTGGGTGCGGGCGCTTCCTCTGGAGGCGCGACCACCTGATCGACGGGCACCTCGTCCGCATGCGCTGCGCCGCTGGTCCCCAACATCAATGACAACACCGCGAGACGCAGCGTCCACCCAAAACCGCCGTGGTCAATCACGGGGCGAGCGTATCAGAGACCGCGACCGCGTTCGATAGCCCTGACGAACAGCAGGCCGAGCAGCAGCCAGACCCCCACCATGGCGTGCCCCAGCAGCATGTGCGCTCGGTCGACCACCGGGCAGTGCGCCTGGAGCAGGGTGTTTGCGGCCAGCCCCGCCGCCGAGGCCGCCGCCAGCGCGCCGAGCGAGCTGCCGCGATCCACCAGGCGGATGAGCGCATAGACCGGAAGCGCCAGGACCACCCCCACGAGCCCGCAGTGGCTGAAGAGCTCGCCGAGGCCTCGGGAGACATACGGGTCGTGTAGGTGCGCCGGCGGCAAGAGCCCCACCGCCGCCACCACCAGGACGGCGAGCACAGCGAGCCCATACGTCCAGCGACGCGGCAGCTCCGGGAGGTGCGCGCCGCGCGTGGCCACGGCCAGGCACAGCGCGAACGCGGCCACGAACGCCCCCAGCTCCAGGGAGAGGCGCCCGAGCGGATAGTGAGCCACGTCGGTCCGCGGGAAGGCCGCGAAGGTGCTCCCCACCAGCAGCACCAGCGACACCACGCCCAGCAGGTTGCGCTGCCACGCCGGCCGCTGGCGTACGCCCGCGAGGGGCCGAGCGTCTTCTTCCGTGATGCCCGCACGCACGCGCGCCGCCAGCGCCGACAGGTCCTCGGGGGCCACGTCGCGGGGCACTTCGGCCTCGGCGGCCGCGAGCCAGCGGCGGAGGTCCGCGTCGTCTTCCGGGTGCTGGATGTCCGTTTCAGTCATGGCCAAGCTCCGGCTCGAGGAGCTCCTTCAGGGTCTTGTATGCGCGATGGGCCCGAACTCTTACGGCGCCCTCGCTGGTTCCCACGATCTCGGCCACCTCGGCGAAGGGCCGCTCCTGCAGCCAGTGCAGCTCTACCACCTCCCGCTGCGAGGCCGGCAGCTGGCCGAGGGCTCGCCGCAGCAGGTCGGCCCGCTGGCGCGTCTCGAGCGGCTCGCGCTCGGCCACGGGCCCCGGGCGCGCATCGAGCGTGTCGTCCAGCGAGGTCTTGCGGCGCTTGGTGCGGCGCCAGTGCTCACGCACCAGGTTCATGGCGATGGTCATCACCCAGGGCCGCAAGCGCGCGTCTTGCCGGAAGTCGTGCCGGGCCGCGTGCAGCCGCACGAAGGTCTCCTGCACCACGTCGCGCGCCTGGTCCTCGGTCTCGAGCTGACGGCGCGCCACGCGCAGCAGCAGCCCAGCGTAGCGCTGGAAGAGCTCGTCGAACGCCGCACGGTCGCCACCGCAGTAAGCGCGCATCAGCTCCTCGTCGGACCTGGCTTCCGGCATCGCGCGAGAAGGTACGCGCCACCCCGTGCATGGTCGAGCCCTCGGGGCCCTTGACGGCAGGCGACCCGGGGGCGAAGGTCGCTCCGTGTCCATCTCCGACCCGCACGCCGAGCAGCCCCCTCACGATGCCGACCCCGGGCGCCCGCTCGGCTTCGGGGTGCAGGCGCCACGCGTGCCGGTGCGCCCGTCCAGCTGGCTCTCGCGGCTCGGGTGGTTCTTCTTCTTCATCATCCCGCTCGCAGTGGTCATCACCGCCACGCAGCTCACGCCCGCCGCCGAGGGCATGGGCACCCACCAGCAGCTCGGCCTCCCGCCGTGCGGCTTCCTGGTGATCACGGGCATCCCCTGCCCCGGGTGCGGGCTCACCACGAGCTTCGCGCACATGGTCCGCGGTCAGTTCACCGGGGCTACGTACGCCAACCCCTTCGGCGTGATGCTCTTCCTGGTCACGTTCTTCACCATCCCCATCGCGGCGGTGGGCCTCTACCGCGGCACCCCCGTGCTGGACACGCTGGAGCGCCTGCACGCGGAGAAGTGGGCCATCCTGCTGTCGGTGACGTCGATCTTGGTGTGGGTGGTCCGCGTGGCGCGTCACATGCTGGGCTGAGGGGGCATTCCATGCGGGGCCGATTCGGCTTGCTGCAAGGTGCTCTGCTGCCCCCGGCTGGAAGCCTCGCGCCCCCCCGCCTTTCCGACCGCCGCGGACCTCGGACGCGGTGGCCGTCGCGCCAGACGGCACGTTCAACGGCATTCTCGACGTGCAGTTCTGGACGCGCGCAGCGGCGAAGAAGAAGCGGCGGAAGAGCCAGAAGAAGCCGAGCCGACACCTTCGTCGTCGTAAGCGAGACACCGAGATGAAGCACTGGAGTGCATCCGTCGAGAGCGTCAACCAGGTCCTCGAGAAGCACGCTCCTGGCGTCCGATCTTGGTTCGTGATGGACCGCGAGGCGGATGAGTCCAAGCTGCTCAGGCAACTCGGACAGGCTGGCACATGGTTCACGATCCGGGCTGCCCAGGACCTGGTCGAGTGGCGAGGCAAGTCGACGAGACTGTCTCGGCGGTGAGCGCGCAGCCTCTGGGTCGACGCGTCTTGCAGGTCCCCGATCGCACTCGTGCTGCCCGTACTGCGAAGTCGTCATTCGCGCAAGGTCCCTGAAACAATGCTCCCAGGCGAGACGAGCGGGTCGCGCTCGAAGTCGGCGTGGTCAGTCCTCGAAGTGCGGAACACCAGCACGCCCATTCACTGGGTCCTGCTCACGAACCGTCCCTGGCGAGCTCCGGACGCCGAGCGCGTCATCGACAGCTATCGCCGCGCTGGCGAATCGAAGAGTTTCATCGGACGTGGAGGCCGGCGGCTGCGACGCCGAAAACATCCACCTCCGCAGCGCCGACGGAATCCGGAAATGGGCCATCCCCCTCCGCCTCTGTGGCCGCACGAACCGAACACCCAAGCGGCTGGCTCGCACCCCCGCCTGAACCGCCACCGCCCCCCCGAAGACGGATCCAAGTCCTCATCTTCGCCCGCCCCCCCCGCCTCAGCCGGTTCCCGACGGATTCCCCCGATAAACCCCCTGGATCGCCGACCTCGGTGGGTGGGCCGGTCACTACACCAAGTACGAACCCGGCTCGACCACGATTGCTCGCGGCCTCGTCGAGTTGGCCCGCTACATGGAGTTCTTCTCAGCGATCGCTGAACACCCAGAACTCGCCAAAAAGCTGATGAAGAAGCGATGAGTGGGCAGGCTGGAAGCCGGGGGCAGCAGACCAGGCCTGGACCTGCCGAAAGTCCGCCCTTGGGCGGACTACCCGATCGACAACAGGGTGTGTTCTACCAAGGGTGGCCGGACGCAATGTCTGAGTACCCTCAGTAGGGCAAACCCTGCTGGGAGCCACGTAGTCCGCCGCCGAAAGGCGGGGGACTTTATGCTCATCAGCCAGCTGGTTTGCTGCCCCCGGCTTCCAGCCGGGGGTGCCCATTGTCCCTTGCAGCAAGGCGATTCGGCCCGCGGACGAGATGTGTAGGATCACCAGGCTTCACTCGCTTCACTCCGGGGTACCCAGCTCCCGCTCCGGCTCGCTCCAGGCGGCCGCGCGCTCCCAGCCTTCGCCCGCAGCCCGCGGAGCCACGCACGGCGTGGGGCAACACGCCGGCAGCGTTTGCAGCGCCACGCGCTCACCCACCGGGTTCGCGTGCCCTGCCAGGAAGTCGGCGGCGTGCGCGTGCAGGCACTTCACCCCCGCACGCCCAGCGTCATCCACGCGGATACCGGCCACGCCGCCCAGCGGCGGGTAGGCGACGTCGGCGGCCACCAGCGCGTCACGCTCGGCGGCGTAGCGCTCGTGGGCGGCGCGCATCTGCTCTGCCACCGCGCTGTCGTCTTCGAGCAGTTGGTCCATGCGGCGCACCTCGCCCGCGCCCTCGAGCCGCGCGATGCGCCGGTGCAGCAGCGGGCACGTGAGCCAGTAGCGTGTGGGGAACGGCTCGCCCGAGTCCAGCACGGGCGGCATGCGCACCACGACCGGCAGGCCGAGCGAGCAGCGCCGCGCGACCTCGGGCGCACCCCGCGGCGGGCGCCCCAGCTGGGCACCAAGGATGGCAAGGTCGTCCGCGCGGGCACCTCCCGCGGGCTCGGGATGCGTCACGCCGACCTCAGCCGATGCCGCTCGTACAGCCCGTCGCGCCACTCGAGCAGGTCGGTGTACTCGCGCGCCAGCACGGGGTCTTGCCATGCCCGGCGCGTGCGCGGGTCGAGTGGGATGAAGCGGTCGGACACCGGCTCCACGAACTGCAGCATGACCGCCATGGAGATGTCGGCGAACGTGAGCCCGTCGTAGAGATAGGGGCGGCCGCGGAGCTCCGCGCGCAGGGTGGCGCAGGCGTCGCGCAGGGCAGCGCCATCACCAGGACAAGCCCCCGCGTGCTTGCGGGCGAACCAGGCCATGACCAGCGGCGAGCTCGGGTACATGACGCTGCGCAGGGGGCGCGGGACGCCCGCGTCAATCTGCGCCCGCATGGCATCCGAGTCTTCCCGGATGTTGTCCACCAAGCGCACCCGGGCCAGCGCGCACGCGTCTTGGCCACGCTCGTGCCAGCGCCGGATGCCCTCGCGGCAGCCCTCGGGGAACAGCGTGGACCCGCGCCCCACGGCCTCGGCGCGCTGCGCGATGTCCCAGCACTCGGAGAGCACCTCACCGCCGTCGAAGAGCACCGGGACCGTGGCCTTGCCGCGCACGTTCTTGGTGGCCAGCCGCAGCTTGGGCTCGCCCAGCAGGATCTTGTACTCCTCGTAGCGGTACGCGACCCCGTGATGGTCGAGGGCCCAGCGCGCCTTCTCCGACCAGGGCGAGTAGTGAAGCGCCACCAGCTTTCTCATGACGGCGATGGTAGCTTGACGGCGCGGGGAAGCCCAGCGCCCCCCCGCGAGCGCCGAGGGAGAATCATCTCGAGCACACTTGATGCCTGGCGGTTCCGCTGTTATGCGGATTCCCCCATAAATTCGCAGGAGTCCATGAAGTCCCTGACCCTCCAGTACGCCGGCCGTGACGTCATGGCGGGCGTCGTCGTCTACCTCGTCGCGCTCCCTCTCTGCCTCGGTGTCGCCCTCGCGTCCGGTGCACCACTCGCCTCGGGCATCATCGCAGGCGTCCTCGGCGGCATCGTGGTCGGCCTGCTCAGCGGCTCGCACACCAGCGTGGCCGGTCCCGCCGCGGGCCTCACCGCGGTCGTGGCCGTGCAAATCTCGCAGCTCGGCTCCTTCGAGGCCTTCCTCGTGGCGGTGGTGCTGGCTGGCGTCATGCAGGTGGCGCTCGGCATCGCGCGCGCGGGCTTCATCAGCTCGTTCTTCCCCAACTCGGTCATCAAGGGCCTGCTCGCGGCGATTGGCGTCATCCTCATCCTGAAGCAGATCCCGCACCTCTTGGGCCACGACCAAGACCCCGAAGGTGAGATGTCGTTCCAGCAGCCCGACGGCGAGAACTCCATCACGGAGCTGCTGGCGGCGTTCTTCGACATTCAGCCCGGCGCGGTCCTCATCAGCGTGCTGTCCATCCTGATCCTGGTCTACTGGGACAAGGTCAAGGTGCTCAAGCAGAGCCCCGTCCCCTCCGCGCTGGTCGTGGTGCTCTTCGGTGTGGCTGCCAACGCGGTGATGCAGGCCACCGCCAGCCCCTGGGTGGTGACCGGGTCGCATCTGGTGCAGGTGCCCGTCTCGGCCAGCGTCTCCGACGCGGCAGGTCTGCTCGCCTTCCCGGACTGGTCCATCCTGAGCAACTCGGCGGTCTACATGGCCGCGCTCACGCTGGCCATCGTGGCCACGCTCGAGACGCTGCTCAACCTGGACGCCGTGGATCAACTCGACCCCGAGCAGCGCCGCTCGCCGCCCAACCGCGAGCTCGTGGCGCAGGGCGTGGGCAACATCGTGGCCGGCCTGATCGGCGGCATTCCGGTCACCAGCGTCATCGTGCGCAGCAGCGTGAACATCAACGCGGGCGTGAAGACCAAGCTCAGCACCGTGGTGCACGGCGTCCTGCTGGCGGGCTCGGTGCTGCTCATCCCGGCGCTGCTCAACACCATCCCGCTCGCCGCGCTGGCGGCCATCCTGCTGGTCACCGGCTTCAAGCTGGCGAAGCCAGGCCTGTTCAAGCAGATGTGGGCCGACGGCCTGCAGCAGTTCCTGCCGTTCGTCTTCACGGTGGTGGTCATCGTGTTCACCGACCTCTTGGTGGGCGTGATGATCGGGCTCGGGGTGGCCACCATGTTCATCCTCTGGAGCAACCTGCGCCGCCCCGTGCAGCGGGTGGTGGAGAAGCACGCCAGCGGAGATGTGGTGCGCATCGAGCTGGCCAACCAGGTCAGCTTCCTGAACCGCGCCGCGCTCGAGAACGCCATGCGTGAGGTCCCGCGCGGGGGGCACCTGCTCATCGACGCGCGCCAGACCGACTACATCGACCCGGACATCGTGGACCTCATCCGCGACTTCATCGCCGAGACCGGCCCTGCTCTCGGCGTGGGCGTGAGCTGCATCGGCTTCAAGGGCACGTACGAGGTGCTCAACACGGGCATCAACTTCGAGGGCTACTCCACGCAGGCGGTGCAGCGCTCGGTCTCACCCGCAGACGTCCTCGCGCTGCTCAAGGTGGGGAACGAGCGCTTCCTGACGGGCACGCACCTGACACGTGACCTCAGCCACCAGATGGCGCGCACCACGCAGGGTCAGGCGCCGCTGGCCGTGGTGCTCAGCTGCATCGACAGCCGCGCCCCCGTGGAGCAGGTCTTCGATGTGGGCATCGGCGACATCTTCACGGTGCGCATCGCCGGCAACGTCACGAGCGAGAAGGTGCTGGGCAGCATCGAGTACGCCTGCAAGGTGGCGGGCGCCAAGCTCATCGTGGTGATGGGTCACACGCTGTGCGGCGCGGTGACCTCGGCCGTCACGCTGAAGGCCAACGGGCAGACCGCCGCGGAGACCACGGGGTGCGAGCACATCGACACGCTAGTGGGTGAGATCCAGGCGTGCATGCACCACGTCCCGGACCCCGCGACGCTGGCCGACCCCGAGCTCCGAGCCGCGCTGGTGGACGAAGTGGCCGGGCTCAACGTGCAGCGCACCATCGATGTCATCTCCACACAGAGCGCCGCGCTCCGGGCGCTGCTGGAGGACGGCAGCATCGCCATCGCGGGCTCCATGTACGACGTGGGCACCGGCCGTGTGCACTTCACGGCCTGAGGCTCACACCCGCATGTTCTTGGACACCACGTCGCGCCAGGCCTCGGCCTCGCCGACCACCTCGATGATGGTGAGCGCCTCGGCGGCGGCCCGCTCGGCGCTCTCCCCCTGCGCGCGGATCTCCTTCTCGCAGTGGCGCGCGATGGCCAGGCGCGTGGCCCAGTCGGCGCACGCCAGGTCGAAGGAGGTGAACTCGGTGAAGCGCAGCGACCAGATCGCGTCGGCGATGAAATCGGCGTAGACCTGCCGCGGCAGGCGCTGGGTGGTGGCGCGCGCCTGCGCGCGCTCGAATGCCGCGGCCCAGGGCCGCCCCGGCGTGCGCGGGCGAGCGCCCTCTTGGAGCACCAGGATGGCGTCCCCGAACCATGCGCTGGCCGTGCCGTAGCGCGTTCCGTCGCGGGCCTCGATGAGCTCCTGGGCCACGGCCTTCCACGTGTTGCGCTTGAGCCGCGGGAACGGCTCGGCCGTGAGCACGCTCCAGGGCGCCTTGCCCTTCTGCAGCTCGGCCAGCAGCGGGCGCTCCACCTCGAGCCACTGGTCGAACGAGACCTTCTTGCCCTTGCGCGTGAGGCGCACGCGCTTGACGCGGCGGTCCTCGAACAGGTGGCCGTCGTCGTCGCACAGGGCCGGGGCAGCGTGCTCGGCCTCGAGCAGCGGGCGGTCACCCATGGTGCGGCAGGGGCAGCGGTGCTCGGTGGTCACGCGCCCGCCGTAGGGGGTGGCCGTGAGGCCGATGGGGAACCGGCGGCAGCCCTCGGGCTTCTGCTCCGGCCCGTGATCCGCGTGGATGCGGCAGCGCATGTCCGCCTCGAGGAACACGCAGCCCCCGTCGGCGGCGGTGCACAGGGCGTGCTCTTCGTAGGCCTCGTCCCACACGGCGGAGCCCTCGAGGAACCCCTCCACGCGGTCCACCTCGGCCTGGTCGATGGGCCCAATCATGTGGATGTCCATGCAGCAGAGCCCGTCGCCGAAGCAGCGGTAGCGCGCCCCCGGACGGACCAACAGGGGCTCGATCTGGGCGCTCTTGCCCGCCTCGGCGCTCACCAGGGGCAACTTCGGGTCGGGCACGAGAGACTTGGCTGTGGAACGATCGGGGCTTTTCATGTTGGGCACACCAAATTCTTTGATTGCGATTTGATGGAACTAGGAGAAATGGACTAGCATCGGCGGAATGGCACAGGGCCAAAGCCCCCTCGTCGGCTACAACACCAACGTTCGACACAAGGGCAAGCTGTACCACATCCAGACTGAGGACTCGGGTGTCAACCGCCCCCACCTCATCACGCACCTCTTCGCAGACGGCGGGCGCATCGTTGCGTCCAAAAAAACCTCCTACTCGCACCTGATCGGCTCGGAGGACCTCGCCACCCATGTGAAGCAGCTGATGAAGGATCAGCACAAGGCCATGTTCATCGGCCTGCGGGACGGCGCGTTCGACGAAGCCGCCGAGGGAGCCAGCGAGGGGGCCGCGAGCCCGTCTGCCCCGCCCCGCCCCGCCCCGGGGGCGCCGCCGCTCGATGTGGCCGCGCTCGACGCCGCTGCCGCCAAGCTGGCCGAGAGCAAGCGCGACTCCCGCCCCGCCCCGCAGAACCTGTACGCCGCCACGCGCAAGCCCGCGGCCATCTCCACGCCCCCCGCAGCGCCCGCCCGGCCTCAGCCCTCCGGCTCCATCTTCGGCGGCGATCTGGTCAGCGAGAAGTCCCTCGACGAGGTGATCCTCAGCTACCTGGCCGACGACCTGGACGACGCCTGACGGCGCCGCGCGCCACACGGCGAGTAGCGTTGACAGCACTAGAGGTGCGCGGTACGCGGTAGCCCCACCCCCGAGGAGCGCCGATTCATGCCTGACGCCACCACCTCTTTCACGCGCGACATCCCCGAGCGCCTCGCCAAGAGCCCGGAGCGCGCCAGCCTGATCGGAGCCACCTTCGTGTTCCGCATCACCGGCGAAGGCGGCGGCACGTGGACGGTGCAGCTCAAGGACCCCGTGCAGGTGCGCGAGGGCGACACCAACGGGGCCGACTGCACGCTGACCATGACGCACGACGCGTGGCGCGAGATCAGCGACCACCCGGCCCGCGCCATGAACCACTTCACGTCGGGCGTGGTGCACGTCACCGGCAACGCCATGCTGGCCATCAAGCTGCCCGCCATCCTGGGCTGAGCCCACGGCGCCCCGCACTCCCCCCACCGCAGAGAAGAACGCATGAACGACGAATCCCGCTCCCTCGAAGGCGTCAAGGTGCTCGACGTCTCGCGCCTGCTGCCCGGCCCCTACTGCTCCATGGTGTTGGCCGACCTCGGCGCCCAGGTGGACAAGCTCGAGGACCCGCGCGGCGGAGACTTCCTGCGCATCACGCCCCCGCTCGCCGACGACGGCATGGGCACGCTCTTCCACTGGGCCAACCGCGGCAAGCGCAGCCTGGTGCTGGACCTCAAGACCGACGCGGGGCGCGAGGCGTTCCTGCGCATCCTGCCCACCTACGACATCGTGCTCGAGGGCAACCGCCCCGGCGTGATGGAGCGCCTGGGCCTCGGCTACGAGACGCTGCGCGCAGTGCACCCCGGGCTCATCTACTGCGCCATCACGGGCTACGGCCAGGACGGCCCGCTCTCGCAGCGCGCGGGCCACGACCTCAACTACCTCGCGCGCGGTGGCGTGCTCGGGTACACGGGCCCCTCGGACCGCCCGCCCCAGCCCCCCGGCGTGCAGATGGCCGACATCGGCGGCGGCCTGTTCGCGGTCATCGGCATCTTGGCGGCGCTGCACTCGCGCGGCCGCACGGGTCAGGGTCGCTTCGTGGACATCGCCATGGCGGAGGCGGCGCTGTGCCTGGCGCACACGGGCTTTGGCGCCACCGTGGGCGGCTTCCAGCTGCCGCGCGGAGAGGACATGCTGCTGGGCGGCATCTGCACCTACAACACCTACGCCACCAAGGACGGCAAGGCCGTGTCGCTGGGCGCCCTCGAGCCCAAGTTCTGGCAGACGTTCTGCGAGGGCGTGGGCATCCCGTTCGACATGCGCGCGCAGATGCCCGGGCCCAAGCAGGTGGAGTGGAAGGCCAAGATCGCGGAGATCTTCGCGAGCCGCACGCGCGACGAGTGGGAGGCGTTCTCCAACGAGCACGACTGCTGCCTCGAGGTGGTGCTGACGCCCGAAGAGGTGATGGCGGACGCGCACCTGAACGCGCGCGGCGTGTGGGTGGAGCGGCCCACGCACAAGGGCGGCAGCGTGAAGCAGGCGCGCACGCCGGTGGCCCCGGCCGCCATGGGGATTGCCCCGAAGCAGGGCGAGCACAGCGCGGCGGTGCTGCGCGAGGCGGGCTTCAGCGAGGACGAGCTGAAGAAGCTGCACGAGGGCGGCGCCTTCGGCTGAGCGTCAGAGCTGGAGATCGCCGATGCGGGTGATGCTCACGCCGTAGAACGCGACGGAGTTGCCGACACCGCTGCTCGGAGCGGTGAGCGACTGGTAGTTGATCTGAAGCTCTACCTGGCTGCAGCCGTCGGGGTTCACAATGTCGAATTCCCGGACGCGGATCGCGCCCGGGACGGCGGCGTCGCTCCGGTCCTCCACTTCGGTGTCGGGGATATCGGTGCAGCAAGAGAGGTTGGCGTTGCGCAAGCTCGCTTGGAATCGCCCGCCAGCTTCTTTCGAGTAGGACACGGCCATTCGGTAGCGCCCGGGCGGCAAGAACCGGTAGACGCCGTAGTACACGCGAGACAGCCCGAAGAGGTTGCACGCGCCGCCCAGCCCGGTCCCGTCCCACCGATAGTCGCTCCCCATGACCAAGACTCCGGGAGACGGCACGCTGAAATTGATGAGCGTCGGCGAGCAGGCAACAGAAGGGTTGGCGCGAACGCCGATGGTGTCGAGGGTCCAGTTCTCGATGAGCTCGGGCAAAGGTGCCGTGGTGGTGCACGCGGAGGCGAAGCCGCACGCGTTGGTGTTCATCCCCGCGGTGCAGCGCTGCTGACCCGTCCAGCTGAGCGGGCCAGATGTCCACTGCGTCGTCGGACAGGTTCTGCCACAGGAGCGGGTGCTGACGTTGTACGTGCACACGCTGTCCAGGGTTCCATCGCAGTTGTTGTCGACGCCGTCGCAGAGGTCCGTACGAGTCGGATAGATGGACTCGGGGTGAGGAACGCCGCCCACCGCAGGCAGTGGCAAGCCATCCTGGCAGTCCGTGCTGGTGGTGGAGTCCAGGTTGCCATTGCAGCTGCTCCCGCGGACGCACGCCCTGATCGCGGGGCCAGCTCCGAAGGTATCGCCGTCACAGTCGCGGTAGTAGATTGGCGCATTGGCCGCGTCGTCGCTCGGCTCTCCGCTGCAGTTGTCGTCGCTTCCATTGCAGGGCACCTCCGTGACGGGGGTGCCGGGACTCACGTTGCACACGAACGTTCCGCCGTCGCAGATGGTGTTGGCGCCGATCCGCATGCACGCCCCGATGCCGACGGTGCACGCCTCCGCGTACGGTTGGCACGTGCCGCCGCACGCTTGCTGGCCCACGGGGCACTGACAAGTAGCGCCGGTGCAGACCTGGCCGGTGACTTCGCACAAGCTGCCGGTGGGGGGCTCCTCGTCCCGGATGGTGTCGCAGTCGTCGTCGATGCCATTGCAGATCTCCTCCGCCATGAGCACCGAGCACTCGCTCCAGATCGACCCCTCTGCGGTCATCTGACAAGTCTGCGTGCCACGCGTGCCACAACATGGCTGAGAAGAGCCGACCGACGGACAACCGCAGCCTTCGTTGACGGCGCCATCGCAGTTCTCGTCGCGCATCGTCGGATCACAGACCTCGACGCCGGAAGGGTTGATGCCGCGACCCACCCCCGGTGTGTCGTTGCAGTCGTCTGCGGTCGGCGCATACCCGAGAGCCGGGACACACCCGAGGGTCGTCATCGCTTCGGGCGCGTTCGAGCCGTATCCGTCGCCGTCGGCGTCGACCGTAGGTGGTCTGAACGCCGTCATCGATCACCCCGTCGCAGTCCTCGTCGACGCCATTGCAGATCTCCATGGCGCTGGGCTTGACCGCTGGAGCCGCGTCATTGCAGTCCGTGCCGCACACGGGTGCGGCGCCGTTCGGCTGCTGGTTGCAGCACGCCGTGGCCACCACGCCATCCCCATCCGCGTCGGGGCCGAGCGTTTCCGGGTCGCAGTCGTTGTCGATGGCGTCGCAGCGCTCCGGATTATACGGAAAGCGGCTCGCGTTCTCGTCATCGCAGTCCGCGCCTTCGGGATATCCATCGCCGTCGAAGTCGACCCCGAGGGTGCGACAACGGGCCGCAGCCTCATCGCATGCTGCCGCGGAGCACGGAGCGCTCCCCGCGCGACACACGCCTTCATCGCAGGTCTCGACGCCATTGCAGAAGACACGGTCATCGCATTGAGCGCTGGAAAGACACGGGCCTGCGTCGACCAGGCCGGCATCGCCACCCCCTGAAAAAGGGGGGGGCGGGGCCGGGCGGGGGCCCCCGGGCCCCGCCCCCCCCCCCCCCCCCCCCCCCCCCCCCCCCCCCCACCCCCCCCCCCCCCCCCCCCCCCCCCCCCCCCCCCCCCCCCCCCCCCCCCCCCCCCCCCCCCCCCCCCCCCCCCCCCCCCCCCCCCCCCCCCCCCCCCCCCCCCCCCCCCCCCCCCCCCCCCCCCCCCCCCCCCCCCCCCCCCCCCCCCCCCCCCCCCCCCCCCCCCCCCCCCCCCCCCCCGCCCCCCCCCCCCCCCGGGCCCCCCCCCCCCGGCCCCCCCCCCCCCCCCCCCGCCCCCCCCCCTCCGCCCCCCCCCCCCCCCCCGGGCCCGGCCCCCCGCGCCCCCCCGGGGCCCCCCCCCCCGCCCCCCCCCCCCCCCCCCCCCCCCCCCCCCCCCCCCCCCCCCCCCCCCCCCCCCCCCCCCCCCCCCCCCCCCCCCCCCCCCCCCCCCCCCCCCCCCCCCCCCCCCCCCCCCCCCGGGACCCCCCCCCCCCGGGGCCCCCCCCCCCCCCCCCCCCCCCCCCCCCCCCCCCCCCCCCCCCCCCCCGGGGCCCCCCCCCCCCCCCCCCCCCCCCCCGCCCCCCCCCGCCCCCCCCGCGGGCCCCCCCCCCCCCCCCCCCCCCCCGGCCCCCCCCCCCCCGGGGGGCCCCCGCCCCCCCCCCCGCCCCCCCCCCCCCCCCCCCCGCGCCCCCCCCCCCCCCCCCCCCCCAACCCACGCCCCCCCCCCCCCCCCCCCCCCCCCCCCCTTGCCCCCCCCCCCCCCCCCCCCCCCCCCCCCCCCCCCCCCCCCCCCCCCCCCCCCCCCCCCCCCCCCCCCCCCCCCCCCTTCCCCCCCCCCCCCCCCCCCCCCCCCCCCCCCCCCCCCCCCCCCCCCCGCCCGCCCCCCCCCCCCCCCCCCCCGCCCCCCCCCCCCCCCCCCCCCCCCCCCGGCCCCCCCCCCCCCCCCCCCCCCCCCCCCCCCCCCCCCCCCCCCCCCCCCCCCCCCCCCCCCCCCCCCCCCCCCCCCCCCCCCCCCCCCCCCCCCCCCCCCCCCCCCCCCCCCCCCCCCCCCCGCGCCCCCGCCCCCCCCCCCCCCCCCCCCCCCCCCGCCCCCCCCCCCCCCCCCCCCCCCCCCGCGCCCCCCCGGCCCCCCGCCGGGCCCCCCCCCCGCCCCCGCCCCCCGGCCCCCCCCCCCCCGGCGCCCCCCCCCCCCCCCCCCCCCCCCCCCCCCCCCCCCCGCCCCCCCGCCGCCCCCCCGCCCGGCGCCCCCCCCGCCCCCCGCCCCCCGCCGCGGCCGTCCCCCCCCCCCGCCCCCCCCCCTCCCCCCCGCCCCCCCCCCGGCCCGCCCCCGTGCCCCCCCCCCGCGGCGCCCCCCCCCCCCCCCCCCCCCGGCGCCCCCCCGCCCCGCCCCCCCCCCCCCCCCCCCCCCCCCCCGCCCCCCCGGCGGGGGCGGGGCCGCCGCCCCCCCCCCCCCCGCCCCCCCCCCCCCCCCCCGGGCGGGCCCCCCCCGGGGCGGCCCCCCCCGGGGTATTTCAACGGGCTGCTAGCGACGCCTCACCGCCGCAACCCCCACACAGCACCCCCGCGACCACCAGCATTCGAATTGCACGAGACATCGGTCACAGCTCCCCTCCAAGGAGGAAGTTCTTGGTGCACACCAGTCTACATGCGCCTTCGAGCTGAGCAACCGACATATCCCACGCCCCACGACGGCACGGACGGTCGCATCCAACCTTCCTTTCCACCGCCGTTGACCCCGGGCCAACGGGTGGGAATGATACGCGCGTGCTGGGCACCGCAGAACGCGCGCTCCTCGAGCGGCTCGAAGACGAGAGCTTGCTCGAGCGCGTCTTCCGGAGGCGGGTGGAGGGCGCGGTGGCGCAGCGCACAACGGCCCCAGCGCCCGTCATCGCGCCGCGCGCGGCCGGGCTGTTGTTGGCCATGCGCGGGACCGAGCCTGGACGCGAAGCCTTGGAGCGGGCCCATGCGGGCGACCTGACCGCGCTCGACGCGCTGCTGGACGCGCCCCTCGACGGCTCGGCGCCGCCCCGTCTGCTGCACCACCTCGCGCTCTTCTTCGCCAGCGCCGCCGATGGCGCGCGTGAGCTCGGCTCGAGCGGGAGCGAGGAGCGCGCGGCCACGCTCGAGCTGCGCGCGCTCGAGGCCTGGGCGCTGCTGTTGTCCGAGCAACGGTACCTGACGCAGCTCGCCGAGCGCGTGGCCGGCGTCACGTTGCCGCAGGCGGAGATCCAGGCGGCCGTCGAAGCGGCGGCCCTCGAGCGCGTGCGCGGGCTCGCCCAGCGCGCCGCAGCAGGCGCCGAGCAACACACCGTCGACGCGCGCGCGGCCCTCGGGCTGCTGCGGCGCTTCGAGGCTCACACCTACCCCGCGGAGTCCTCCGAGGCGGTGGTGAAGCGCCTCCGCGCGGAGTGCGTGAGGGGCATCCGGCAGGCCATCGATGGCGCCCTGGCCATGCTGACCGACCGATTTGCCCAGGCCGAGGCCGACCCGGACGGGCTGCGTGTGGAGCGCGAAATCCTGGGGGACGCCGCGGCGCTCTACGCATGGTCGGAGCGCGACTGGTACGTGGCGCTCTTCACGCTCGAGCGCGCGCAGACCACCGGCTGGAGCATCTACAAAGCCAAGCAGTGGCCCGCGCTGGGCGCGCTGTGCGAGGTGCTCCGCCCCATGGTGAACGACGCTGCGGAGCGCGTTTCGACCGACCCGAGCGCCCTGCCCTACTCGTCTCTGGTGGCGCAGATGCTGGTGTTCCGCGCGGAGATGGGGAGCGTGCTGGCCACGCGCATCCTGGACGCCGAGCGCGCGCTGCGGCTGTGCGACACGCACCGCAACGCGCGCGTGATCCTGGCCGACCTCCTGGCGGAGCGCGCCAACGTCACGCTGGACAGCACGGGCGTGCTGGGGCGCGATGCCGCCCTGGCCGACGCGCGCCGCGACCTGGACCGCGCGGACCAGCTGTGGGCCGGGCTGCCGCGCGTGGCGAGCCTGCGGAAGCGGCTCGACCGCACGAGCGGGGTGGTGCGCGGATGACGCCCACGAACCCGTTCGAGCACTTCGATCTCGACCCCGAGGAGGGGCCGCTGGGCATCACCGAGCAGCTGCGCGAGCGCATGGAGACGGCCGCCAGCGACGAGGAACGCGAGGCGCTCCGGGCCACGTGGGAACAGCTCACGCGCCACCCCCGAGAGCGCGTGCGGCTGGCGCTGCTGGCCCACCCCGAGAGCCGCGCGCCACTGCCACCACGGGGGCTGGTCCCGACTCCGAGCGCCGCCGAGTCCACGACCGGCGCGGTGGCGCTGCCGGGCGCGGAGGACTTCTACGAGCCGCCGTCGGTGGAGGCCGCGCTGCTGGCCGCCCTCTTCGCGCGCGGCGAGCCCGTGCCCACGCTCGATGACGCGCTCTCCCCTGCCCTCGATCACGACCCCGTGCTGATGGGTCGACCCGCTCCCCAAGGCAACGCATGACCCTCTACGTAGACCGTCCCATCGGCGTCGACCTCGGCACCACCCACTCGGAGGTGGCGGTGCTGGACCCGTCGGAGCGTGACCTGCACGTCTACGCCGACCGCTTCGGCCGGAAGACCATGCCGTCGGCCGTGGCCTGGGACGAGGCCCAGAGCACCTTCGTGGTGGGCCGCGCCGCCCGGGCCAAGCGAGGCACGGCGAGCCCGCCCATCGAGAGCATCAAGCGCAAGATGGGGCAGGACAGCACGGTGCAGTGCGGGCCGCACACGCTGCGCCCCGAAGACGTGTCCGCGCACATCCTGCGGGCGCTGCGCGACCAGATGCACGAGTACCTGCGCAGCGGAGCCCCTGCCGACACCGAGGTGCGAGTGGGCCGCGCGGTCATCACGGTGCCCGCCTACTTCGACGCCCCACAGCTGGAGGCCACGCGCACCGCCGGCACGCTCGCGGGGCTCGAGGTGCTGGGCGTGCTGCAGGAGCCCACCGCCGCCGCCATGTACCACACCTGGCGGAGCGCTCTCGGCGACGGGAACTTCCTGATCTACGACCTGGGCGGCGGCACCTTCGATGTGAGCGTGCTGCGCTGCCTGGGCGGCGAGTACCAGGTGCTGGCCATCGACGGCGACAACTTCCTGGGCGGCGACGACTTCGACCGGCGCTTCGCCGAGAAGCTGCGCGTGAAGCTGTGCGCGGCGGGCTACGACCTCACGCTGGACGTGCAGGGCAGCGCCGAGGACCGCGCTCGCTTCGCGCGTCTCGTGCACCTGGCGCAGGAGATCAAGGAGTCACTCAGCACGCAGGAGGTGCTCAGCGTGTCGAAGGAGAACGTGCTCGTGGACCGCGCCGGCGAGTCCGTGAGCGTGGCCCTCGACATCGGGCGCGCCGAGTACGAAGAGGCCATCGCCGACCTGGTGGAGGCCACGCTGGCCTGCTGCACGCGCGCGCTGGCGCAGAGCCACGAGAGCGCCGGCGTGGGGGCTCTCGACATCGACCACGTGGTGCTGGTGGGTGGCTCCACGCGCGTGCCGCTGGTGCAGCGCCGTGTGGCCGAGACCCTGGTGCGCGACTCGCGCGCGGACGCTGCGCTGCAAGACGAGGTGGACACCTGCGTGGCGCTCGGCGCGGCGGTGCACGCGGCTCAGCTGCAGGGTCTGCGCATCGGACGCAGCGCCACCGCAGCCACCACGGACACGGAGGCAGACGGCGAAGCGACCACCCCGCCG
Organism: Sandaracinaceae bacterium; assembly: GCA_016706685.1. Lineage (NCBI taxonomy): Bacteria > Pseudomonadati > Myxococcota > Polyangiales > Sandaracinaceae > Sandaracinaceae bacterium. The sequence goes on along the minus strand of JADJJE010000013.1, from coordinate 91,544 downwards.
AGCGCCGGCGCGCAGCTGTCCGTGCGCACCCCGCTAGTGACCGCGCGCGACGTGCTGCGCATGCGCGTGGACGTGGAGCTGGCCCCGAGCGATGCCCAGCGCCTCGACGCGCTGGTGGCCGGCGCGCTGGTAGCCAGCGCCGAGCTGCCCGGCGTGCCGTGTGACGGGCTGCGGCTGGACATCCCGCTGCCTGCCAGTGACTCCAAGGAGCAGCGCCTCGAGCTGCGCGTGGTGGGGCGCGACAGCTCGGTGAGCCTCCCGCTCACCATCTATCGGGGCGACGTGCGACCCCGCGCCAGCGCGCTCAGCAAGCCCTCCGTGGTGGCGAAGGACATCGCGCTCGAGGTGGTCCGCGCCGGGCGCCGCGAGCGCAAGGTGCTCATCGCCCGCGGATCCGGGCTGCCGGCCAGCGCCGAGCACCGCTTCTTCACCGCCGACCAGAGCGGCGCCGTGGTGCTGCGCGTGCTTCAGAACCGCCTGCCCATCAAGACGCTGGTGGTGGACGTGCCCACGGACCTGCCGGTGGGCACGCCGGTGGAGCTCACGCTGCGCTGCGACACCGCCATGCGCATCGAGGCGCGCGCGCTGGTCGCCGGCCAGGAGCTGTGGGCGCAGATCGAGGCCGCCAAGCTGAACGTCCCCGCGAACGCCGAGGCCTACGAGGCGCTGCTGGCGGACGCCGAGGCGGTGGGGCGCGCGCTCTGGGGCCACGAAGCCAAGCGCTTCAGCGCCGAGCAAGAGCTGCTCTCCGCGGGGCTGCGCGAGGTCATCCAGGTGGACCCCGACAAGGCCCGCGCGCTGGCGCTGCGGCTGCACGCGCTGCTGGACGAGTACCGTGGCGGCGGGCGCGACGCCCTGAGCCCTCCGCGCGAGCGCTTCGAGGACACGCTCGATGGCCTGCGCCGCATCGTGTACCGCTCCACCGGCCCCATGCTGGGCCTCGACCGCGACGCCTGGGAGGCACGCATCCGGGACCTGGCGGAGCGCGGCGACGCGGCCTGGCAGGCGCAGGACGAGGTGGCCTGGCGGCGCTGCTACAACGAAGCCCAGGCGTTGCGCGAGACCGTGATCCAGCAGGAGTTCGCCACGCAAGACCTGAACGACCCGGCGCACCTGGCGCGCCAGCAGGTCACGCTCACCTACGTGGCGCAGCGGCTGGCCAACGACCTCGAGGACTTCGTTCCGTCGAGCGACCCGGACGTGCGCGCCCGCCAGCTGGGCGAGCGCGACCGCCTGCTGGGCGTGGTCAGCACCACGCTGAAGCAGGTGGAGGCCGTGGACAGCGCCCAGACGCAGACCGCCCGCCAGCGCCTCGACCAGCTGTCGCACGAGCTGGACCGCGCCCACGCGGCGGCCGAGCGGCTCCCGCAGCTGGGTCTGGTGACGGAGCGCGGCACGTGACGCCCAAAGGGCGCCTGGCGATCGCCGCCGCCGAGCAGGCCGGCCGGGTGCTGGGTTCCCGCGCCGCCCACTCGGCGCTGCGCTCGCTGGTGCTGACCCTCAGCCAGCCCGACGACCGCGTGGCCGCGCTGCTGGCCGCGGCACGCCATGCCGCCCAGCTGGCCGACGAGCCCGCCGTGCTGGCCCTCGCCACGCTGCACGCCGAGATCACCGACGCCGATGCGCGCGTCCACCTGCCGGCCCTCACGCAGCTGTGCGCGCGGCTGCTGAGCGAGCGTCGGCCGCGGCTGGCCGTGGAGCTGGCGCGCGCCGAGCTGCGTCGTGCACCCAGCTGCGAAGCGCAGTACCTGCTGGGGCGCTGCCTTCACCGCCAGCACGCCGCCGACGCCGACACCGCATACCGCGCGGCGGAGAGCTCCCCGAGCGACGGGCTGCGCCGGGCCGCCCAACACCAGCGACGCCTGCTGGCGCTGACACGGCGCGCGCCCGCTCCCGCGTCCTCGGGGGCCGGAGCAGCCCCGCCGGTGGCCCCCGAAGACCCGCGCCAGGCGCTGAGCGACGCGGCCGCGCGGCTGACCCACGGGGGGCGCTACGCGCGCGCCCTGGCCATCGACCAGCTGGCGGCGCTGGCGCAGGACCCGGCGGTCGAGCGCGGGCTGCAGCTCACGGCCGTGCGGCTCCTGGGACGCCACGCCGACGAGCGCGGCACCGACCTGAGCGACGTGGAGGGCGAGCGCCTGCAGGTTGCGCTCGCGCCCTATGGCGCCACCGTGGCGGAGGCCCTGGCAGCGCGCAGCCGGGCGCCGCACGTCCCGCCCGAGCAAGCGCTCTCGCCCGCGGCGGCCCCCAGCGAGGCCGACGCCATCGCCACTCAGCTCACGCGAGGAGCCCTGCCAGATGCCGTGCGCACCCTGCGCCACGCTCGGGTGCACAGCGCCCACGAGGACGCGCCCAGCTCGCTCTACGCCGCCGGGTGGCTCGCGGCCCTCTCGGAGGACGCCGAGGTCGCGCTCGAGGGGAGCCTGCTGCTGGACACGCTGCTGCGCGAGAGCACGCGCGCCCCGCGTCGTGGGTTTCTGCCGCTCGCCGACGCGCTGGCGCCGAAGTACCCCGCGCTCGGAGCGGTGGCTCGGGAGCGGGCCGCCGAGCGGCGTGAGCCCGGAGCCATCCCGGCCCTGGTGCGAGTACTTGTCGCAGAAGCGTGGAAAGCGTATGCAGAGGGAGATCGAGCGGCCGCCCTGCGCGCCCTTCGACGCGCCGACCGCCTCGACGCCGAGGCGCTCGCCCCCCCTCCCCCCCGCCGACCGACGCCCTAGGAGGCCCCCTTGGATTGGAAGCAGCTCCTCACCGAACAGAGCATGAAGCTCATGCAGGACCCCCGCGTACAGAAGGTCATGCAGGACGAGCGCGTGGTGAAGACCATGATGCGTGGGCTCCAGATGCGTCAGCAGGTGCAGGCGCAGGTGGACGAGCGCGTGGAGACCGTGGCCGAGTCGCTCAACCTGGCCACCAAGAAGGAACTGCGTGAGATCAAGCGCTCCATGAAGAAGATGGAGCGCGACCTGAGCAAGGCCCAGGCCGCCCTCGCCGAGGCGCGCGCCAAGGCCAAGGACTGACGGCGCCCCCGCATGATCCTGCGCACGGAGCTGGTGGATCAGGTCGTCGACGGCACGCACACCGTCACCCTGGTGAAAGACGTGGTCATGACCAGCGGCGTGCCGCTCGGCATGGTCCGCAAGCGCCTGCCGCCTCCGGCTGTCACGCGCGGAGCCGTGATCCTCATCCACGGCTTCGGCCAGAACCGCTACACGTGGCACATCGAGGGGCGCTCGTTCTCGGCCTACCTCGCGGAGCAGGGCTTCGACGTGTTCACCGTGGACCTGCGCGGGCACGGCCGCTCGGGTGAGTACAGCGACGCGCGCCCCCACGCCGTGGAGCAGTACGTGCGCGAAGACCTGCCCTCGTTCGTGCGCGAGGCCATCCGCCTCTCGGGCCACGAGCAGGTGTTCCTAGTGGGGCACTCCATGGGCGGGCTCATCAGCTACGCCACCGCGTCCACGGTGTTGCGAGACTATGTGCGCGGCATCGTCACCATCGGCTCGCCCTACCGCTTCGGCGCCGGCACCGGCTTCCTCTCGGCGTTCGCCGCGCTGGCCGAGGGGGTGCGCTTCACCGGCGTGCTGGACAGCAACCCGCGCCTGCCGCTGCGCCTCATCGGCCAGCAGTTCCGCATGCTGCGCCGCTTCTGGGACGTGAAGAGCGTGCCCCTGCCCGTGCGTGCCTGGCACCCCGGCACCGTGGAGCCCCACTTGCTGGACCGCTACCTCAACCGCGCCTTCGACGTCACCAGCCTGAGCGTGCTGTTCGACGTGCTCAAGGGCGGCCAGAACGTCTCGCTACGCAGCCGCGACGGGCGCGTGGACTACGCGCTGGCCTTCGAGTCGCTGAACAAGCCGCTGCTCGCGGTGGCCGGCGAGTTCGACCTCTTGGCGCCGCCCGACTCCGTGGAAGCGGCCGTGCTCCGCAGCCGCAGCCGCGACAAGCGCTTCCGCATGTTCCCCCTCGGTCACATCGACCTGATCGTGGGCCGCGAGGCCACGCGCACGGTGTGGCCGCTCATCGGCGAGTGGCTCACCCGACGGAGCGCTGACATTGCCAAGCCCACTGCCACCCCCTAGCCAGACGGCGCTCGCCACGGACGACGGCCGCCCGCCCCTGCCCGCGTGGGCGCGCGTGATGACGCGCCTGCTGGACGATCTGATCCGCATCCCGGGCACCGAGCAGGGCATCGGCCTCGACGGGCTCTTGGGGCTCATCCCCGGCGTGGGCGACTCGGTCACCGGCCTCGGGTCCATGGCGCTCCTGCTGCTGGCGCTGCGCCGCCGCGTGCCCACCGTCATCCTGGTGAAGATGCTGGGCAACATCGGCGTGGACGTGCTCACCGGCACCATCCCCGTGCTGGGCGACATCTTCGACGTGGCCTTCCGCAGCAACCGCCGCAACCTAGAGCTCATCGAGAAGCACGCCGACGGAAAGGTGCAGCCCTCGCCCGCGGACTTCGCGCTGGTGGTCTTCGGCATCTCGCTCGCGGCGGCGGCCATCGCGATGCCGTTCGTGATCAGCGCGGTGTTGGGGTTCTCGGTGATTCGCCTGCTCAGCGGGGGCTGACGCCGAAGAGGCGGGAGGGCAGCCGCGTTGGTGGCCCAGATCAAGCGGCGCGTGGTCCAGCTGCTGGATAGCTTCCCCGCAGGCGCGCCGTCTAACCCATCACTCCTCGCAGCCGATGGTGAGCTGCCTCGTGTCCGTGAGGGAGCCGTCCGAGACCCGAACGTCCACCGCGCAGGTGCTCACCGCCGAGCCGCACGTCCAGCTCACGAGGCCGCCGGCGGTGACTGTGGGAGCGAACACGCACGTCGTGCTCGCGAGGCTGAAGGTCAGCGACTGGGCCGGGACGTCGGAGTCGGTCGCCGTGGCGCTGAAGCTGCCCGCAAGGTTGAGCGGCGCGTTCACGGTGGCGGGGAGGTTCGTCAGGGTCGGCGGGGTGTTCACCTCGACGACCGCGACCGTGGTCGTCTGGGAGACGGTTGTCAGCCCGTCGCCGCAGTCGATCACCACGGCGCAAGAAGAGTCGCCCAGGGTCTCCCCCGGCACGAAGGAGTAGGTCGTGCTGGTGACCGTGCCACCGCAGGTGTCACCGGAGCCCTGGCTGATCGAGACTGGGTCGCCGTCGGCGTCGGTGCAGGTGACCGCGTACGTGTAAGGCGTGCCCTCGGCCGCGGTGGTCCCGCCGGTGGAGGTGATCTCCGGAGCGGCATTGACGCAGCCGATGGTGAGCTGCCTCGTATCGCTGAGGGAGCCGTCCGAGACCCGCACGTCCACCCTGCAGGTGCTCACCGCCGAGCCGCACGTCCAGCTCACGAGGCCGCCGGTGGCAACGGTGGGAGTGAACAAGCACGTCGTGGCCGCGAGGCTGAAGGTCAGCGTCTGGGCCGGGACGTCGGGGTCGGTCGCCGTCGCTGTGAACGTGCCGGGCGTGTTGCGCCCGGTGGTCACGGCGGCGCCCAGGTTCGACAGCGCCGGAGCCGTGTTGGTCTCGGCGATGTCGACCGTCGTCGTCTGGGTGACCGTCCCCACGCCGTCGGTACACGAGAGGGCGATGACGCAGCTCGAGCCGCCCTGAGCTTCCGTCGGAGTGAAGGCATAGGTGCCCGTGCCGCCGCTCGCCGTGAGCGCCCCACAGGTGTTCCCGGCCGCCGTCGAGAGCGCGAGCGCGTGCCCGTCCGGGTCGGTGCACGTGATCGGCTGTGTGTAGAGCACGTGCTCGCTGGCGGCCGCCGGCATCGTAGAGGTGAGCTCGGGGTCGCGGTTGGTGCACTCGATCGTCAGCAGCTTCGAGTCCGTGAGGGAGCCTGGGTCGGTGACGGTGATCGGGACGCCGCAGGTGATGACGGAGCTTCCGCACGTCCAGGAAAGGACGCCGCTCGTCGCGTTCACGGACACGGGGAACCCGCAGCCGTGGGTGCCGACCGAATACGCGAGGACCTGCGGCGGCGGCTCGGGATCGCTCGCCGTCAGCGTGAAGGTCCCGGCGCGCTCGCGGATCGTGGGGACCGTAGCGGGCAGGTTGGTGAGGACCGGCGGGGAGTTGGTCTCGGCCAGCGTGACGGTCGTGCCCTCGGAGACGGTCTCGGTTCCGTCGGTGCACTGGACGGCCACGACGCACGTGGAACCGCCCTGCGCCTCGGTCGGCGTGAAGGCGTAGGTGGTGCCCGCGAGCGTCCCGCCGCAGGTGTCCTCGGGGGCCTTCGAGACCGTCACGGTGTCGCCGTCCGCGTCGGTGCAGGTGACCGGGTAGGAGTAGGCGGTCCCCTCGGAGGCCACCGCCGGGGCGGTGGACGTGAGCTGCGGAGCCACGTTGGTGCACGAGATCGTGAGCTGGTTCGTGTCGCTGAGGTTGGTGGGATCGATGACCGTCACGTCCACGGTGCAGGAGCCGACGCTGGCGCCGCAGGTCCAGCCGACGCGGTTCGCGGCCACCGTCGGGGCGAAGGCGCAGGTCGTCGCGCCGACGCCGTACGTGAGGGTCTGCGCGGGCAGGTCCGGATCGGTCGCGCTGACGTCGAAGAACCCGGCCAGGTCGTGCACGGTGAACACGGTGTCGGGAAGGTTCGTGAGCGTCGGGGGCGAATTCGTCTCCGCGATGGTCACGGTCGTCGTCTGCGGGACCATCTCCGTGCCGTCGCTGCACTCCACGGCAACGACGCAGGACGTGCCGCCCAGCGACTCCGTCGGCGTGAACGCGTAGGTCGTGCCCGTGACCACGCCGCCGCACGTGTCCGCCGCGCCCTCGGCGACCATCACGGCGTCGCCGTTCGGGTCGGTGCAGGTGACCGCGTACGAGTAAGCCGCTTCCTCCGTCGCCTCCGTCGGAGCCGTGGAGGTCACGACGGGCGCGGTGAGCCCTGCGTCGGGGACGCCCGCGTCGGTCCCGGCGTCTTCGGGTCCGCCGTCGGGCGGCGGGCCTCCGTCCAAGAGGACGTCCGCGTCGGTTCCGGCGTCGGGCGGCGGGGGCGAATCGCCAACGCACGCGACGAGCAACGCGCAGGAGCACAGCAGGGTGAGGGGCGCGCGGCGCTCCAAGGTGGCCCAGAACTCCGGGTGGTTCGCCATGGCCGTGGTTCAAGCACGCCGCGTGCCCAACATGCTCCAAGCATCTTTCGCCACGTTCGGAGCGGCGTGCGCGCAAGTGGCGCGCCAGGTGCAGACGCGGTGACAGGCTTGCGCGTTCGCACCCTACCGATCGTCGATTCTGTGAAGAATTACGTTGTCCATGGTACGGGCCTTTTCCATGACCGACCCAACGAAGCCGGAGGGCAAGGCCCCCCTCACCGACGCGACCAAGCCTGCTTCCGCTTCCGCTGCCCAGCCCCTGCCTCCCGCGACGAACGCATCAGCGCCGCCGCCTGTCGCCACGAAGCCTGCGGGCAGTAGCATTCCCTCGCGCGTATCCACGTCCCCCCCCGTCGCACCGAAGCCCTACACGCTGGCTGGGTTGGCGGAGGCCGCCAAGCAGACGGCCGCGTCCTCCCTCGCGCAGAAGCCTGCGGTCAGCCCAGCTCCAGCGCCTTGGGCGGCCTCTCCGCTCGCGCAGAAGCCTGCGGTCAGCGCAGCCCCAGCCTCTGCAGCCACCTCTCCACTGGCACCGAAGCCCGCGGTCAGCGCAGCTCCAGCCTCTGTGGCCACCTCTCCACTGGCACCGAAGCCCGCGGTCAGCGCTGCTCCCGCCTCTGCGGCCACCTCTCCGCTCGCGCAGAAGCCGGCGGCCACCTCTCCACTGGCACCGAAGCCCGCGGTCGGTGCAGCTCCGACGTCGGTCTTCAGTTTCCCGCTGACGTCCCGGCCCGCGGTGAGCGCCACCACGCCCGCGGCTAACCCGGCCGCCATCGGCGCAGTGGCTCTCAAGCGGGTAGCCGTCTCCGCGTCGTCGGCCGGGAAGACACAGCTGGGCATGCCGCGCGTCGTGGAGACTTACGCAGACCCGAAGCCGGCGACCGCCAAGTCCGTGACGCCTGCGCCCAAGAAGCCAGCCGAGCCACAGGCCAGCAAGCCCAGCAAGCAACACAAGTCGAGAGCCGAGCGGGACGAGGCGCGGAAGCGCCGCGACCAGCGCAAGCTGCAGCTGCGCGCGGAGAAGCAGGCCGAGATCAAAGCTCAGCAGAAGAAGAAGCAGCCCAAGGCGAAGCCGCCGAAGCCCGAGGGGGGCGAGGCGACCATCCACGCGAAGAGCGCCAAGAAGGCTCGAAGCGCATCCCCCGAGCAGCCGGCCACGAGGCCCAGCGCTGGTCGGTACGGCGCCGCTACAGACCCCTCGCCCTCCGAGGCTTCCGCGAGTGCTCGCTCGAGCGCTGACGCCGCGCCCGCCGTGCCGATTCGTTCATCGAGTTCGAAGGGACCGATCATCGTGGTCGGCATCGTCCTCGCCGCGGTGCTGGCCTGGCTCGCGACCCGGTCGTGAGCCCTCTACGCGTCGATGACCTGCAGGCGCCGCTGGTTCCGCGGCTCGTAGTGAAAGCGCGGGTCGGCGGTGAGCGTCTTGTAGTCCCCGAACACCGCGCTCGCGTCCTCCACCAGGTCGAGCGGCTCGGGCACCTCGAGCGCCGGGTCTCCGTCGAACACCCGCAGGGCGTCGTAGCGCGTGTTGCGCTGCACCGGCACACGACCGGCGTCGCGGATCACCCGGCGCAGCCCAGCGGGCGTCATGAGCTGGCCGTGCGTGGCCCCCGCTGCGGTGGAGATGCTCTCGTTCATGAGCGTGCCGCCCAGGTCGTTCACGCCGCAGTGCAGCAGCCACTGGCTGGTGCGGATGCCCTCCTTCACCCACGAGGCCTGCAGGTTGGGGATGTGCGCCCCCAGCATGAGCCGGGCGATGGCGTAGAGCCGAACCACGTCGTCGCCGCTGGGCCCGGGGGTCACGCCGGGCACCTCGTGCTTCACGAACAGCGGCGACTCGGCGTGCACGAAGCTGAGCGGCACGAACTCGGTGAAGCCGCCCGTGCGCTTCTGGATGCTGCGCAGCGTGTCCAGGTGGCGCATGCGCTGCTCGGCGGTCTCCACGTGCCCGAACATCATGGTGGACGTGGTGGGGATGCCCAGCTCGTGCGCGCTCTCGATGACGTGGACCCAGTTGGCCGTGCTGATGCGCGTGGGCGCGATGCGCTTGCGCAGCTCGTCGTCCAGGATCTCGGCGCTGGTGCCGGGCAGCGAGCCCAGGCCCGCCTCCTTGAGGCGCGCCAAGAACACGGGCACCGGCTCACGCGCCAGCTGCGACCCGAAGAGCACCTCTTCCGGCGAGAAGGCGTGGATGTGCAGGTCGGGAGCAGCGCGGCGCACCGCCTCGGTGAGCTGCACGTAGGAGTCGCCGGTCAGATCGGGCGCGAGGCCCGCTTGCAGGCACACCTCGGTGGCCCCCATGGCCTTGGCTTGCAGCACGCGCGCCACCACCTCGTCGTGCGGCAGCATGTAGCCCTGCTCGCTGCGGATGCCGCGCGCGAAGGCACAGAAGCGGCAGGTCTTCACGCACACGTTGGTGAAGTTGATGTTGCGGTTGACCACGTAGCTCACGCGGTCGCCCACCTGCTGCTTGCGCAGCTCGTCGGCCACGGCGGTCAGCGCGTGCAGCTCGCGCCCGCGCGCCGCCGAGAGGACCACGCCCTCTTGCCACGACGTCTCCCCACCGCTCAGGCTCTTCTCCAGGATCGCGCGCACTTCGGGGCGCGTCTCGTTGAGCAGCACGCTCGCGAGGGTGGTCATCAGAGGCCTCCAGGAAGGGAGTCGAGGGGCGCCCGCTCGGCGGCGGAACCGGGGGTGTGGGGAGGCGGGGCCACGTGCCGCGCGAGGTCCGCGGCGCAGCTCACGCGCGAGAGGCGCGCGGCGGCCCGCTCGACCGGGGCCAGCAGCTCGGGGTGCAAGAAACCGGGACGCGCGAGATCACGCTCGTAGATGGGCAAACGCGGCCCGAGCACGTGACCGGCGCGCGCACACGTGGCGTACAGCTCCTCCAGCTGAGGCCACGGGTGGTCCATGTTGATGAAGTCCGGTGTGACCGGCGACACCCCGCCGAAGTCGTTGAGCCCCGCGGCGATCAAGAGCCCCACGCTGGCCGGGTTGAGGTTGGGCGGCGCCTGCACGCTGACGTCGTCGTCCAGCACCAGCCGCGCCAGCGCCACCCACAGCGCGATCTCGTGGTCTTCCGGCTCGGGCGCGCTGGCCATGGGGATCATCGGCCGCGCGCGGAAGTTCTGCACGATGACCTCTTGGATGTGCCCGTGCTCGCGGTGCAGGTCACGGATGGCCAGCAGCGTGTCCATGCGCTCGCGCACGGTCTCGCCGATGCCGATGAGCAGCCCCGACGTGAACGGGATGCGCAGCTCGCCGGCCTCGCGCGTCATGCGCAAGCGCTTGTCGGGCCGCTTGTCGGGCGCCTTGTGGTGCGGCATGCCCTTCTCGCACAGGCGCGGGCTCACGTTCTCGAGCATGAGCCCGAGCGACACGTTCACACGGGCCAGCCGCTGCATCTCCTCGCGCGACAGGATGCCGGCGTTGGTGTGCGGCAGGAGCCCGTACTCCAGCGCCAGCGCGCCGGCCCACTCGAGGTAGTCCACGGTGCTGGCCTGGCCCCAGGTGCGCAGCTGGGCGCGGTAGGCCCCGAAGCCGGTCTCGGGCGTGTCCCCCAAGCAGAAGAGCGCCTCCACGCAGCCCTCGAGGCGGGCCTCGTCGAAGCGCTCGCGCAGCTCGGTGGGCGACATGGTGTGCTCGCCCGCGTCTCCCGGCGACCGCCGGAAGGAGCAGTAGTCGCAGTGGTTGCGGCACAGGTTGGTGAGCGGCAGGAACACCTTGGGCGAGAACGTGAGCGTCCGCCCGAAGAGCCGGTCTCGCCGCGCGGCCGCCGCCTCGAGCACCGCAGGCACGCTCGCCGCGTCGACGGCAGCCAGCACGTGAGCGTCTTCCGCCGAGAGCGGGGCACTCGAGCAGGCCGCGCTGAGCGCCCGACGTGTGGACTCGGAGACGGAAGTCACGTGCTTCACCCGCCTGATGTACCAGAACGCCTCACGGGGGTCACGCGCTCGCGACCCCGGTGCAGCCGACCACCACGCCCCTACTTCGCCAGCGTGAAGAGCAGGTCCACGTGCGTGCGCCCGCGGACGAACGACGAGCTCACGATCTCGTTGCGGCCCCCGGGCTTCAGGGAGATGGTCTCGAACGTCTTCAGCAGCGTGATCAGCGTGGCGCGCAGCTCGAGGCGCGCCAGGTTGGCGCCCAAGCAGAAGTGCGAGCCGTAGCCGAAGGAGATGTGCTTTTCCTCCTTCGGGTCGCGCCGCACGTCGAACTTGTAGGGCTCCTTGAAGATACGCGGGTCGCGGTTGGCCGACGGGTACTGCATGGCGATCATCTGGCCCTGCTTGATGGTCTTGCCGCGCAGCTCGACGTCCTTGGTGGCCGTCCGGAACATGTTGTTGAACGGGGTGACCCAGCGGACCATCTCTTCGATGGCGGTCGCGATGACCTTCTCGTCGTCCACGTTGGCGCGCAGGTAGGCCCACTGCTCGGGGCTCTGCGCCAGCATCTCGAGGCCACCCGAGACGGCGCTGCGGGTGGTCTCGGCGCCACCCACCAGCAAGAGCGCGTGCTCGAAGAGCAGCTGCTCTTCCGTGAGCTGCTGCCCGTCGATCTCGGCCTGCATCCAGCGGCGGAGCAGGTCGCCATCGCCCGGGCTCTCTTCGCGCTCAGCCACCATCTCGGCGTGGTGCTCGCAGAACTCGCCGAAGGCGTCGTTCACCTCGTCGGTCACGTACTGGGGGCCCATGCCGCCGTTCACGAACGTGGCCACCCAGCGGCGCAGCGTGTCGTGCTTCTCGTAGGGCACGCCCAGCATCTCGCCGATGAGGCGCATGGGCAGCAGCGCCGCGAGGTCGTCCACCACGTCGAACTCGCCCGTGTCTTTGAACGCGGCGATCAGCTCGGCCACGATCTCGTAGCAGTGCTCTTCGATCTCGCGCATGGCTCGCGGCGTGAAGCCCTTCGACACCAGGCCGCGCTGCTTCGTGTGTGCCTCGCCGTCCTGATGGATCATGGACGGGTCCGGCGGCAGGTTCGGGCGGTTGCCCTCCGTGGAGCAGAACGTGGCGGGGTCGCGCGCGATGTCCACGATGTCGTCGTAGCGGAACGCGTACCAGACCTCGTTGTGCTCGTCCCAGTAGACCGGGTCGTTCTCGCGAAGGTAGTCGTACATCTCCCACGGCTCGTCGTGGGTCTCGGGGGCACACATGTCCACGCCGCGGTACTTCAGCTCGGTCATCGAAACGGCTCCTTGGGCTCTGGGCTCGGGGCGCGTTCGTCACTCTAGAACGCGTTCCACAGCAAAGTAGAACGCGTTCTACCGGCCCGCAAGCCCAAATCAGAACGAACGTTTCACTTTGACAGAACCATGACGCTTCCGCGGCGAGCGGAAGGGCCGATCAGCCCCGGATGGCCACGCCGTCACGCGGGACGCGCATGCTGATGGTGCGCATGACGTCCAGCCAGGCCAGCAGCTCGAGCGCGATCAGCGGCTTGCCGTTGTTCATGAGCGCCACGCTGAGGTCCCGCTCGGGGTCGGCCCAGCCCAGCACGTTGGTGAAGCCCAGGTGCCCATAGGCCTTGCCCGTCTTCGGCCCATAGAAGCCCACCAGGTCGCTGCCCAGCATGAAGCCCGCCGAGTACGGGATGGGGAGCATGAGCATCCGGTCCACCTCGCCGCGAGTCTTCGGCGCCGTGGCGCGGCGCACGGTGTCCTCGCTGCAGATGCGCACGCCGTTCAGCTCGCCGCCGGCGCGCAGCATCTCGAAGAACTGGCAGACCTCGTTGGCGGTGCCCATGCAGTTGCCGGCGGGCATGATCCCAGTGCGGAAGCGCGGGTCGTTGGCGAAGTTCACCAGCGTGGGCATGTCGAAGCCGAGCGCGTTCTCGAGCAGGTTCTTGTGCGGCCACGTTGGGATGGGCCCCGTGAAGGCCTCGATGGCCACCTCGCTCAAGCGTGACTCGGGGACACCGTAGTTCAGGTGGTCGAAACCCAGCTTGCCGCTGACCTCCGTGCGCATGAACTCACGAATGTCGTTGCCCGTGACGCGATGCAGGATCTCGCCCAGGATGAAGCCGCCTGTCACGGCGTGGTACGCCACCTCGCGACCGGGCTTGCTGCGCGGCTTGAGCTCACAGACGATGTTCGCCACGCGCTCGCGGTCGTGCAGGATGTCGAGGTCCACCAGGTCCGACGGGATGTTCGGGATGCCCGAGCGATGCGTCAGAACATCACTGATGGTGATGCGATGCTTCCCGTTCTTCGCGAACTCCGGGATGAACGTGGCCACCGGCTCGTCGATGTGGATGAGCTCGCGCTCGTGCAGCATGTGCACCAGCACCGCGGTGATGGCCTTGCTGCCCGAGAAGAAGTTCCACAGCGTGTCGGGCGTGGCCTGCACCTTCACGCCGTTGTGCGGGTCGTCGGGGCCGTTGCCGCGCGCGTGTCCGATGGTGCGGTGCAGCACGACCTGGCCGCGGCGCCGCACGCAGATGGCGATGCCGGGGTGGATGGCGGTCTTGTAGAGCCGCACCACGGCCGACCAGATGGCCTCGACGTCGGCCTCCGAGAGCCCCACCGAGCGGGGGTCGACCTCGTCGCCTGCACGCCGCGTGACCGAGTCAGGATCGTCGATCCTGACGCGGCGCCAGATCTTCGCCATCGCGTCTTTCACGCGCGGACGATATCACGCCGAGGCGTCCTCAGCCGGCGCTATCGCGGACGCGCACGAAGGTGCCGCGCTCGTTGTCCGTGGGGTGCACCGCCACCCAGCCATCCGGGACCGTGGGCGAGGTGAAGCCATACAGCCAGCGGGCGTCCTTGGGCGAGAGGTTCACGCAGCCGTGGCTCATGCGGTTGCCGAAGCGGCGATGCCAGTACGCCGCGTGGAACGCGATGGAGCCGTCGAAGTACTGCACCCAGGGCACGGCCTCCACGGAGTAGTCCTCGGCGGCGTCGGCGTTGCCGATGTCGTCCATGGTGGTCTCGCCCACCTTCACCCAGATGCGGAACTCACCGAGCGGCGTGTCGTGGTCGCGTTCGCGGCGCCCCGAGGAGACCAGCGTCGCATAGACCGGACGGTCGCCTTCGTAGACCACCATGGTCTGGGTGCCCACGTCGACATCGATCCAGCGCTCGGTGGCCGCCACCGCGGCAGGGCGCGCAGCACGGCGTGGGCGCACCACGTCGCGGGCGGCCACGCGCTGCCCGTCGGACAGCAGGAGCACACCCGGCTCGGGCTCGCCGGTGATCTCGAGCGCCGCCAGACGCGTGAGCGTGCGCTGCTGCCGGCGGTTGGCGTTCAGCGTGCGGACCCGGTCGCGGGCCACGAAGCCGAGCGTGGTGAGCCGCTCCGGAGTCGCGAGCTCGACCCCCTGAAAGGGTGAGCCGCCCAGGCGCCTGACCTCGTCGCGGTGCATGAAGAGGCCGTCGCTGGTGCGCACCAGGTCTCCACCCGGCACGCTGAAGACACGGCGCATCCAGCCCCCGGGGAGCCGCTCCGCTGGCACACGTGTGCGCGCTGCCTCCTCGCTGCGGTACGCGTCCACGCCGCCGTCCGGCACGATGAGGTAGCTGTGCGGAAGCAGGCCGCGTCGGCCCACCGAGGGGAACGGGCGTCCCTCGGGCTCGCGCGTGCTGGGGCGGACCTCGGTGCCGCAGGCCCACGCGTCGATGCCCACGGCCACCCAGTAGCCGCAGCGGTCCGTGGTCCGAATGGCGGTGCGGGCCGGCAAGCGTGTCTCGCCGCGCACACGGCCCCGAATCGCCGCGGCGGGCTGCGGACCCATGCGCACGATCAGGCTTCGCACGGCCTCGACCGAGCGCGTGCCCGCAGGCAGGACGGCGGGCGCCACGGCGGCCATGGTGGCCTGCGCGCCGGCGTCCCAGGGCGCCACCGCCAGCGACGTGACGGCAAGCGACGCGAGCGCCCCCAGTGACGCGACCCAGAACGGACGATGTTGTTTCCCTGTGACCACCACGCTGCCTTCTCTGTTCATCCCGCCCGAGACGTCATCCCACGGCGCCCGAGAGGACGCCAACACAGGCAAGTAACGTCATGCCACCGGGGTTCCTTCCCTGGGAACACGGTGCTCCCTCCATGCTACAACAATCGCTTCATGCGTCACGTTTCCCGCCTCGGGCTCGTCTTCACCACGGTGTGCCTCGTCGCCAGCCTGGCCGGTTCCGCGCGAGCGGACTTCCGGTCCACCGACCCAGCCGACTGGGTGCGCAACCGCTGCGTCGCCCGTAACGTCATGGTGGCGGGGCTGATCACTGCGCCCGTCGGCCTCTTGATGGTGACCGACGACGACCGCGTGGGAATGGGCGCCACCATGATCGCGGCCTCGGGCGCCACGCTGGCCACGGGGATGACGCTGCGCATCCTGCAGCCGGGCAGCCCCGTGGGCGTCAATTCGGACTACGCGCAGTGGGCCCGCAACGGGTGCATGCTGCGCAGCCTCGCCATCTATGGTGGCCCGGTCATGGCGCTCGGCGCGGTCATCCTGGCCGACG
Source organism: Sandaracinaceae bacterium (assembly GCA_016706685.1). Classification (NCBI taxonomy): domain Bacteria; kingdom Pseudomonadati; phylum Myxococcota; order Polyangiales; family Sandaracinaceae; species Sandaracinaceae bacterium. The sequence continues at coordinate 76,012 of JADJJE010000013.1, read as the reverse complement.
CGCGCTCGTCTCTGCACAGCACGTTCGGTCGTGCGCTGGCCCGCATCATGATCGGCACGGGGGTCGCCATGATCGGCCTCGGTCTGACCATGACCCTGTACGGTGCCATCCGCGTGCGCCGCCGCGACGGACAGCCCGCGCTGGACCTGGGCGCGCCGTTGGTCGCCGTCCCCGTGCGCGGTGGCTCGCTGGCGCTCGGTGTCGGGTCGCTGGCGTTCTCGGGGGCCTTCTAGCCGTGACCCCCCGCGCCCCACGTCGCTCGGGTGTGCGCCCGCTCGGGCCCCGGGCTGTCGTTCGCACGCTGCGCACGCTGGCCGCGCCGGACCACTTCGAGGCCATCGCCCCATGCGAGGTGGGCGTGCCGTTCCGCGCGCTGCGGGGTCGGGGCATCACGCCGCTGATGGACATCTACCGCCCACGTGACCCGCGCAGCAGCGCCTCGGTCGTGCTGGTGCACGGCGGGGGCTTCGTGATCGGGTCGCGCCGCATGAAGGCCATGCGCTTCCTGTCTTCGCGCCTGGTCGCAGCGGGGCTCACCGTGGCGTCCGTGGACTACCGCCTCATCTTCCGGGGCGGAGGCCTCACGGAGGCCCTCGATGACGTGTCCGCGGGCATCGACTTCTGGCGGTCGCGGGCGCCTCGAGAGGGGCTCGACCCGGAGCGCATCTCGCTGGTGGGGCTCTCGGCGGGCGGCGCGCTGGCCTACCTCGCCGCCGCGCAGGAGCCCACGGTGCACCGCCTGGCGTGCTGCTTCGGCGCCTATGAGGTGGACCAGATCGAGGGGCCCCTCGGGCGCGTGCTGCCGCCCCTACTCTTCCGCACGCCGGACCGTGCGGCGTGGGCGTCACGGTCGCCGCGTCACGCCGCGCAGCCCACCATCCCCACCCTGCTCCTGCACGGCACCGACGACGATCTCATCCCCGTCCAGCAGGCCGAACGGCTCGCGGCGACGCGTGAGTCGCTGGGGCTCCCCACGCGCTTGGTGGTCTATCCGGGCGCACCCCACGGCTTCTTCAACTTGCCAGTCCCGGCCGCCGAAGAGGGCGCGCGGGAGCTCATCGCGCACGTCTCCTGAGGACCTGCGCCCTACCCCAGCACCACGTGGCGGAGCTCCGCGAACTCCCGCCGGAGCTCGGCGCGGAAGTCCGGGTGGGCGATGCCTATCAGGCGCTCGGCGCGCTCGCGCAGCGTGGCCCCGTGGAGCTCCACTGCCCCGTACTCGGTGACCACCCAGCGCACGTGGCCGCGGCTGGTCACCACGCCGGCGCCGGGCGTGAGCGTGGCGCGAATGCGCGAGAGCGTGCCGCCCTTGGCCGTGGATGGGAGCGCGATGATGGGCAGGCCCCCGCGCGAGCGAGCGGCCGCGCGGATGAAGTCCATCTGCCCGCCGATGCCCGAGAAGATGGCCGCACCGATGGAGTCCGCGCACACCTGCCCGCTGAGGTCCACCTCGAGCGCGGAGTTGATGGCGGTCACCTTGTCGTTCTTGGCGATGAGCGCGGGGTCGTTGGTGCGGTCGCAGGGGTGGAACTCCACCCGCACGTTGTCGTCCACGAAGTCGAACAGGCGCCGGCTGCCCGTCACGAACGAGGTCACGCTGCGGCCGGGGTGCACCTTCTTGAGGTGATTGGTGACCACCCCGCCGTCGATCAGCGGCAGCAGCCCGTCCGAGAACATCTCGGTGTGCACGCCCAGGTCGTGCTTGTCCCCCAGGCATGCGAGGACTGCGTCGGGGATGGCGCCGATGCCCATCTGCAGGCACGCCCCGTCTTCCACCAGCCCGGCGATGATCTCGCCGATGCGGCGCTCCACCTCGTTGGGCACGCAGGCTGGGTGCTCGTGCAGGGGCCGGTCCGTGACGATGGCGCGCGTGACCTTGTGAAAGGGGAGCACCGAGTGCCCCAGCGTGCGCGGCATCTGCGCGTTCAGCTCGGCGACCACGTGGCGGGCGTGCCACGCCGCGGCGAGCGCTGTGTCCACCGAGGTGCCGAGCGTGCAGTCACCGTGCCGGTCCGGAGGCGAGAGCTGCACCAGCGCCACGTCGAGCGGGATGCGGCCGCTCTGGAAGAGGCCGGGGATCTCCGACAGGAACACCGGCATGAAGTCGGCCCGCCCCTCGGCGATGGCGCGGCGCGCGGCTGGCCCGGTGAAGAGCGACACGGAGAAGAAGCGCCCCTCGTGCTCAGGGTCCAGGAAGGGCGCCGGCCCCGTGGTGTGCAGGTGGTAGAGGGTCACGCCCTCGAGGTCACGGCGGCGGCAGAGCGCCTCGACCAGCGGCGTGGGCGTGGCGGAGGCGCCGTGCACGAAGACACGGTCGCCGCTCTTCACGATGGAGACGGCTTCGTCGGCGGAGACCGGAGAGACGTGCAGGGAGGTGGCCATGGTGGTGTTCAGCCCTGTTCGGCTCGGTAGCGCGGCACCCACCCGCCTGCGTCTTTGAAGAGGCGCACGCAGCGGATGGTCTTGCTCTCCGTGAGCATGAAGCGGTGGTGACGGTTGGCCGGGACCACGATCAGGTCGCCGGGCTCCACCGTAACGCGCATGTAGCGGTCATCGCGCGAGCGGATGTCGAAGATGCCCGCGCCTTCCAGCACGAAGCGCACCTCGTCGTCGTCGTGCAGGTGCTCGTCCACGAACTTGGCGCAAATGACGTCGATGTTCGGCGTCTGTGGGCTGAGCGCCACCTCGTCTTGCTGCACGTAGCCGCGCTGGCCCTTGAGCGTGTCGAGGGGCGCCTGGTAGGCCTCCGGCTGCGTGGCGAGACGCTCGTAGTACACGTCGTGGGCCAGCAGCTCCGGTGTACTGAGCGCTGTGCCCTGGTCGAGCCATGTGGCCTTCATCGGCTTCCTCCTGCGGCGTCCACCACGCGCACGTGGGGCTCGCCCACGGCGGGGTCCAGGCCCAGCGCGCGCATGCGCACCGCCGCCTCGAAGAGGTAGTGGTAGCACTCGGCCTGCGTCTTCGCGTGAGCCCAGTCGCGGCCCCAGATGTACACCCCGTGGCGCCGCACCAGCACGGCGTGCGAGCGCGGATACTCTTCCATGGCCTCGGCCATGCGGTCGGCCAGGTCGCACTCGCGCGCGGTGTTGTCGATGATGGGCACCTGCACGCGGTCGTAGTAGCCGTGGCCGGCGAGGCCCTTGATCATCTCGAGCTCGGTGCACTCGAAGACGTCGCGGCAGAGCAGCGTGACCATCACCGCGTGCACGCTGTGGCTGTGGAGCACCGCGCCCGCGTCACGCAAGCGGTACGCGTTGTAGAAGAGGGAGCTGCACTCGCTGACCTTCAACCCGGGCTTGTCCGGGGACCGCAGCACGTTGCCCTCGTGGTCCAGCTCGAAGATGTCGTCCTCGGCGATGCGCTCCTTCTGGACGCCGCTGGGGGCCATGTAGACGCGCCCCCCCTGCCGCACGCTGATGCCGCCGCCGGTGCCCGTGGCCCAGCCCTGCTCGTAGAACTGCCGGGAGAGCTCGGTGATGACGCGCTGGGGGGTGGGCTCGGACATCGCGTGGAATTACCAGCCCCCTCTCCGCAAGTCGAGGGACAGCCTCGCAACAGTTCTGGCCATCGTGGTGCTCGCCGTGATCGATTCGGCCCCCGCCGACACTCACTCCGTATGCGAACTCCAATTCACGTGTGGTTACTCGGAATGGCTGCCTTGCTGGCGGCCTGTGGCAATGACGGCGGACCGAACATGACGCCCGACGGAGGGATGGGCGATGACGGGGGCGACCAAGACACCCCGCCGACCTCCCGCTTCCTGGCGACACCCCTCCCAGAGCAGACGAACGGGGTGCTCAGCGCCTTCGAGCTCGGCTGTGACGAGGCCGTGTGCACGTTCGAGTGCAGCTTCGACGGCGGGGCCTTTGCGCCTTGTGACGCGTCCGTGTCCTTCGGTCCTCTCTCGCCAGGGAGCTACTCGCTCGCGGTGCGCGCGACCGACGCCACCGGCAACGTGGAGACCGAGCCCCAGGTGCACGAGTGGACGCTCGGCTTCGGCTACCGCAGCGTGGTGGCCAACGGGGAGGCGGCGTGCGCCATCTCGGGCGAAGGTGCGCTCTACTGCTGGGGCACCGACGGCAATGGTCTGCTCGGCGACGGTCCGACGGAAGCAGCCACCACCGCGACCCCGACGCGCGTCGGCACCGAGTCGGACTGGGAAGAGCTGTTCGCGGGGCGGCAGAGCTTCTGCGGCCGACGGGCCGGCGCCCTCTACTGCTGGGGCTACGACTACGCGCTCGGCGACGAGCAGGCAGAGGACCCCCTCTACGCGCCGACCGTGCTTTCGAGCACGCTGGTCTCGCTGCAGGCGAGCTACAACGCGGCGTGTGGCCTCGACAGCGCAGGGGCCCTCTACTGCGTGGGTGACGGCCAAGACGGCTTGCAGGGGGATGGCATCACAGCGAACGGCCACTACGTGGCGACCCTCACCCGAGTGGGCACCGACACGTACACGCAGGTCGCCGTCGGGGACCAACACGCCTGCGCCATCCGCTCGGATGGGCGCATCCTGTGCTGGGGCCGGCAGCCGGTGATCGACACGGTGCTCGCGGTTCCGACGCTCGGAACCGACACGAGCACCTGGCGCCGCGTGACCATCGGCGAGGAGCACGCCTGCGCGATCAAGACCAACGGCGAGCTCTACTGCTGGGGCGAGAATTACGACGGCCAGCTGGGCCTGGGCGACTTCGACGGCGTGGTGGAGCCCACGCGTGTGGGGACCGACAGCGATTGGGTGGAGGTGTCCGCCAGCGAGAGCGGGACGTGCGCTCTCAAGAGCGACGGACGCGGCTTCTGCTGGGGCTCGAACTACAACGGCCAGCTGGGATCGCTGAGCGCACCCATGCAAGAGGTGAACACGCCGACGCCGGTGAGCACCACCGCGGGCCTGCGGACGATCAGCGGGACGGCGGACACGCAGTGCGGGCAGTCCGAGCTGGGCGAGGCGCTGTGCTGGGGTCGGAACGACAGCGGCCTGCTCGGTCGCGGCGTGTTGCCGAACCAGGACACCATGACGCTCATCGACGACCAGTTCGACCGCATCGCGACGACGCCCTATGGCGGGTGCGGGCTGGCGAGTGGGTCGCTGCTCTGCTGGGGCAGCACGCAGCCCAACGGGGACCCGGCGGGCCTGCCGCGTGCGACGCCCACGGCGGTCACGGCCGACACCGACTGGACCCACGTGTCGATCTCGACGCAGTACGCGGCACACGCGTGTGGCATTCGCGCGGGGGCCCTCTACTGCTGGGGCAACAACAACGCGGGGCAGCTGGGCACCGGGAACACCACCACGTCGTTGGTGCCCGTGCAGGTGGTCTCGGTGCCAGGCGTGACGGGCTGGAAGCACGTGACCGCAGGCGTGCAGGCGACGTGCGCGGTGGCCACCAACGGCGACCTCTACTGCTGGGGCTCGAATTCGTACGGGCACCTCGGCGTGGGTGACACGGAGCCTCGCATGCTGCCCACACAGGTGGCCCTCTCCAACTGGGACACCGTGGAGATGGGCTTCTACCGGACGGGAGCGCGCCGGAGCGACGGGTCGTTCCATTACTGGGGCGTGAACGCCGCGCCGAGCCCCACGCAGGTGACGGGCGCGGACTGGGCCCTCGTGGACGACACCGGCTTCGGCGAGTGCGGCATCAAGACCGACGGTACCCTGCACTGCACCCTTCAGGCCGTCGCGGGAGCGTTCCAGGTCGGCACCGCCACCAACTGGGTGAGCATCGTGAGCCCGGGCTTCCCCTACTGCGCGCTCGACAGCCAGGGCGCCGTGGGGTGCTTCGTGAACAACGGCAGCAACAACGGGTTCAACTCGTCGCCGGCCATCGACCCCAGCTCGGGCTGGAGCCAGCTGGCGGGCGACAACAGCGCCCTGTGCGGCCTGCGCAACGGCACCGAGCGGCACTGTCGCGGCTACCGAAACCTCGGCAGCCTGGGCGACGGCTTCGACGAGCGCGTTCCGACGGCGGTGCTCACGCCCTAGGGGGCGGAGCTCAGTTGACCTGAACGCTGGGAGGCGTGGGCGCCTGGATGCGCACCGAGGGCGGCCGCGGGATGTTCACCTCGAGGCTCGGAGGCCTGGGAGCCTGAACCTCCACGCGGGGCGCCGCGGGCTGCACCACGATGACGCGCGGCTCGGGCGCCGGTTGGACGACCACGCGCGGCTCCGGCGCCGGCTGCACGATGATCTGCGGCTCCGGCGACGTGACGCTGGCGGGCTCGAGAGCCGTCTCGGGCACCTCCGGCTCGCTACAGGCCGTGAAGGAGAGCAGGGAGAACAATGACACGATGGGAAGAATCTTGAAAGTATGCATGCGAACCTCGAATTGTTTATGTGGTGACATCAGCGGAAGACCGTTCAACGGACTTCGACGCTACCCGGCTGGGGCGGCGTGACGGTCACCGAGGGCGGCCGGGGCACGTTGATCTCCACCGTGGTGCGCTCGCGCTGAGCGGGACGGTCGGCAGAGCCGCTCGAACCCTGTGAAGTCGCGGGAGCGCTCTCCGCAGGGGCCTCGGGCTCGTCCCCGCAGGCCGCGAGGGAGAGAAACGAGCAGAGCGGGAGAGTCAACATCAGAAAAGCAAATGATCGCATGGGAACCTCAATTTCGAGAGGTACCTTAAGTCTCAATTGTGCAAACACAACCACCTGAATGAAATGAGGTGGACGCTGTGTCTCGTGGTTTCCGGCCGACCGTGGCGCCTGACTACCCGCCGTGCAGGTGCTCCACCTGGATGCGTGCGCGCTCGGCGAGAGGCGCCGCCATCTCCATGGGGTCCGGGCCGTACTCCCAGTCCACGCTTCCTCGGACCTCGATCTCCACGTGAAGGGCATGCATGTCGGCCAGGTGGGGCAGCCTGGATCCCGCCTCGTGGGTCACGATCACACCGCAGAGCTCGGACTCTGCGGCGACCTCCCACTCGACGGTCAGCGCCTCGCCAACCGAGCGCGCCGCGATGAGCGCATCGGTGAGGGGCCCGTCTTCCCGAGCGTGGATCTCGAAGCGCTGCACGTGGGGCGCTCGCAGGGCGGCCAGCGCGGTGCTGTAGCGACGCAGCTCGATGGGCACGTCCGTCTTCCAGAGGTCCGTGCGCAGGAGCTGGCCTGCGTGGGCGGGCGTTGGCAGCTCCAGGTTCAGGAGCAGCTCTCTCGAGCCCTCGAAGAACGACTGCGCGAGGAGCGACCCTTCACCGAGCGGAACACGGAGCGGGCGGTCAGGGCCGACGTCGGCTGAAAGCACACGTTCGACAGTCCCATCGATGTCGGCATCCTGCGGCAGAACACCTGCGCCCTGACACGCCCGCAGGCGCGCCAGGATGGTGCCTCGAGCGTGCACGTCGTCCCGCGCGAGGCGCAGGTGCAGCGTGGTCCTGCCACCCGCCTCGCCCGCCGCAACGAAGACGGTGATCCACTGCTGGAGGAGGCCCACCACCTCACCGTGTTGTTCGATGAACGCCAGCGTCTCCCCCTCCACGGGCTCATCGAGTGGTACGTCGCGCGGCTCAGCCAGCAGCGAGCACGTGCCCACGTCTGCGTTGGGAGGCTGGATGAGCGCCGCTAGCTGGGCGACCACCTCTCGACGCGGCGTCTGCAACATCGCGCGAAAGGTCACGGGTCCCTCGGCACACTCCAACACGAGGCGTCGGGCGAGCTCGATCGGCGGCTCGGGTCTTTCCGCCTGGGGGTGAGCTCGGTAGCGATGCGTCTGCAACACCGAGCCATGCTAGCTCGGTCGGTCTTCTTGACGAATCCGCGCGTCACCTTGACGGAAACTTGATCCCAACGTGGTCAATCTAGCTCGACCATGACTCGAAGACTCGGTCCCGACGGCGCGTATGTTGCGCTCATCCAGCAGGCACGTGACGCGTTTCGCTCGGGGGACCGCGTGCGGGCAGAGCACCTGGCGCGCGAGGCCCTCGCGCATGATCCCGAGCGCGCGGCCGCCTACAACCTGCTCGCCGCCGTGCGCGAGATGCACGGACGGCACGACGCGGCGGTAGACCTCCTCCGCGCAGGCCTCGCCGTGGAGCCCACCTACGAACCCGCGAAGCAGAACCTCGACCGTTTGGTGTCGCACCCGAACCGCGTGGGAATCCAGCTCGGGGACGACTAGCGGGCGTGTTCAGCCGGGCGGCTTGGGGTAGCCCACCAGGTATGTCCCGTGCAGCGGCGCGTTGCCCAGCTGAATGGTGCCGATGTCCCAGACCCAGTCGGGCGCGTCGAGGTCGGCCACCAGGGCTTGCAGCTCCGGCACGCTGTAGATGCGCAGCCAGGACACGAGGCCGTCCCACAGCACGAAGAGCTGCATGACCGGGATGAGCCAGGTCCAGAGAACCCACGCCCAGCGAAACGGGCGCCAGAGCGGCATGGAGAGCGTGACGGTCAGCGGGGTCAGCAACAGGCCGAGCAGCATGGGCAGCTCGCGGCTCACCACCTCGAAGACCGCGATGGGCTGCCGCTGTGCGACCGCGTCGGCCAGGATGCCGCGAGCCTGCTCGAGGCGGAAGTGGTGGAAGGCGTTGAAGATGGTGCGCACGCCCGCTAGGTCTGCGGGGACGTGGGTGGCGTCCACGGGCTCACGCCGGCCCACCACCGCGCCACCGCTCCCCGCCGCCACGTGCTCGAAGGCCGCGACGTTGGGGTACAGGTCCGTGAGCGTCACGGTCACCGCACGCCCGCGCTTGGCAAGCTCGTCCGCCATGGTGGCGGCCGGCCCTCCGCCGCCGGAGCAGAGGTCCACGAGGCGGGTCTCGCCCGTGGCGTCGAGCAGCTTCTCGAGCGGGCCCACCAGCATGCGCCCGTGGCCTGAAGCGCGCTCCGCAAAGGCCAGGAAGGCAGTCCCGCCGTCACGCAGGACGCGCGGGAACCACGGAAGGTCTTCGAGCTCGACGAGGTGCGTGCGACTCATGGGGTCTCCTGGACCAAGTCGGGGGTCACGCGCAGGGGTTGTCCAGGTGGAAGCGGCGACCGGAAGGCTCAGGGGTGCAGGACCACCTTGCCCAGCGTGTTCCGCCCGCCCAGGTCCTCGAGCGCCTTCGCCGCGTCTTCGAGGGCGTACGTGGACGTGACCAGCGGCGCGATCTTGCCGGCGCGATACAGCTCGAAGAGCTCTGCCTGGGCCTGCCCGATGAGCGCCGGGTCGTGCTTGAAGTAGGCGCCCCAGTGCAGGCCCACCACGCTGAAGTTCTTGAGCAACACGCGGTTCATGGCGAGCGTGGGGATGCGCCCACCCGCAAAGCCGATGACCAGGATGCGCCCCGAGAAGGCGATGCACTTGGTGGACAGGTCGAAGGTGTCGCCGCCGACCGGGTCGTAGATCACGTCGGCGCCCCGACCACCCGTCAGCTCCAGCACAGCATCCTTCCAAGCATCGTCGCGGTAGGTGAAGGCGTGCTCGGCGCCGTGCTCACGCGCCAGGGCCAGCTTGTCGTCGCTGCCCGCCGTGCCGATGACCCGCGCACCGAGCGCGCGTCCGATCTGCACCGCCGCCAGGCCCACACCGCCCGCGGCTGCGTGGACCAGCAGCGTCTCACCGGGCTGCAGGTTCGCGCGGTAGCGAAGCGCGAAGTACGAGGTCTGGTAGACGATGCCCATCGCGGCGCCCACGTCGTAGGACATCTCGTCGGGCATGCGGAACACGCGCTCGGCCGGGAGCACCACGTGGCTGGCGTAGGCGCCGTAGTCGAGCAAGCCCGCGACGCGGTCGCCCACCGCGAGGCTGGTCACGCCTTCGCCCAGCGCTAGCACGTCGCCCGCCAGCTCGGCGCCGGGCGCGAAGGGCAGCGGCGGCTTCACCTGGTACTGACCGCGCGTGATGAGCGTGTCGAAGAAGTTGCAGCCGGCCGCGCGTACGGCCACGAGCACCTCACCGGGCCCTGGCGTGGGGCAGTCGTCTTCACGGCGCACGAGGGCGCTGGGGCCGTCGAGCGTTTCCATCATCATCTGAGTCCGCTTCATGCGCGGAGGATGTCACGGACCGGGAGGAGCCTCCGCCAACCCCCCCGCGCTTCGCAGGCCGCCCCTCCCCTTGGCCTCTCCCCCTCTGCGTCCCCGTCCCCGGGCCCGCCGCCCCGCCCTCCCCGGCCCCCCCCGGCCCCCCCCGGGCGGCCCCCCCCCGCCCGGCGGCGGGTCCCAGATGGCCCCCCCGGGGCCCGCGGGCTGTCGGGCTTCCGGCCGATCCCGGTTCCCCGCCGCCCCCCGTCCCCCCCCCCCCGCCATCCCCCCCCCGCCGCGGTGCCCCCCCCCCCGCCGGCGGCGCGCTCCCCCCGGGGCCGGCCCGCGATCCCCCTGCGCCCCCGCCCCCCGGCCCCCCCCCCCCCCGCCCCGCCCCCCCCCCCCCCCGCCCCCCCCCCCCCCCCGCCCCCCCCCCCCCCCCCCCCCCGCGCGCCCGCGCCCCCCCCCCCCCCCCCCCCGCGCCGCGCCCCGCCCCCCCGCCCCCGCCCCGGCGCGCCCCCCCCCCCGCCCCGGGGTGCGCGCCCGCCCCCCCGCGCTGGTGTCCCCCCCCCCGCGCCCGCGCGGCCCCCCCCCCCGCCGCGGGCCCCCCCGCCCGCCCCCCGCCCCCCCCCCCCCCCCCCCCCCCCCCCCCCGCCGCCCCGCCGCCCCGCCCCGTCCCCCCGCTCCGCCCCGCCCCCCCCCCCCGCCGGGCCTCTCCCCGCCCCCCCCGCCCCCCCGTCCCGCCCCCCGCCCCCCCCCCGTCCGCCCCCCCCCCCCCCCCCCGCGTCCCCCCCCCCCCCCCCCCCGTCCCCGCCGCCCCCGGGGCCGGGCCCCAGTGCGCGGGCCGGGCCGCGGGCGTACCCCGCGCGGCGCAGCACGAGGTGGTGGCCCCCCGTCCGCTCCCCCGGCCCCTGGGCCGCCCCCCCCCCGCGCGCCCGCCCGGGGGGCCCGGGGTGCTCGGAGCCCCCCCGCCCCCCCCCCCCCGGTCCGGCCCCCCCGGGCCCCCCCGCGGTCCCCGCTCCCCCGCCCCGGCGCCGGCCCCCTCCCCGCTGGCCGCCGGCCCCCCCCCCCCCCCCGCCCGGCCCGGCCCCTTTGGGGCGCACCGGCCCCCCCCCCCCCCCCCCCCCGCCCGATTTCTTCCCCGCCCCCCCCCCTCCCCCCCCCCCCCCCCCCCCCCCCAGGCCCGGCCGGGCGCCCGGCCCGGCCGGGCCGCTCGCCCGCCGGCCCCCGCGCGCCCCGGCCCCCGCCCCCGCCCCCCCCCCCCCCCCCCCCGCCCGCGCGCCCGGCCGGCGGGCCGCCCCCGCGACCGGCCCGGCGGGGCGGGCCCCGCCCCCCCCCCCCCCCCCCGCCCCCCCCGCCCCGGTCGCGCGTGATGGGCGCGCCGGGTATCCTTGAGCTCCCCCAACGAAGGTCCACGTCATGCGCTCGGCTCCGGCAGCACTCTTCCTCTCCTCAGTGTTCGTCGTGCTCGCCACGGCCTCCGCAGCCAGCGCCGCGACCTACACGGTGACCAGCACCGACGACGCTGGCGCGGGCACGCTGCGCGAGGCGCTCACCCTGGCGAACGCCAACACTGCGGGCGCGCCGCACACCATCTCGTTCGCGCTGCCGTCGACGCCAGCTGTCATCCAGCTGGCCACGCCGCTGCCCCAGGTGCAGGTGGCCATCACGATCGACGGGACCATGCAGACGGGATACGCCGGCACGCCGCTAGTGGCCCTGGACGGTGCGGGCGGGACGGCCACCCGGGCCTTCTTCGTCACCGGAGTCAGCGCCACCATCGCGGGCCTCGAGCTGCGCAACTTCAGCGACCGCGCGGTGGTCTTCTCCTCGTCGCCGGGTTCCGTGATCCGCGCCTGCCACGTTCACCACAACAGCGGCGGCGTGTGGGTGTACGAGAGCTCGGTGACCGTGGGCGGATCCGCCGCGAGCGACCGCAACCTGATCAGCGAGAACGTGGGCGCCGGGGTCTTCGCCTCGGGGACGAGCAACGGCACCGTCATCCGCGGCAACTACATCGGGACCAACGGCGCTGGCACAGCCGCCGCGCCAAACGGCGTGGGTGTCCAGATGGACGCTTCCACCACCGGCGCGTACGTGGGCCCGGGCAACGTCATCTCGGGCAACACGGGCGCGGGCGTCGAAGGGAGCGTCGGCAGCACGTTCACCGTGGCGGGCAACCTGATCGGCACCAACGCGCTAGGCACGGCGGCCATCCCGAACGCCATCGGCGTGCACTCGGGGCTGGGCATCGCCTACGTCGGCGGCAACTCGGCGGCCACGCGCAACGTCATCTCGGGGAACGTCACGGGTGTGTACCTGGGCGGGAACCAGGGGCGCGTGGTGGGCAACTACATCGGCACCGACCACACAGGGACGCTCGCCATCCCCAACGGCACGGGCGTCACCGTGCAAGCGAGCTCCGCCATCATCGGAGGGGGCATGGCGGACCAGGCCAACGTGATCTCCGGCAACACGGGCGCCGCCGTCGAGATCGGGTTCTTCGGGTCGGGCGCGGCCGTCTTCCGCAATCGCATCGGTGTGCCCGCAACGGGCAGCGGCTCGCTCGGAAACGGGACGGGCGTGCTGGTCTCCGGAGCCACCGCGGTGAGAATCGGCTCGCTGATGAACGGCAACCTCATCGCGCACAACGGGCACGGCGTGCGCTTCGAGTCCGGGGGCACCGCCATCGTGGAGGGTAACTCCATCTTCGATCACGCCACGGGGGGCATCACCGGCAGCGTCCTGCCGAGCACGCCCGTCCTCACGTCGGCGGTGCCGAGCGCCGGGAGCATCTCGCTCGAGGGCTCGTTCGAGGGCAACCCGTCGACGGAGTACGCCATCGAGTACTTCGACAGCGCGAGCTGCGAGGCGGGCGGCCGCGGCGAGACTCTCTTCGGCGGCGCTGGCATCACCACCGACGCTTCGGGGCACGCCACGTTGGTGGGGTCGTTCGGAGCGGACGTCCCGCTGGGCCGCTACATCACGGCCACCGCCATCAGCATCGCCGCCTCCCACACGTCGGCGTTCTCCACATGCTTCAAGGTGTGCAACCCCCTCTCGCTGTCGCCCAGCACCCTGCCGAGCGTGGTGTCCACGGTGCCGTACTCGCAGGCGCTCTCCACCACCGGAGGCATGCTGCCGTACACGTACCAGGTCACCAGCGGTTCGCTGCCACCAGGTCTCGGCATCAACGGCAGCAGCATCACCGGCACCGCCACGGGGGGGATGGCCAGCGGGTCCGTGACCATCACCGCCACCGACGCGACGGGCTGCTCGGTCGCGCGCACGTACACGGTGGAGACCGACTGCCCCACCATCACGATCTCGCCGGCCACCATTCCGAACCCGGTGCTGGGCGTTCCCTACGCGCAGACGTTCACGGCCAGCGGCGGAACGGGACCGTACACGTGGAGCGCGACTGGCGGTCTGGTGGCTCCGCTCATGTGGGACGCCAGCACGGCCACGCTGTCGGGCACGCTCGGGGACTCGTCGGAGACCAACCTCGACATCCGGGCCACCGACGCGAACGGCTGCGAGGGCCTCGTGAACGTCAGGCCCATCGGTCAGTGTCCAGCGCTCACGTTCCTGCCTGCGGCGCTGCCCGGAGGTGAGCCGGGCGCGAGCTACGACGCCACGCTGAGCGTCACGGGCCTGAGCGGCGACTTCACGTACATGCTGGGTTCGGGAACTCTCCCTGGTGGCGTCTCGCTCGCAACCGACGGCACCCTTTCGGGCACGCTGCCCGCGGGCGACGCGGTCTACACGTTCACGGTCATCGCGCGGGGCATGTACTTCTGCGCCATCACGCAGGGCTACAGCATCATCGTGGGCGACCCGGTCATCGTGCCGGACGCCGGGATGGGCAACGTGGATGCCGGCCCCGTCCCGCCAAGCACGGGCGGGGGATGCAGCGTCGAACGCGGAGAGGGCGCGAGCGCGTGGCCCGCCTGCCTTGCGACGATGGCGTTGGTCACGGCGTCGCGACGGCGCCCGCGCAAGCGCTCACGTGGAGACCGTGACGCAGCGGTGTTGGGCCGTGAGGTGGGTCACCGCGGGCACAAGATCTGGACGAGCCCCGACATGGCCCCGAGCGTCCCGCCCACCATGCGTCCGAAGGCGGCAGGGTCGGCCGCCACGCGCTGGTAGTCCGCCATGCGAGGCATGAAGATGGCCTCGATCCAGGTCGAGTTGGGCTGCGTGCGGATCTGGTCGAACGACCCCTGCTGAAGGCGCTGCACCACGAAGGCTTGGGTCACGTGCGGCCACGCCTCCTGGCTGGTTTGCACGAACACGTCCTGCGCCACGGGGTGGCCCATGCTCGCGTCGCGCGAGACCAGCACCTGCGCTGCCGGTGGGCGCCCACCATCCAGGCCGAAGTGGAAGCTCATGCGAGCCTCACGCATCCCGCGCCGGGAGTGCAGCTCGTTCATCTGGTTGCGCCAGTCGGCGAAGCCCCCCGAGATCAGCCCGAGGCCCGCCGCTACCTCAGTACCGATGGCCCGGCCGTATGCCGCGTTTCCGGCTGCGGTCACGGCGCTACCGTCCACACGAAGCATCGCAGGCCGCCCTTCGAACTGGCCACCGTACTCGGCCTGCGCTCCGCTCTGGCTACGCGGCTGGAGACCTACGCCGGCCAGGGCGCGATGAAGCCCGTCGTTCGGGTTCTGCCCAGCCGTAGCCACGTTGAGCTTCATGAAGAAATCGTGCAGCGCCATGTTCGCACCCATGCGCCACCGAGAGGCTCGCAACGACGAGGCGCAGCGCCGCGCGAGAACACCACCGGTTCCATGATGAGCACATTTTTCCGCCGCTGCGCAACCCCCCCCCGGGGGGCGGTCGGCGCCGCGGTGATCGGATCGCGGGCCCGCTGCTGTCACGGTGGCCGCTTGGATCAGGCGCTACCCAGCACCCGTGCGAGCCGGTTGCGTCCGATTCCCAGCTGACGCGCGGCCTCGGTCTTGTTGCCGCCCGCGTCGTCCAGCGCGCGCTGGGCGTAAGCGCGAATGGCCTCGTCCAGCGTCAGCCCCATCGGGATGCCTGACAGCACCACCCGCTCGTCGCGCAGCGTGGGCGGCGTGGACGCATGTGGCTCGAAGGGCTGCAGCTGTCCGTCCGGGCACAGCACCACGGCGCTCTCCACCCAGTGCTCCAGCTCGCGCACGTTGCCGGGCCACGCGTGCGCGGCGAGCGAGTCCAGCACCCGCGGTGTCCACTCGGGCTGCGGGCGACCGTAGCGCTCGGCGTACATGCGCCCGAAGTGCGCCGCCAGCAGCGCTATCTCCGCGGCGCCGCGCTCGCGCAGCGGCGGGATGGCGATCTGCACCACCTTCACGCGGTAGAGCAGGTCTTGGCGGAAGCGCCCCTCCGCCACCATGCGCTCGAGGTCCCGGTGCGTGGCACACACCACACGCGCGCTGGACGCGATGGTCTCCCGCCCGCCCACGCGCTCGAACTCGCGGTCTTGCAACAGCCGCAGCAGCTTGCCCTGACTCTCGAGCGGCAGGTCGCCGATCTCGTCGATCAGCAGCGTGCCGCCCTGCGCCAGCTCCACCTTGCCGAGCACGCGCCGGTTGGCTCCCGTGAAGGCGCCGCGCTCGTGACCGAAGAGCTCGCTCTCGATGAGCTGGGCCGGCAGCGTGGTGGCGTCCAGCACCACCAGCGGTCCGGCTTGGCGCTTGGAGTTATCGTGGATGGCGCGCGCGAACACGCCCTTGCCGGTGCCCGTCTCGCCCTGCAGCAGCACCGTGGCGTCGGTCTCGGCGGCCAGCATGATGCGCTGGTACACGGCGTCCATGGCGGGGCTGCGCCCGATGACCTTGTTGAAGCGCCCGCGCAGCGTGAGGCCCGGTTGCGTGCGCCGCTCCGCGTGCAGACTGGTCAGCGAGAACACCAGCGCCAGCTGCCGGCCGAGCGCGGTCACGTAGTCGAGGTCCTCCTGCACGAAGGTGCCCGACACCTTGTTGAGCACCTGCAGCACGCCGCGGATGGGCTGGTCGGGCTGCTCGCGGATGGGCACCACCAGCATGCTGCGCGTGGTCCAGCCGGTCTGCTGGTCGGTGCGCTTGTCGAAGCGTGGATCGCGCGTGACGTCGGGGATGAGCAGGCGCTCCCCGGTCTGGGCCACGCGCCCCGAGAGCCCCACGCCGAGCGGCTGGACCAGCCGCGCCACCTCGGGCAGCACGGCCACCTGCGAGACCAGGCCGCCCTCGCCCGGATCGGCGATCCAGATGGTGGCGCGCTCGGCGTGCAGGGCCTCGGCGATGCGGGTGGCCGCTGCCGCGAGCAGCGTGTCGAGGTCGATCTGCCGGCCCAGCACCGCAGACAGATCGACCAGCAACGAGAGCCGAGACATGTGCACGGAGCCTACTCGCCTCCGCGCGTTCACGCGACTCGTGCGTGCAGCACGGCCTCGCTCTGGTCTCCCGCACCGGGCAGCAGGCGCAGGCCCTCGCGCGCCGCGATGGTGCTGGGGAACAGCGCGCGCGCCCGGGACACCAGCGCGTCCACCTGGTCGTCGCTGCGCGAGGGGTCGTGGTGGAACAGCACCAGCTGCCTCACGCCCGCCGCCGTGGCCACGCGCGCGGCTTCCTCGAAGGTGGAGTGTCCCCAGCCCACGCGGCTGGGACCGGCCTCGCCGCGGTACTCCTCGGGCGTGTACATGGCGTCGTAGATCAGGACGTCGGCGCCCTTGGCCAGCTCCACCAAGCGCTCGTCCGCGGCGCTGCCGTGCTCGTGGTCGGTCGGAGTACACCACCACCGCGTCACTCGACTCGATGCGATAGGCAAACACGCCGCCCGGGTGGTTCAGGAGGGCCGCGCGCACGGCAAAGTCACCCAGGTGCTGTGTGACTCCCGCCTGCGTACCCCGCAGCTCCACGTGGCTGCGCAGGTCGGCGAAGCGCACCGGGAAATTGGGCGCCCGCATCTGCGTCTCGAGAGTCTCGCGCAGCGTGTCCTGCGCACAGGGCCCGTGCACCACCAGCTGCGTGCCGGGCACGTAGGCCGGCACGAAGAACGGGAAGCCCTGGATGTGGTCCCAGTGCAGGTGCGAGAGCAAGAGGTGCAGGTCGCGCGCGGGCTCACGCACGAGCGCCTCGCCGCACGCGCGCAGGCCGGTGCCCGCGTCGAAGATCAGCGAGGTGGCTCCGCTGCGCAGCTCCACGCAGCTGGTGTTTCCGCCGATGCGGCGCGTGGCCTCGCCGGGGGCTGCGAGGCTGCCTCGGACGCCCCAGAACGTGACGCTGGTGCGCTCGCGCGAGAGAGTGGTGGACGGGGGATGCGTGCTGTTGCGGGTCATGGGTGGTCTCCTTCGAGACACACGCGTTGCGAGGCGCGTGCCACCGCGCTCCGGGCGCGCTGGAGCTCGCATTCCCCTTGTTTCCGAGGCCCCGTGCGGCAGTGTGACCACGCTCGCGCTCCATGGTGGAGCAGCCTGCGGGCGGCCCGCTCCAGTCTGGATCGCACGCGAGGGATGAGCGGCCGGTGATGGTCCAGCACGTCCACGGAGAGCGTGACCTCGGCGTCCCCGACCGTGACACGCGTCAGCTCGCGAGCCTCCCCGCAGCATTCCTCATGGTGGTCACAGGCGGTGCAGCCACACATGGCCAGCCGGATGGCGCGGGAAGCGGAGAACGTCGGCGAGTGGCGCATCGCGGACTGGAAGCTTCTTCAGCTATCTGGGCTCGCTCGACTCGGCCAGGAACCGCTCGAATGCGGTGATGAAGGGCTCGACCAGCCTACGATGGCGCTCGGCAAACGCCTTGCCGCGACGGAGGTTCATGAGCGAACCGACGCGACCGTCGACCACCTGGAAGCCCAGATCGAGAGTTCGCTGCTCGGACCCCACCACGACCCCCAAGATCACGTGGTACTCGCCCTTGAAGTACGCGATGTCCCGGACATCGAGGCCCACTAGCGCGCTCTCGAGATGCGGGCGGCAGCGCTCGAGATCGATGGGCGGCCCTTCATCCGGAGTCTTGAGTACGGTGATGGCGGGCACTCGCCCAGCGCCCGAGCCGCGTCGCGCCACGAAGCTGCCGACGACCAGGGCATCGACACCGCTGCTCAGCAAGAAGACCAGCGCCTGCTCTGGGTTTTCGATGAGCGGCTCGCCCTTGGTGTTGAGCGAGGTGTTGAGCACCATGGGGAGCCCAGTGCGCGCCGCGAAGGCCGTGATGAGCTCGTGGAGCAAGGGGCTGGCGTCGGGCTCGACGGCCTGGGGACGCGCCGTGCCGTCCACGTGGACGATGGCGGGGGCCTCTCGTCGCGCGCGCTCGGTGACCTGCGCGACCAACAGCATATAGGCGTTCTGGCAGCGCATCTCGAAGTAGTCTGGCAGTGCCGACGCCAGGACAGACGGGGCCAGCGGTCGCCAGCGCTCGCGCTGCTTGATGTCGTTGACGCGGTCACGGATGGCCAGAGACCCCGGGTGCGCGAGGATGGAGCGGTGCCCGAGCGCGCGCGGCCCGAACTCCATGCGCCCCTGAAACCACCCGATGACTTCGCCCGACGCCAAGAGGTCGGCCGCAGCAGGGGCGGCCGCGGGCACCCGCTCCCACGTGACGCGGTCTGCGTAGAGAGCCAGGGCAGTCTCGATCTCGGCGTCCGTGTACGCTTTGCCCAAATACACGTTGCGCCGCCGACGCCGCGGAGCTCCGTGCAGGTGATGGTGCGCGAAGAGCGCCAGCCCCAAGCTGATTCCAGCGTCATGGGCCGCAGGCTGGATGAAGACCTCGCGAAACGGCGTCTGCTCGAGGATCTTGTGGTTGGCCACGCTGTTGAGAGTCACCCCGCCGGCCATGCAGAGCGCTTCACAGCCCGTGGCCTCGTACAGCTCGTTGGCCAGTTGGACCATCCGTTGCTCGGTCTCCTGCTGGACCCGGGCCGCCACGTCGGCCAGCACGCTGCTCTCGATGTGACCACGCGCTTCGTGGACTTCTTCCAGGCTGAGACCGTAGTGGCCCAGCAGCGTGCACTCGGTGGCCTCGCGGCAGTGGGTGCTGACACGGTGAGGCAACCGGCTAGGGTCCACGTAGATGTGTCCCTCCGACTCGTACAGCATGGACTGAGGATAGCGGGCGGCGTCCCCATAGGACGAGAGCCCCATGATGGACCCTTCCTCGTGCCCGAGGAGGAAGGTGTGCATCATGTAGTTGAGGCCTATTCCCTGCTGGTGATAGGCGGTGGTCCCGGTGCGGCGCACACCTCGCACATTGGTTCCGTCGAAGAAGTACGAGGACTGGAGCAGCGACGCGGCGGAATCACGCTCGGGTCCGGACCCGTCGACCACGAGCACGGCGGCGCGCGGGAAGTCGGCGTAGTAGAAAGCGCTGCAGGCGTGAGCCAGGTGATGGGACGGGAAGGACTGAATCTGCGCCCCGGGCGCCATGTAGCGCGCTAGCTCGAGGAACCGGACGTACTTCGGCTGTCCGGTGTGAATCACGTGATCCACCTGGGTCAGCCCCGCCAAGTCCATGCAGTAGCGGATGGCGTCCGTGATATCGCCGTGATTCGAGAGGTGGTAGGTGAGCCCGTCGCGGCTCCGCTCGATGGACACCCGGTACCCGCCCGACTTCTTCACACGATCGAGCCGCTCGCACTCCACCGCGAAGAGCTCGCCGTCCCGCACCACCGTCACGGACGCGTCGTGCGAGATGTTCGAGTCGATGGCGAGGATGGACGGCGCCTGGCCCATCTCGGCACGCTACCATGCAGGCTCGGGGTTTGCGCAGCGGCGACGAACCTGCGAACCCTCTCGTGTGACCACCCACGTCCCTACCTGCTCTCGCTCGCTCCTCACCGCCGCTGTGTTCACCGCACTGCTCGCCACCAGCGCGCACCTCGGCAGTCACGCGCAGCCGGCCGCCGAGCCGCTGGCCGTCCCCGCACACAACAGCCCCAGCCTTCGCACCGCGCCGCCCATGCCGCCGTTCGCGGAGGCCGACCTCGAGCGCGCGCGGACGCTGCTGCGCGGCATCGTGGCAGACGACCCGGAGCTGGCCTCGGCGGCCTACCTGCCGCGACCCGCGTTCGCGCTGATCAAGGGCGTGGCCAACCCGGACACCATCTACGACCGCTTGATGCGTGAGTTCCACGCCGACGTTCACGCGCTGCACGCGGACGTCCCGGCGGACGCGCGCTTCGAGCGGCTCGAGTTCTCGCGGCGGCGCAGCTGGGTGGCGGTGCGCGAAGAAGCCAACCGCCTGCCCTACTGGTCGGCGCGCCGCAACCAGCTGATCTACAGCACCGAGGTGAACGGCGCGCGCGTGGAGCGAGCCATCGAGGTGCGCACGCTCATCACCTGGGACGACGCCTGGTACATCACGCACCTGCGGGAGTTCCACTGAGCATGGTACGCGCGCTCTTGATCGTGGACCACGGCAGCCGCGTGGCGGTGGCCAACGAGAGCGTCGGCGCCGTGGCCACGCTGCTGCGCACCAAGGGCGAGTACGACATCGTGCTCGGGGCGCACATGGAGCTGGCCGCGCCCGACATCGCCACGGCGCTGGGCGACGCCGTACGCCAGGGCGCCGCCGACGTCACGGTGGTGCCCTTCATGCTCGCGCCCGGGCGCCACGCCACCGAGGACATCCCGCGCCTGGTGGCCGAGGCCGCGAGCCAGCACGCAGGGGTCACGTGGCGCGTCACGGCCCCCCTCGGCGTGCACGATCTGCTGGCCCAGCTGGTGCTGGAGCGGGCCCGCGAGGCGCAGCCTCCTGGGAGCGGCGGCTGAGCCAGCACCACCAGCCTCGACGCGTCTTCCGAAGCGATCTAGGCTCTGCCGATGCGCACACAAACCCACATTACCCTCCTCGTAGTCCTCTCCTCTCTGCTCGCGGCGTGCGGCACCGGCTCGTTCGGCACGGACGTCCCACCCGAGACCGTCTTCGACGACGCCACCCCCGAGGACCTGAGTGACCTCTGCGTGGCGATCAGCAACGAGCTGCTTGCCCTGGCCACCGGCCCCGTGACGCGGACCATCTGCACCGCGGCCGGCGTGCTGGTGGATTCCGCGGCGATCTCGTGTGGCGAGGTGCGCAGCGAATGCGTCAACGAGGCACCTCCCCCCGAGGTGACCAGCTGCGACAACATCAACGCGAACGCGTTCGACGCATGTGACACGACCGTGGGCGAGCTGGAGACCTGCATGAACGAGCTGCGCGCCAACGTGCGGCGCCTCGAAGACCAGGTGTCCTGCAGCATGACCCGCAGCGAGCTGGCCCTGGTGGATGCCGACGACCTCTACCCAGCCCTGTGCACGCAGATCGGCATAGAGTGCCCTGCCCTGGGTATGCTGTTGCAGTTCGACGTGGACCTCGAGACTACCGCTGATTGATGACGTGTTGACCTGGCGAGCCCTGATCCTGACTGGCCTCCTCGGGGCGCTGGCCTGCGAGCGCGGCCCGCGCGAGGGGCAGGCAGCCTCGTCCTCTGACGAGAGCGCCGCCTCGCTGTCAGCTGCCGAGCAGGAGGC
Source organism: Sandaracinaceae bacterium (assembly GCA_016706685.1). Taxonomy (NCBI): domain Bacteria; kingdom Pseudomonadati; phylum Myxococcota; order Polyangiales; family Sandaracinaceae; species Sandaracinaceae bacterium. The sequence goes on along the minus strand of JADJJE010000013.1, from coordinate 54,602 downwards.
CGCCGGGCGCGCCGCCGAGGAGCAGGCCCGCATCGACGCCGAGTACCCCAGCCACGCGCTGGTGACCGGCGTGCAGCTGCCCGTGCGCGCTGCACCAGAGCCCAACGCCACCGTGATTGGCTGGCTGCGCCTGGGCGCGCGTGTGCGCGTGAAGACCGAGGGCACGCCCTCGCCGCGCTGCGCCACGGGCTGGCACGCGGTGAACCCCACGGGCTACGCGTGCGCTGGCCAGGGCCTCGAGATCGGCAGCGAGCCTCCCGAAGCGGACGCCTCGGCGGTGGCGGCGGACCGCGAAGCGCCGCTGCCGTACGAGTACCTGAAGGTCAAAGAGGACCTGGTGCCCGAGTACCACAACCCGCCCACGCGCGACGAGCACACGGAGGTCATGGCCTGGGCCGCGCGCTACCTGGCCCTGCGGGCGCGTAGCCCCGAGCAAGCAGAGCGCATGCGCAGCGCCACGCGCGGTACCGACGCCCCTCCTGCCCGCGTGGCGCGCTTCCTCGACCGCGGCGTGATCGTGGCCATGGCAGGCATCGTGCGCCGCGAAGAGCGCCGCTACGCGCGCACTGTGACCGGTCGCTACATCCTGCGCGTGCAGCTGCACCGGAAAGACGGCAGCACTTTCCATGGTGTCGAGGTGAACGCCGAGCGCCCGCTGCCCATCCCGTGGGCACGGCAAGACATCCGCCCGCGCGAGCGCCTGCCTGACCTGCGGGACGAGGACCGCCGCAGCGGAGACTGGCGCTTCTTCCGTGACGCCGAGGCCGAGATCATCCCAGCCGGGACCATCGTGGGCTCGTGGCAGCGGCGCGAGTGGTTCGACGGCAACGTGATGCACGTGCTGGACGGCGACCGCTTCGCGCGCGCCTGGTACATCGGCGTGGCCGAGCTGGCCGAGCCGCCGTTCGAAGTCGCTGCCGACGAGCCCTGGGTGCACGTGGATCTCGGCGAGCAGACGCTCACGCTCTACCGCGGCAGCGATCCCGTCTACAGCACGCTGGTGTCGAGCGGTGACCCCGCGCACCCCACGCCGCGCGGCATCTTCCGGATCCAGCGCAAGATGATCACCAGCACCATGAGCAACCTGGGCGGAGACGTGGACAGCGACCGCTACCGCATCGAGGACGTGCCCTACACGCAGTACTTCGAGCAGGGCATCGCGCTGCACGCCGCGTTCTGGCACGAGCGCTTCGGGCAGCTGGTGAGCCACGGCTGCGTGAACCTGTCGCCGGTGGACGCGCAGCGCGTGTTCGAGTTCACGTGGCCCGAGATCCCCGCGGGCTGGCACGGCGTGGTCACGCACCAGACGGCCTTCCGCAGCAGCCGAGTCTGGGTCACCGACTGAGGCGCGCGTTGGGGTAGGATGCGGCGCGATGATCCGCGTCTGCTTCGTCTGCCTCGGCAACATCTGCCGCTCCCCCACGGCCCACGGCGTCATGGAGAACCTGGTGCGCGAGCGTCGCCTCGAAGACGTGATCTCGGTGGCTGGTGCTGGCACCGGCGCCTGGCACGTGGGCGCGCGCCCGGACCGCCGCGCCGAGGAGACCGCCCGCCGTCGCGGGTTCTCACTCCCGGGGGTGGCCGAGCACTTCACCGCGGCCGACTTCGACCGCTTCGACCGCGTGCTGGCCATGGACCGCAGCAACCTCGAGAGCCTGCAGCGACTGGCGCGGGACGACGAGGACCGCGCCAAAATCGCGCTCTTCCGCGCCTTCGACCCGCTGGCCGCGCCGGGCGACGACGAGGTGCCCGACCCGTACTACGGCGGCCCCGAGGGCTTCGAGCTGGTGTTCGACATGTGCGAGCGCACCTGCGCGGCGCTGCTCACCGACCTGCTGCGCAGCAGCCCCAAGGGTTGACGGTTCGTCGGGCTACTCCCGCTCGTAGCCGTCTGCGTCGTCGTCGTCGTCATCGCCGAGGGCGATGCGCTTGATGCCGTCTTTCCACACCAGCACTTTGTCGCCCTGGCTGCGCTGCCAGTCGCGCACCTCGTCGAGGCGCTGCTCCACCACGCCACGGACCTGGTGGGCCCCGGCGATGAGCGCGGCCGGCCGCACGCTGCCCCGTTCCCCGCGCTCTCCCCGCTCGCCTGGCGGAGGCGGCGGCATGGTGCTGGGAGATCGCCGTGTCTCTTCGCCCGTCTCGAGGTAGCTGCCGATGGTGCGCCGCGCCCGGTCGATGAGCTCCTCGGCCGGGGCCGTGGGGTCCTGCGCGATGCGCGCCAGCTCCGTGCGCAGGCGGTCTAGCGACACCAGCGAGCGCGTCAGGCGGCCAGCCTCGTGCTCGGGCTCCGGCTCGGGCTCGGGCTCGGGTTCCGGCTCGGGTGGCCCCTCGAGATCCGCGAGCGTGGGGATGCGCCCCTCGCTGATGGCGTCCACCGCGCCGCGCGCGCGGTAGAGCAGCGCGTCCACCTGCGTGCGGCGCTCGCCCCCGAGCAGCGACACCAACTCGCCGCGCAGGCCATCGATGGTCACGCCTTCGGTGAGCAAGCGGCCGAGGCCGCCCTCTGCGGTGAAGTGGTCGCCCAGACCCACCACGCAGAGCTCTTCGAGGTCGTCCAGCTTCTCGAACAGGGCGTCGAAGTCGCCCAGGGCGTCCACCTCGGGCAGCAACTGACGCGTGGCGCGCACGCGCGGCAAGAACGCGAACTGGTCCTCGGAGGCGCGGATCTTCTCTTCCAAGACCAGCACGTGGGTGGCCACGTCCTCGAACTTGAGCACGAAGTAGCCGAGCGCCGACTCTGGATCCGCGCCGCGCGCACGTCCGACGACGCGACCCTTGAACGCCAGGCAGTCCACCTGGCAGACGTTGCCACGCTCGTCGATGTAGCCGAGCTTGGGACCGGCCGCGAGCACGGTGTCGCGCCCGTAGACGGCGTTGCCCCGGATGACGGCCACGATCTCCCCGCGCTGCCCGAGGCGCCCGCGCCGGCGACGGACGCGCTGCTTGTCGTCCACGTAGCCGAGCTCGCGCCCCTTCTTGAAGCGACTGTCCCGCTCGCGGATGCGCCCCTTGGCGTCCGCGTGACCCACCTTGCGACCGCGCCGCAAGATTCCGTCTTTCATGTGGATGTCGGCGGACCGATCCCGGGACATGCCCGCAGGATGACACACTCGCGCGCGCCTTCGGAAACGAAGCGCTGCCCCTCGGCCGACGGAAGCGCGAGAGCCCCCTGGTCGGGTGGACCAGGAGGCTCTGCAGGTGTCTCAGGGGCTGACTAGCGACCGAAGTAGATGGTGCCGCCCAGGTTGAGGGTCACGCCAGCGCTCGTGTCGGTGGTGCGAAGGATGTTGCCGTAGAGATCCTCTTCCACGTACTCGGGGCGGGGGTCGGAGTCCACGCGCTGGCGGAGGAAGCCACGCACGTCCAGGTTCAACGCCAGGGCCCGGTTGAGGCGGAACTCGACGCCGGCGCCGACTTCGCCACCCACGTGGGTGAAGTCACGCTGCAGGAGCACGCCGGTGAACACGTCGTAGTTCTCTGCCCGGGCCACGGACACGCCTGCCCCGACGAGGGCGTAGAACTGGACGCGGCTCTGTGGGTTCACGAAGAAGCGCACGTCCACGCGGAAGGGCACCTCGAGGCGGTCGTTGCCCACGTAGTCCTGTCCCAAGTAGACACCCGCCGTGACGTCGATACCCAGGAACGGGACCGGGCGGAGGCGCAGACCAGCGGCGAAGCCTCCCATCTGCACCTGGCGCCCGACGACGCCACCAATCTCGGCGTGCAGACCAACGCGGCGACGGTTGGCGTCATCCATGGTCCAGCGGGCGCGCGGCTGGGCCACGACCACCTGCTGTTGCGGCTGCATGACCACCACCTGCTGCTGCGGAGGCGGGGGGGCCTGCTGGATGACGACGACCCGCTGCGGGGGCGGCGGCGCCGGCTGGATGACCACCACGCGCTGCGGGGGAGGCGGCTGCACCACGTAGACCGGCTGCGGAGGCGGGGCCACCGGCTGGGGCTGGACCACGTACACCGGCGGGGGCGGCGCGGGCTGCACCACGACGGTGCGCGGGCGCCGTACGACCTGGACGGTGGCGCGACGGCCACGCGGACCCTGGGCGTCGGCACAGAATGCCGCGTTGGGGTCGCACTGGGCGGAGGCCTGCTCGGGCACGCCGCCAAGAGCCAGGACGGTGGTGAGGAGGAGCGTGAACTTAGAGATCCGAGTCATTTCGGAAGAACCCTTGGTGGTGTGCCGGAGCAATCAGTTGCGGGGGGCGCGAGTGCGCGTCGCAGAGATTGTACGCAAGGAGAGTGCCAGCCATTCACCCGGGCTGCGAGTTCCTTGGTTTTCGCACTTTGCCCGTGGGATCGCCAGGGTGGGCTCCGCTTGTGCGGAGATCGCCGCGATTGGATCGTGAAGGTTGGTTCACACGCTCTGCGACGCATTCACGACGGGTGGGGGGCAGGCCGTCAACGGTGGAGCCCGGCCAGGCCCAGTTGACCCAGCGGCTGGACGTTCACCTCTGGGGCCAGCTCCTGGTACGAGAGCACGGTCACGTCGGGCAGCTCCACCTCCAGCAGCCGCCGCAGGAAGCGGCGCACATCGCGCTGCGTGAGCACCACCTGACGCGTGGGCGAGAGCGGCGAGAGCGTCCGGCGGGCCGCCTCGATGATGTCCCGCGCCTGGTCGGGCGGCAGGGCCAGATAGGTGCCGCCTGCCGTGCGCTGGATGGCGTCGCGCACGGAGTCCTCGATCAGGCCGTCCACCGTGAACACCGCCAAGGTGCCCGCAGGAGCGTGCCGGTGAGTGAGCTGCCGACGCAGCGACGCCCTCACCAGCTCGGTGAGCTGCACCGGGTCACGCTCGGTCGGGGCGTGCACCGACAGCGCCTCCAAGATCTCGCGCAGCGGCCGGATGGACACGCGCTCTTCCACCAGCCGGCGCAGCACCTCGGTGAGCAGGGGCAGCGGCACGGGCTTGGGGGTCACGTTGCGCACCACGGCCGGGTACGCCCGCTCCAGCTGCTCCAACATGGACTGCACCTCCTGCAGGCCCAGCAGCTCGGTGGCCCGACGCGAGATGCTGATGTGCAGCGCGCGCGCCACGAAGGCGGCGGGGGTCAGCACGGTGATGCCGGCGTCCAGGGCCAGCTGGGCCTGCGAGCCGTCGATCCAGCAGGCAGGCGCCCCCATGGGGTCCGCCGCAGGGAGGCTGAGCAGCCCCAGGCTCTCCAGCGAGGCTGGGGTGTCGAGCGCCAGCACGTGACCGCTCGGGATCTCGCCGCGGGCCACGGGCACCTCTTGCACCGAGACCACGAAGCCGTGGGCCTCGAGGCCGGACGACTCGCGCACGCGCACGCCCGGAACCGCCAGCCCCAGGTCCAGGAAGAGCGCATCGCGCACCGCGGGCACGTGCTCCTCGAGCAGCTCGCCGCCGCCCCGGCCGTCCGTGATCTGGCGGGCCAGCTCGCTCCCCAGCTCGATGGCGATGGGCACCACGATGGGCACCATGGCCGCTCGGGCCCGCGTCTCGCGCGCGCTCTCGCGCTCGATGTGGATGGCCTCCACGGAGACCGGCACGCGCTGCTGTCGGGTGAGCGCGTGACCCGCCGCGGCGAAGGTCCCGGCCAGCACGAAGAACGGGATGGTGGGCAGCCCGGGGACCACGCCCAAGAGCGCCAGGAAGCCCGCGCCGATGAGCAGCGGGCGCGGGTGACCGAAGACCTGGCTGGCCACGTCGCGGCCGAGCGACGCGTCGGCGTCTTCGCTGGCGACGCGCGTGACGACCAGGCCCGCCGCGGTGGAGATGAGCAGCGCGGGGATCTGCGAGACCAGCCCGTCACCAATGGTGAGCAGCCCGTAGATGCGCAGCGAGTCCCCCGCGCTGAGGTCGCGCTGCATCACGCCGATGACGAGGCCGCCGAGGACGTTGACGACGGTGATGACGATGCCCGCGATGGCGTCGCCCTTCACGAACTTCATGGCGCCGTCCATGGCGCCGTAGAACTGGCTCTCGCGCTGGATTTGGTGGCGCTTGCTGCGCGCCTCCTCCTGGCTGAGGGCGCCGCTGCGCAGCTCCGCGTCGATGCTCATCTGCTTGCCGGGCATGGCGTCGAGGGCGAAGCGCGCGCCCACCTCGGCCACACGCTCGCTGCCCTTCGCGATGACCAGGAACTGGATGAGCGTGAGGATCAGGAAGACGACGGCGCCCACCACGTAGTTGCCCTGCACCACGAAGTCACCGAACGCCGCGATGACCTCCCCCGCGTCGGCCTGCAGCAGGATCAGGCGGGTGGACGCCACGTTGAGCGCCAGACGGTAGAGCGTGGTGACCAAGAGGATGGTGGGAAACGCGCTCAGCTCGAGCCCCGAGCGCACGTACATGGCTACCAACAGGAGCAGCACGGCGACGGCGATGTTGGCCGCCACCAAGACGTCGAGCAGCATGGTCGGCAGGGGCAGGATCATCATGCCGACGACCGACAAGACCACACAAGCGAGGAGCATGTCGGCGGATGTATGCTTCAACATACATGAGACCTAGCGTGTCCTGACTGGTGGGCAACTGGGCGCCCCAAAGCCTGCGAGGGCCTTTGCTCTGCGTTGTCGTGAGCGTGGTCTTTGACGGCGACGGCGACGGCGACGAAAGTCCCGTCGGTCGACCGTGGTGTGTGGGGCATTCGCCGTGTGGATGGCGTAGTGGGAGATCGTCGCCGTCGCCGTCGCCGACAACGCCCAGGACAACGTCCACGATGACGGATCACGACCGGGAAACGAGCGTCTCCACCAGCAAATGCGGAACGCCCCGCTGCATCGCGCTGGCCCAGTCGCCTCCCCCGGTCAGCACGCGCAACGCGCGCACCACTCCCGCGTGGGCCACCAGCAAGTGGTCCCCCGCGCCCAGCTCCGCGTACCAGCTGGCCACACGCCGCTCGAGGTCACGAAGCCCCTCTCCGCCGGGCGGCGCGGCGTGCTGCCAGTGCTGCATGAACTCCGCGAAGCGCTCACCGTCCTCCAGCTCGATCGCCGTCCATGCGCGGCCCTGCCAGACGCCGTAGTGGATCTCCAGCAGGCGCGCGTCCACGCGGTGCGGGCAGCCCCACGCGGCGGCCAGCAGCGCGGCCGGCTGTGCACAGCGGGACAGCGGCGAGCTGTGGACCACGTCCGGCACACGCGCGACCTGCTCACGAATGGCGGCGGCCGCCTGCTCGGGCGTGATGAACGTGGGCACGTCGTGCTGGCCCACACACAGGCCCTCGGCGTCGGTGGCGGCGTGGCGCGCAGCGGTGAGCGTCAGTGCCACACCAGCACCAGCAGCACGATGCACTCGCTGACCTGCTCGGTGGCGCCGAGGAAGTCGCCGGTGATGCCGCCCGCGCGCCGATGGAAGCGCATGCCCATCAACGTGGCGCTGCCCGCGAGCGCCAGCCCCATGACGAGCACGCGGCCGAGCGAGATGCCGCCCGCGAACCACACCGAGGCCACCAGCAACGCCACCCAAGCGCCGGCCACGCTCAGCTCGCGGCGGGTGGCGCGGGCCACCAAGCGGGACTTCGCCTCGGCCCCCTCTTCGGGGTTGGCGCTGGTCACATAAGGGAGCTGCTGCATCAGCGCGATGGGCGGCAGGCGCGCCACGCACTGCGAGAGCAGGATGGCCAGCGGCATGGCGCTGCCCAGCTCCACCAAGAGCGCCGCGCGCAGGCCGAGCGACACCACCAGCGCCGCGGCGCCGTAGGTCCCGACACGCGAGTCCTTGAGGATGGCGAACAGCTTCTCGCGATCGAAGGCGCCGCCCAGGGCGTCCGCCGTGTCGGCGAGGCCGTCTTCGTGGAACGCGCCCGTGAGCAGCATGGAGGCGGCCAGCACCAGCAGGGCCGTGGGCCAAGCGCCGAAGTGCGGCAGCAGCGCCGCGGCGAGCGTAGCCAGGACCACGCCGAGCACGGCGCCCACCAGCGGGAAGTGCCCGGTGGACGACTGCCACTCTTCGTCGGTGTAGGGCCCGCCACCCACGGGGACCCGCGTGAGGAACACGAACGCGGCGCGCATGTCGCGGGGGAACCAGGACGAGGCGCGTGGCTCGGGCGTGTCGGTCACGGCAGCGTGCTTTCCCCTTCTTCCCGGTCGGGCACACCGGCCGAGTCGAACGTGGCCATCTCGGCGTGGGTGGCGAGCGCCAGCTCCAGCAGAGGGAACGCGAGCAGCGCACCGCTGGCCTCACCGAGGGCAAGGTCCAGGTCCAGGAGCGCGAGCGACGCGTCGCCCACCAGCGCCTCGAGCACACGCCGGTGACCGACCTCGCGCGAGCGGTGCGCAGGGATGAGATAGGGCGTGATGCCCGGCTCGTGACGCGCCGCAGCCAGCACGCCCGCGCTCACGATGAAGCCATCGACCAAGATGGCGATGCCGCGCTCGGCGGCTTCGAGGCTGGCGCCCGCGATGGCGGCGAGCTCACGGCCACCCACGCACCGCAGCACCTCGAGCGGAGCGAGCCCCGCCGGTAGGCGCGCGAGGGCATCGTGCACCACGGCCACCTTGCGAGCACGGCCCGCCGCGTCCACGCCCGTGCCAGCGCCCACGGCGTCTTCAGGGTTCATGCCGAGCAGCGCGGCGACCACCGCGCTCGCGGCCGTGGTGTTGCCGATGCCCATCTCGCCGAGGAGCAGCACGCGAGGCGCTTCCGCCAGGTTCGCCACGGCGGCCCGGCCTGCCGCAAACGCAGCGTCGAACGTGGCGGGCGGCATGGCGTCCTCGGTGCGGAGGTCGCCTGCGGGCATGTCGGCCGAGGCGCCGCGCACCACGCCCGGGAGCGCAGGCATGGCCACCCCCACGTTGACCACCTGCAGCGGGATGCCCTGGCGACGCGAGAGCACGCTGGCAGCCGCGCCGCCCCCCACGAAGTTGGCCACCATGGCGGCGGTCACCTCGCTGGGATAGGCGCTGACACCGTGACGCGTGACCGGGTGCTCGGCCGCGAAGAGCAAGCAGGCGGCAGGGCGGGCCTGCGGGATGGCGGTGCGCTGGATGCCCGCCAGCTGGATGGCCAGCTGCTCGAGGCGCCCGAGCGCGAGCGCCGGCTTCGTGAGCGAAGCCTGACGGAGACGAGCGGCTTGCATGGAGGAGGCGTCGAGCGGAGCTGGCATGCCCGCGTCATGCGCGACACGCCTGGGTGCGTCAACGCTCACGCTCGTCATCATCACCGCTGCGGCCAGCGCCCGCTGACGTCGGACCAATCGAGCTCGCTGCCAGGCCGCGAGACCTCCACGATGCGCATGCGGTAGATGACGCGAAGCACGGGGGATGTCTCGGAGATGCTGGTGCGGTTGCCCACCTTCTTCGAGAACACCGCGGAGGCTCCCACGCGCGGCAGCGGGTGCGAGACGGTGGTGACCTTGCCGCCCGGGCCGCGCTCCTGACCGCCCAGCATGGTGGCGCCCAGCATCTCGTGGTCGTCCTTCGAGCGGTAGCTGGCGCGGTCCAGCACCGACACGCACACCAAGCCTGCGTCCAGCGCGTAGATCGTGTTCGCGGTCCACACCTCGACCGCGCGCCAGTGCCCCTGCAGGAGCTGCGGCGCGCCGCTCTCGCGGACCAGCTCGAGCTCCACACCGTGCTCGTCCATGCTCACGCCCTCACCGCGGCCGATGGAGGGGCTGCCCAGCATGGGGATGGTGGTGCGGGGCTCTATGTCCGTGTCGCCGAAGCCACGCTGCGTGGTGCTGCTGGAACGACGCTTCGAGTTGGGCATGACCCTCACGATACCAGAAGTCGCGCGCGGTCCGCGAGCTGCGGATTTGGCCCGCGGGCAGGTACTGCTACGGTGGCGCGATGGACCGCGACGCCCTCGCCCGCTTCATGCGCTTCGAACACCGCACCTTTCGCTGGAACGACGGCGAAGACCACAGCCGCTACGAAGCCGTGGAGTCCACGGATGGGGGGCTGCGTTGGTACCGCTGGTCGCATCACCCCGAGCTCGAAGACGGGGGGATGAAGGACGAGGCGCTCCAGGCGTATGCCGACTACCACGCCGCGGGGCCCCTGCGCGCGCTGCCCGAGGCGACCGCCCAGGCGCTGCGCGAGCACGTGGCGCGGCTGCGGGGCCGCGGCGAATAGTTCGCACGCCGCCGCCCCGAGCGGTGGTATCAACGCGGCATGAGCACGGAAGCAGGGCCCCAGCGGCTGGCTGGGAAGGTGGCCATCATCACGGGAGCCAGTCGCGGCATCGGCGCGGCCATCGCCTCGCAGCTGTCGGCAGCGGGCGCGAAGGTAGTCTTGGCCGCCCGCAAGCAAGAGGGCCTCGACGAGGTGGCCGCGCAGATCCGCGCGGCGGGCGGCGACGCGCTCGTGGTCGCGGCACACATGGGCCAGGACGAGGGCCGCGCCGAGCTCGTGGCCCGGACGGTGGCGCACTTCGGCAAGGTGGACGTGCTGGTGAACAACGCGGCCACCAACCCGCACTTCGGGCCCATGATGAGCTGCGACTGGGGCGCGTTCCGCAAGACGTTCGAGGTGAACCTCGAGGGCTACTTCGGCATGACGCGCGAGGTCGTGAACCACCTTGCAGCGCGCAAGGCTCCGGGCTCCATCATCAACGTCACCAGCGTGGCCGGCCTGCGGGCGGCGCCGCTCCAGGGCGTGTACGGCATGACCAAGGCCGCGGTCATCTCCATGACGCAGACGCTGGCCATCGAGCTGGGTGGCGCGGGCGTGCGCGTGAACGCCATCGCTCCCGGGCTCATCGAGACGCGCTTCGCCTCCACGCTCACCAACAACGCCCACATCTTGAACCAGATCCTGACGCGCACCGCCGTGGGGCGCGTGGGCCAGCCGGACGAGATCGCCAGCGCGGCGGTCTACCTGGCTTCCGACGAGTCCAGCTACATGACGGGGCACGTGATGGTGATCGACGGCGGAATGACGCTATCCTGAGGCCGACTCCATGACCGAGACCAAACACAGGAACGCCACTCGCCGCGGCTTCGCGACCCCGGAGATCGACACCAACGCGGTGACGGGAGAGCTCGCGCCGCCCGCTGCGACGGCTCCGACACCTGCTGCTGCACCTGCGGGCGTTGCTCCTGCCGCCGCCGAGCCAGCGCGCAAGGCCGCCATCGTGGGCCCCAGCATGGCGGACATGCACGCCAACACGCCCGTGGTGGAGATCGAGGTCATCCACCAGCACGGCCCGGCGCCCAACACGGACCGGCCGTTCCAGACGCTGGAGGTCTGGACGCAGAACACCATCTACGTGATGGACCCGACCATGCAGTGCGTAGACGTGCGCGAGCGCGCCACCCACACGCCCATCGCCAACCACAAGTTCGTGGGGAGGCGCTTGGTGGGCGGCCAGACCCGGCAGGGCGAGACCATCCAGCTGAGCTACCCCTACCCGCGGCCGGGCACCGAAGCCGTCTTCGAGGACCCGCGCCACAAGCACGGTGGGTTCGCGCAGACCAGCACGGTCACGCGCGTGGTGCTGCGCTTGCACATGATCACCGTCACGCCGCAGGCGCTGACACCCACGTGGGCGGAGATCACGCGCAACACCGGCGGCATGCCCGCCATCAAGCCCTGAGCCTCGGGGCGCCCGTCACCGCGCGCGGCGTGTGCCCAGCGCTTGGTGGTAGCGGCGCCCGATGAGGCCCAGCTCCACGAAGGCGCGCGCGGCGTCGCGCACGCCCACTTTGCTGCCGGCTACATCCGTCCAGACGCGCAGCGGGAGCTCCACCACGCGCTCCCCGATCTCCACGCCGCGGGCTTCGTAGCGGGCCACGTAACGAGCCAGGATCTCCACGTCGAAGATCCAGCGCGAGAGGAAGGGCCCCTCGAGGACGCTGGCGAGGTCGTCGTTCACGCGGAAGAGCTTGGCGCCGCACTGCGTGTCGTAGACCTCGAGGCTGAGCAGGCGGGAGACGGCGGTGGCGAACACGCGCCCATAGGCGTGGCGGTAGAGCTTGCGGTCGATGCGACGGCCCAGCAGCGCCACGCGCGCGCCGATCACGATGTCGATGTCGCGCCGCGCCTCGAGGGTGTCCACGAACGTGAGCAGCTCGTCGAGCGGAGTCGCCAAGTCGGCGTCCCAGAAGCCCACGTAGTCGTTGGGCTCGTGGCCCCCGCCGACGCCCGTGAGCATGCCGGCGCGGACTGCCTCGCCCTTGCCGAGGTTTTGCGGCAGGCGGCTGTGGGTGACGCGCCCGGGTTCGCGCACGGCCAGAGATGCCAAGAGCTCCGACGTGCCGTCGGTGCTGCCGTCGTCCACGAAGTGAAAGGCCAGCTGGTGTCCGGGCAGCGACGCCCGCAGGAAGTCGTCCCCGCGCAACCGCGTGGCTTCATTGAAGCAGGGGACCACCAAGAGCACGCGGGCCATGAGGGCGCGACGATGCCAGCCGCTCGAAGGTCACGCAACGACCAAGGTGCTGGGCTCGCGCTATGCCTCCCGAGCGAAGACCAGGACCAGATTGTTGGCAGGCATGGTGATGCGCTCCACGAAGCGCAGGCCCTCGCGCAGCGCGGCGGTGGTGACCTCGGCCACGTCGCGCACGCCCCACGAGGGATCTCGGTCGCGCAGGCTCTGATCGAAGGCCTCGTTGCTGGGGGCGGTGTGCTGACCGTCCAGCTTGTAGGGGCCGTAGGTGAAGAGGCGCCCACCCACCGGGAGCAGGGCCTTCGCGCCGCGCATCAAGCCCTCCGTCGCCGCGAACGGGCTGATGTGGATCATGTTGGTGCAGAGCACCGCGTCCGCGCGCTCGACCGGCCAGGGAAACTCGCACGTGTCGAGACGCAGCGGCGGCAGGACACATGCCTCGACGCCCAGGTGGGCGCGCCACGCCGCGATGCTGGTGAGGGCATGGTCGTCCACGTCGGTGGGCTGCCAGGTCCAACCCGGAAGGCGAGGGGCCAGGTGACAGGCATGTTCGCCGGTTCCGCTAGCCACCTCGAGCAGCAGGCCGCCACTGACGGGCAGCCGGCTCGACAACGCGGCAAAGATGGGCTCACGGTTGCGCTCGGTCGCAGGCGCGGAGCGTCGTGCGTCAGGATGGTTCATGGTGGCGACAAGGTACCGAGCGATGACGATGGGCGACCGGAAATTCGGGCTGATGGGCGTGTTCGGTGTGGGAGCGCTGGCTCTCTTCGCGCTGGGCTGCGCCGACGCCAGCGGGGCGGGCAGCGGTGACATGCCACTCGCGACGGAGCGCGCGGCGGGCCATGAGCGAGCGGCTACGAGCCCCGCCGAACCGGAAGCGCCACGCGACGCGGGAGCTCCGGAAGCAACGCTGGTGGTGGCCCCTCCGCCAGAGCCGCCCTTCGTGGGGCCCGTGGACATCGCCGCAGGTGCCGAGCACACGTGCGCTGCGCACGCCGGGCGCGTCCGCTGCTGGGGCAGCAACGCGTTTCACCAGTTGGGTGACCCGAGCCTCACGCATGGGCGCGGGGTGTTCCGCGAGACGCGCCGAGAGGTGCCGGGGCTGACCCGCGTGGTGGCGCTGGGCGCGGGCACGCACCACACCTGCGCCATCCGCGACTCCGGTGAAGCGCTCTGCTGGGGCCATGGCGGCTATGGCCAGCTGGGCGACGGCGGCCGCGACGATCGCCCCGCACCCGAGCGGGTCCCGCTGGAAGGAACCGTTCGCTCCATCTCGGGCGGAGACGGCCACACCTGCGCGGCGGTGGCCGGCGGCGCGGTGTACTGCTGGGGCCGCAACGACCACGGGCAGCTGGGCGACGGGAGCTTCACGCCGCGCCCCACACCTGTGCGCGTGCCCTTGCCCGAGGACGCCGTGGAGGTGGCCGCGGGCCGGATGCACACCTGCGCGCGCGGCGAGAGCGGCTGGGTGAGCTGCTGGGGCATGCACCTCTTCGGGCAGCTGGGGGCGCGCGTGCGGGTGACCGGCGGCCACCGCGCCACGCCCGAGGCCATCGCTCGGCTCGACGACGCCATCGGGCTCGGGGCCGGGATGGACCACACCTGCGCGCTGCGTCGTTCGGGGCGCGTGATGTGCTGGGGCCGGAACGAACACTCCCAGCTGCGCCTCGATCGGCTGCGTGGGCTGCCCGCGAACACGTCGCTGGTGCTGGGCGAGGGCCACTCGTGTGCGCTGGTGCCCGACGCGCGGCTGATGTGCGTGGGGGTGAATCGCCGCCAGCAAATCGGCCCCGGCGGTCCACTCGTGGGGGTGCCGCGCCGCGTGCGCGAGGGCGAGGGCAGCGCACGCGTCGCGGTGGGTTACCGGCACACGTGCTGGGTGAACACGGCGGGCCAGATTGGCTGCCGCGGCGAGCCCGAGGGGGGGCGTCTGGGCTCGGAGGGGAGGCCTGCCGCGCAGCCTCCGACTCAGCCCGAGCCGCACCCCGAGCAGCAGCCCGAATCCGCGCCCACGCCGTGACCGCCGCGCTCGACGCGGAGGCCCAAGAATCGGCCACCCCCATTTGCTGAAGTGGTACAGTTCCCCCCGCAACGGTCGGCACAGGACCGGCGTGCACTCGCACATACGGCGGGGGGCCTCCGTGGCCACTGCCTTTCTATCGATGACTGACGCTCCACCGCCACCGCCGTCGCCCAAACCTCCTCCTGCTCCGCCGAGCCCGCCCGTGCCGCGCGCGCCTGGCGCCGTCCCGCGGGTGCCGCCGCCGCCGCCGCCGCCGCCCCGGCCGCGCCCGGAGGGTGCCGGCGCGGTGCCGCGTCCGCCGGCGCCTCCGGGTCCGCCGGGTGCGCCTCGCCCCGCGCCGCCTCCTCGCCCCTTCCCAGCGGGCGCTGGCCCCGCAGCATCCGCTGGTGCCCCCGCGCCCGAGGGCGCGCGTCGCACCGGTCTGCCTCCCGCCAAGGTGCCGGCGCCGCCGCCCACGTCACGCATCCCCAACCTGGCTGACGCCGACGTGTTCAGCCCCCCGTGGCGCGTGGAGTGGCTCGAGACCGAGCTCGAGGGCGTCAACGACTCCACCCCTCCCGCGAAGACGGCCGCGCTGCTGCACGAACTGGGTCTCGCGCTGGCCAACGTGGGCGGACGCGACACCGACGCGCTCAAGGCACACCTGCGCGCGTACTCCGAGCTTCCGTCCTTCGGGCCCGCGCTGCTCGAGCTGGTCAACGCGTTCGAGCGGCGCCGCAACCTCAAGCACCTGAGCCGCCTGTACGAAGCGGAGCGCAAGCTCGACAAGGGCGCAGCGGCGGGCTCGCTGCTGGACCTCGCCAACCTGGCCGAGGACCAAGGGCAGCCACCCGACGAGGTGCAGGCCATGCTGGCGGACGCGCTGGCCCAGAACCCGGACAACGCGCTGATCGCGCTGACGCTCGAGCGCGTGGCGCGGGCAAATCGAGCCACGGACGACACCCTGCGGGCGCTGCGAGCGCGCGTGGCCACCACCGAAGACCCCGCGCTGCAGGCCGCCCTGAGCCTGGACCTCGCGGTCATGCTGGAGGCGGACGGGCAGATCGACGCAGCGCTCGAGGCGCTCTCCGGCGCCGAGCAGGCGGGTACCGCCCGCTTTCGGCTGCTGCAGATGATGGAGCGCATCGCGAGCCGTCACGACCGGCCGGCGTGGGTGGTGCGGGCGCTCGAGGGACAGGCTCAGCTCGCGGCTGCGGCAGGAGCTGGCGCAGACGGAGACGAGGCGGGCGACACCGCCGTGCAGTCGGTGGCGCGCTTCGAAGACCAAGTGCGCGCCAACGAAGAGGCTGCTGCCCTAGCGCTCGAGGCAGCCCGCGTGCGCACCACGCAGCTGGACGACAGCGCGGGCGCGCTCGCCAGCATCGGGCACGCCATGCGCCTCGCGCCCGACGACATGCTCCTGCGTTACGAGCACCTGCTCGGAAGCGAGCGCACAGGGGACCTCGAGGGCGCCGCAGAGGACGCGCGGCAGCTGCTCTCGCGAGGCGTCACCGGCCCGCTCGCGGGGTCGCTGTGGTTTCGCGTCGCCGAGGCGGCGCGCAGCCGAAACGACGACGAAGGACAGCGCAGCGCTCTCGAGCAGGCGCTCGCGGCGGACCCGTCCGCGGTGGTGGCACGCCTCGCGCTCCGTGACCTGTTGGCGCGCACCATGGACACCAGCGCACACATCGCCCTGATGGAGGCGCGCGCTTCTGCCGTGACCGGCGATGCCCGCAGCCAGTGGCTGTCGTGGGCGGCGCAGCTCGCGGTCTCGGAGCTGGACGACCATGCGCGCGGGGAGAAGCTCTTCCGCGACGCCATCATGTCGGCCACGGATCCGACGGACACGCTGCGCGAGGCCTACGAGGCCGCCATTCGCGCCGGCAACCCCGCGGCCGCCAGCAACGTGGGCGCCGCCTTGGTGGACCGCGACATCTCGCCGCGAGAGCGTGCTCGCCTGATGCGCGAGCGCTTCGAGCTGCTGCTGGGGCCCTTGGACGACGAGGCCGGCGCGCATGCGCTGTTGATCACGGCGCTCGAAGACCCGGACTCCGAGGGGTGGGTGCGCGACGCAGCTCGCATGGAGGGTGCGCTGGCCCGCAACTACCCGCTGCTGGCCCTGGCGCACGACGCGCTGGCCACCGGGGCGAGCGCCGAGGTGGCCGCAGCGCACCACGTCGCCGCCGCGCGGGCTCGCTTGCGCGCGAAGGACGTAGACGGCGCGGAGCGCTCCCTGCGCGCTGCCCTGGCCGAGTCGCCCGGCAGCCGCTACGCGGTCACGTTGCTGGAAGAGATCCTGCGGGCACGCGGAGACGCCGACGAGGTGGTCCAGCTGCTGCGCAATGCCGCAGACGCCCAGCGCGGGGCCGAGGCGGAGGTCAACCTGCTGCTGGCCGGCGCCGCCGCCGAAGCCGGGCAGGACTTTCCCCTGGCCGCCGACACCTACCGCGAAGCGCTGGCCCAGAACCCGGACGCCATCGCGTCGATCTGGGCCCTCGAGCGCCTGGCTCGGCGCACGAAGAACGCGGCCCTGTTGAGCGAAGCCCTGACAGCGCGGGCCGACCGCGAACGCGCGGCGCCCAGCGGCAGCGCGTCGATGCGCGGGGCGTTGCTGCTGGGCGAGCACGCCGGCCACCTGACCGACCGCCCCGCCGACGCGGTGGGGCACCTGCAGTCTGCGCTGGGGGCCGACGACGCCTCGACGCGAGCCGCCGCCGCGACGGCCCTGCTCCACCTGCCACTGCGAGCACTCGGAGACGACGCGCTCGCCAACGCGGAGCTGTTGAGCGCGAGCGTGGCGGCCTGGGTCGAGCGCTTGCCCAGCGAAGACCCGGCCCGGCGCGAGCTGGAGGCGGCCTTTGCGCCAAAGCGTGAGCCTGGGAGCTCCGGGAAGGGTGCGCCCGAAGAAGGCGCCGGAGCAGGCTCGAGCCTCATGGGGGACGGAGACGAGCTCGCCGACGCCGAGGTCGCCACCGTGGCTGCCACCAACCGCGGTGGCACCAGCGCCACCACCACCACGTCGGCGGTGCACGGAGTGATCGCTTCGTTCCGCAGCGACGGCCTGAGCGGCGGTGGCCAGGCCGACGTGGTCCGGGCCCGCGCCTACCGCGACCTCGCGAGCGTGGCCCGCGACGAAGGCGCGCGCCGCGAGCTGCTGCTGCACGCCGTGCGCGCGCGCTCGCTCGCTGGCGACGAAGACGCCGCCACCGACGCGTTCGTCTGGGCGCAAGACCTGATCGGTGCGTTCCGCTCCTCGCAAGAAGCGGCCGTGGCCATCGACGAGACCAGCGACGCGGGCGACGACCCGGCGGGGCGCGCGCTGGCCCTCGCCGGGCGGGCCGCCATCTCGAGCCGCCGCGTGCGCCACACCGTGGTGACCGCACGCGCTCGGGCCGAGCTCGCCGCCGGCAACTACGAAGTAGCTGCGCGCGAGCTGCGCGCCGTCTTGGAGGAGGACCCCGAGGACCTGACGGCGTGGGAGTCGCTGCGCGTTGCCGCCCGCGAGGTCGGAGACTTCGACGCGGTCGCCGAGGCCTGCGACAAGCTCGCGCGTCGCGTGGACGGTGCGCTCCGAGCTCAGCTCCTGGAAGAGGCGGCCGTGTGCCTGATGGACCATGTGGGCGACGACGCGGGCGCCGAAGAGCGCCTGCGCCAGGCACTGGACCTGGACCCCACGCGCACCATCCCGTTCTGGCGCCTGCACGACCTGCTGGCCGAGCGGAAGGCCGACGAGGCGCTGCTCGCCCTGGTGGACGCCCGCCTGGGCGCCAACGACGACCCCGACGAGCTGCCCAAGCTCTACTACGAACAGGCCCGACTCCGACGCGGGCGTGGTGGCCGCGAGGACGTGCTCGAGTCCCTCGAGAACCTCTTGATGCTGGAGGACGATCACCCGGGCGGCCTGGCGCTCGCCGTGGAGGTGCACGTCACGCTCGAGAACTGGGCCGCTGCGGTGAACGCGCTGCGCCAGCTGGCCGAGGCCGACGTGCCGCCCGCTCAGCGGCGCATCGCGCGCCTCGGCGCGGCCGACTTCCTAGAGAAGAAGCTGGGCCGGCCGCGCGAGGCCATCGCGGAGCTGCGCGCGCTCGAGCCCCTGGGCTTCGGGAACGCCGAGCTGTATGAGCGCATCGCCGACACCGCCATGCGCGGCGGCGAGCACGCCGAGGCCATCCGCGCACTCCAGCAGGTGCACGACTCGTCACCGAGAGACGCCGCCACGGCCGCCATGCGACGCGCTGGCGAGGTCGCCCGCGACCACCTGCGCGACCGTTCGACCGCGATCGAGTGCTTTCGCACCGCCCTGCGGACGACGCCTACCGACATCCCCGCGCTCGAGGCTCTCTCCGGCTTGGTGCAGGACGCGACCCAGCGTCGTGTGCTCTCGGAGTCCTTCGAGGCCGCGGCCCGCGCGGAGCACCGCGAACGCTTCAGCGCCGCCCTGCCGCGGCAGCTCGGCGCTGCCGCCCGGCTCCGTCACGAGAAGGATCTCGAGTTCTGCGCCACCCAGACGCTGTTGGCGCTCGGCGTGGCTACGCCCGAGGAGCGCCAGGCCGCAGACGAACACACCGCCATGGTCCGCCGCGTGCGCGCCGCGGCGCCGCTGTCGCCGAGCAGCCTCGACCTCTTCCGAGCCCCGGGCGACGGTGGCGTGACCGCGGCCTTCGCCCAGCTGGTGGGCGAGACGCTCACCCTGGCCAGCGGCGTGGAGCCGAGCTTCTTCAACGTGGGTCGCGGCGAGCTGTCCTCCACCAAGCCGAGCGCGCTGCGCGAGGAGCTCACCGCCATCAGCGAGGCCCTCGCGGCACCGCTCGGCGACATCTACGTGGGTGGCTCGGACGCCGCGCGGGTGACGTGCTTCCACGGCAAGAAGGAGCGGGCGACGTGGGTCATCGGCGCGGGCGTCATCGCGCCGCTCGATACGGCGCGGCGCTACCACGCGGGTCGGGCAGCGTTTGCCACCTACGCGGGCTCCATCGCTTGGCTCGACCGGCCAGCCGAAGAGGGCGCGCTGCTGCTCCTGGCGGCGGCGGCGGCGGCGGAGGTGGTGCTCCCCGCAGCGAGCGCTGCGCCCGGCCTGACCGAGTGGGCACGCGCCATCGGCAAGGCCCTGCCGCGCAAGCTGCGCAAGCCCGTGGCGGACCTGGCGGTGCAGCTGCCCGCAGGTGGCGCCCAGCTGGTGGCGTACTGCCGGGCGGCCAAGCAGTCCGCCGCGCGCGCCGGGCTCACGGTGTCCGGCGACCTCCACGGAACGCTGTCCCACTTGCACGGCCGCGAGCCTCGCGTCGCCGAGATCCAGAGCAGCCCCTACCTCGAGGACTTGGTCCTCTTCTGGACGTCCAGAGACGCACTCACGCTGCGGCGCGAGCTGGGATTGGCGACGTGACACGGCCATGAGCGATCAAGACGACAACGATTTGGATTCCGAGTTCGACTCGATCTTCAGTGATCTGGACGCCGAGCCCGGCAAGGACGAGGTCTCCAGCAAGGCCACCGTGCCGCCCCCGGCAGGCCCGACCCCGGCGCCTGCGTCGCGGGGCCTCTATCGGCCGAGCGAGCCGCCACCCATCGGCGAGCGCGTGACGGCGGTACCAAAGACGCCCGTCCCCGTGGCGTTCGACCGAGTGACCTTCGAGGCACCGCCCCCGCCTGCGCCAAAGCTCCCCGCCGCCTTCGACCCGATGAGCTCGTGGGACGACGACGAACCGAACGACGCGACGCGCGTGGTGGCGCTGCCCGCCGAGATGCTGGCCGCCCTGGGACGCCGCCCGCCGAGCGAGCGGCCCACCGCGCCGCCGCCAGCGTTCGAGACGAAGAGCGCGCCCGACCTGGCCGAGCCGGACGAGCCCGAGCTCGCCATCGATGGGGACGAGCCCGATGGTGAGCAGGAAGCGGGCGGCGATGATGACGAGCCGGAGCTGGAGTTCGGCACGTTCGAGCTGCCTGCAGACGACGCGCCCGACGCGCTGAGTGACCTCTTGGGAGACCTGTTGGCGGCCCCTGTGGCGGCGCCGAGCGTGAGCACGCAGGACGCGGCCACGACCGACGAGCCCAAAGCCAGCGCCACCCTCATGCCGCCCAACCTCGGGGAGCCGCGACGCGTGCCGCCTGCGGCGAGCTTCGAAGAGGACCCCTTGTGGGAGTCGCCCCCTGCGTACGACAGCACGGATGCCGCCACACCGAGCGACGGCTTCGAGGCATGGCCCACCAGCGCGGGGGAGGTGCGCGCGGCGTCGCCGCCCACGGAGCCCGCTCCGCTGATGGAGATCATGGCGGCGGTGAAGGGCGGCGCCAGCGAGCCACCGCCCGCCGCAGCCGAGACCCGGCCGAGCGTGGCGCCCGTGTTGGTGGCAGGGGCCATCTCGACGCTCCCCAGCGCCAACGACGAGCCCGAGCTCGAGTTCGGAACCGGCGAGCCCGAGCTCGAGTTCGGAACCGGCGAGCCCGAGCTCGCGTTCGGCCAGAGCACGGAGCCGCCCGCGCCAGCAGACGACGACGAGCCCGAGCTGGAGTTCGACGCGCCGTCACCCGCCGCGGCAGCCACCGTTGCGCGGCCCGACGCCGGCGCCGAGGCCGCGCGACGCAGCGTGCGCGGCCGCAAGAAGCGCCCCGAGACGTTCCCGCTCGTGGGTGTGACGCGTGAAGCGCTGACCGCACGTCGGGGGCTGCTGGAGGCGCTCGCGCACTCGGCCATCGGCGCCCAGAAGGCACAGCTGCTCACCAGCGCGGCCGAGCTCGCGCAGCAGGTGGGCGAGCCCGAGGAGGCGCTGCAGCTCCTCGCCCGCGCGCACGAGGCGGACCCCCACGACGCGGTGGCGCTGCGCGCGTTGCGCCAGGACTCCGTCCACCGCGGCGACCTCGACCTGGCCATCGAGCGCCTCGAGGCCGAGACGCGTTTGCCGCTGTCGTCGGAGGACAAGGCGCTGACGCTGTCGCTGCTGGCCGAGCTCCAGCTGAGCGACGGCCACAACCCCGAGGCCGCCGAGAAGAGCGCGCGGGCAGGGCTCGCGCTCGCACCACGCTCGCTGAGCCTGGCGCTGCTGGTCGCCGAAGCGTGTGCGGCGCGTGGAGACGTGGGCCGCGAGCGCGACGCGCTCTCGAAGGCGGCCGAGGCGTCGCAGGACGCCGCGATCAAGTCCGCGCTCTACGTGGAGGCCGCCACGCTGCACGAGCAGAGCGGCGCCACGCCGATCGCGTCCAACCTGTTCCGGCGGGCGCTCGACGCGTACGAAGAGAACCTGAGCGCTCGCCTCGGGGCGGCACGCACCGCGCTGGCCCTGGGCGCGCCCGATGCGCTCCAGCACATTCAGGCCATGGAGGCCCGCTTCGAGCGCGACCCGGTGGCCTCGGCGGCGCTGCGTCGCTTTCGCGCGCTGCTCGTCTCGAAGCGCGACCCGGGCGCCGCGCTCACCATGCTGGGCGATGCGCCGTTCCGCGCCGGGCGTGAGCTGGCCACCCACCTGGCGGTGGCGGCTGGGGACACCGCACGCACCGCGCAAGCCGCACGGGCATGGGCCGAGAGCACCTCGGGCACCGACCGCGCCGAGGCTTACCTGACGTTGGCGGAGGCCGCCACGGACTTGGGCGACGACGCCGAGGCGACCGCGGCCATCGCCAGCGCGGCCGTGGCCGACCCCGAATTCGTGGCCACGCGCATCCTGCGTGAGTCGCTGGCCCGCCGCAGCGGCGGGGCCGAGGCCATGACGCGCGTCGCGGCCGCCGAGGCAGAGAGCAGCGCCATCGTGGCCGCCGCCCGGCTCGCGAACGTGGACGCCATCGACGACGAAGCCATGCTGCTGCGCAACGCGCGCGAGAGCGCCGAGGCGCCGCTGAGCAGCGACGTCATCGGCTTCGACGTGGCGGCCGAGCGCGGCGACTACGAGGGCATGTCCGAGGCGCTCCAGCGACAGGCGGACCGCACGCTGGGCGCGCGGCAGCTCTCGCCGCTCCTGGCCCTCGCCAGCGTGCACGTGGGCCGCGGCGACCCTCAGTCCGCCGTCGCCGCGCTGCGCCAAGCCAACGAGCTGTCGCCCGGCAACCCGCTGGTGACCCGCCCGCTGTCGCGCATGGTGGCGACGGAGAGCCCGGCCGAGGCCGGCGCCCTGCTGCTGGAAGAGGCGACCGCCGCGCGTGGTGCCGCCGCCGCTCCCGCCGCGCGAGCCGCCGCCGACTGGCTCTACGCCGACCCCGCCGCTGCCGCGAGTGCGCTCTTTCGTGCGCTCGAGGCCGACCCCCAGTCCGCGCCCTCGGCATGGGCGCTCGACGCGCTGGCCCGTCGTCACGGTGGCGAGCCTGCGTGGCCCGCCGCAGCGTGGCGGCAGCGCGCCGACGAGGCCATCCTCGAGCTGGCCGCAGACCCACTGCTCCGCGCCGAAGCAGCGTTGCGCCTGTCCATCTCGCGCTCCTCCCGTGCCGACGCGGAGGCCGATGGGGCCTCGGACGCAGCCGCCGTGGAGTCGCTGTGCCGCGCGCTCGAGGAGTGCCCCACGGATCCGACACTGGTGGACCTGGTCGCGGCAGCTGCCCCGAACGTGGCCGCCGAGCGGCTCGAGGGCCTGGCTCAGCTCGCCGCCGAGAGCGCACCGTCCGTCGCGCGCCTGCAGCTCCTGCGCGCTGCCTCGCTGCACAGCAACAACGGTGAGCACGCGCTCGCCGCCGCACGCCTTCCGCGCCGTGCTCGATGCCAACCCGGGCGACCCACTCGCGCGGCCTTCCATCGATCGCGTGGAGCTCCGCGCGGGGGAGCACGCCCGGGTGGCCGAGCGCCGCTTCACGGCGCTGCGTGCGGCCGAGGAGGCCGGTGACAACGCCGCAAAGACACGCGCGCTCGCGGCCCTCGCGGAGCTCGACCTCTATGATCGCAACGACGCATCCGCGGCGACGCTCACGTTGCGCACGCTGCTCGAGGTCTCTCCAGGGCACGTCCCCACCCTGCGCGCGCTGGAGCGCATCTACATGGACCAGGGCCGTCACACGGACGTAGCGGCCACGGCCACCCGTCTGCTCGAGGCGCTGACGTCCCCAGGCGACATCTCCACCTACCTGCCGTTCACCAGCCGTCTGCACATCGTCGAGGCGGATGACGGCGCCGCCGGCGACGCGCTCTACCTGCAGCACGCCGCCCGCAGCGCCAAGACCTCCCGGGTCACGCGGCGCTGGCTGGGTGCCGCCGAGGCGCGCCAAGAGCGCGAGCAGGCCACCGAGGCGCTGCGCGCGCTGGCCGAGCTGACGAGCGCACCCATGGAGAAGGCCACCTACTGCCTCCGCGCAGCAGGTCACCGCAGCGCCGAAGGCGGCGCGCAGGCAGCAGCGGCCGAGCTCGGTCGCGAGGAGGGCGTGCTGGCGCACCCGGTCGCCGCGGCGCTCCTGGGCCACTACCGCGCGACCGCCGGTTATGCCCTCGCGGCGGCCGAGGCGTTCTCCGAGGCGGCCAAGCTCTCACCCGACGAGACCTACGCGGCCGCGTTCTGGTACGAGGCGGGCTGCCTGCTCCAGGACAAGCACGAGGACGAGCGCGCCCTCGCGGCGTTCGAGCACGTGGTGGCCGTGGACATCACGCACCGCTCGGTGTTCGCGCGCATGCGTGAGCTGCTCGAGGCCCGCGGCGCCAACCAGCGCCTCGCCAGCCTCATCACGCAGCGGCTTGGGCGCGGCGGCGACACCGAGACCATCGCCAACCTGCACGTGGCGCAGGCCACGCTGGCCGAGAGCATGGGCGACCACGTGGGTGCCCGCGAAGCCCTGCGCGCGGCGCTCGCGCTCCACCCCGACAGCCGCGAGTCGCTCGAGCGGCTGGCCCGCCTGTGCCTGCGCGACGAGATCTGGGCCGAGGCAGAAGGCACGCTCATCCGCTGGGCGCGGCTCGAGCGCAACGACGCCAACCTGCGCTTCATCTTCTTCTCGCTGGGCGACATCTACGACCGTCACATCCGCCAGGACGCGCGCGCAGAGGCCGCGTTCCAGCGCGTGCTCAAGCTGGCACCGGCCGACCTCGTCACGCTCGACCGCATCGCGTCGCTCTACCAGCGCATCGGCAAGGTGCCCGAGGCGGTGGCGGCGCTGCAGCGCATGGTGGACGTGGAGTCCAGCATCACGGTGAAGCGCGACCTGCGCCTTCGCATCGGCAGCACGCTCGAAGCCATGGGTCAGTCCCGCGAGGCCGAGCAGGCCTTCGAGCAGGTGCGGCGCAGCGCACCCACGGACATCGTGGTGGTGCGCGCGCTGGCGTCGTTCTTCGAGCGCCAGGACGCCCGGCCCGCGCTGGCGATGCACCTCAACCGCGCGGTGGGCGACTACCGCCGCGCCATCGAGATCGACCCGTCCGACACGACCAACTGGGTGGCCCTGGTGGACGTCATGGTCATGCGGGGGCGCCGCGACGGAGCACGCTGCGCAGCCAGTGCGGCGCTCGCCCTCGGCATCACCGAGCCGCAGGCCGGGCAGGCCGTGGACACGCGCGGAGGCGTCCCTGGCGCAGGGCACGCGGCGGCCGACCCGGCCATGAAGGATTTCCTGGCCAAGGACGACCTGAGCCACGCGGCCCTGGTGGTGTTCGAGAAATCCGAGGAAGCCTTCGAGAAGCTCTTGCCGCTCGACACCAAGGCGCTGCGGCTCGACAAGGTGCTGCCCAAGGAGCACCCCGTGCGCGTGGAGGCCAGCGAGGCCGGCCGCTGGTTCGGCTTCTCGGACGTGCACCCGCGCGTCACCCACGCGCTGCCGCGGGTGTGCGTGCCCATCTCGCTCAACCCGCTCACCCTCGTGGTGGGCGCCGAGCTGCTCGAGACCACCAACACGCGCGAGCGCACGTTCCTCTTCGCGCGCGCCTGTGAGATCGCGAAGGCCGGGCTCTCCGTCGCGCTGCGTACTCCGCCCGCGCAGCTGGCCCTGGTCCTGTCGGGGCTGGTGAACGCCTTCGACCCCAACTACGCCCCCGAGGGCATCGACGCCTCCCAGCTGGCGGACGTCGGCCAGCGTGTGCTGAAGGCGCTCCCACGGCGTGCCCGCGAGGAGCTGGGCCCGGTGGCGGTGGAGATGGCCGGGCGTCCGGGCTTCGACCCACGCTCCATCGGTCTCGCGGCCGGCGACCTGGGCAACCGCGTGGCGCTGCTGGCCACGGGCGACCTACTCGCGGCGCTGTCGGCGCTGCTGAAGCTCAACTCGCGCGCCCTCGAGGGCGACACGCGGCGGCGCGCCGAGATCCTTCGATCGGTGCCCGAGACAGCCTCGCTGCTGCGCTTCGCGGTCTCGGAGGAGTACTTGGACGCCCGTCATCGCGCAGGCGCGGACTCACTCTGATGCGACTCGGGTTCATCGGGCCCGCCGAGGGAGACGTCGAGGCGCTGCGCGAAGCGCTCGACTTCCTCCTGGGCGACGCGGGCGCCGACACCGTCATCTACATGGGCGAGGACGACACAGCCGACCAGCTTGCCGAAGAGACTCGGCGCGCGGCCTCGGGGGGCAGCGACGGAAGCTTCTTCGGCGCAGCCCGGGAAGCCGCCATCGGCGGGAGCGCCGAGCAGATCGGCGCGCTGCTGGGGGCCGAGGAGGAGCTCGAGAAGCTCTCGGCGCTGCGCATCCTGCCGCCATCGCCCATGCGGGCCATCGAGATGCTGGACGACCGCATCGTGCTCCTGGTGCACGACAAGGCCGTCCTGGCCGAGGACGACATCGTCAACGCCAGCGTGATCGTGTTCGGCCGCTCGAAGGAGCTGCTGCTCAAGCGCTTCGGCACGCGCTACTTCTTCACGCCGGGTCCGCTGAGCCAGGGGCAGGTGGGGCTGCTGGAGCGCGAAGGCGACGGACGGCTCGCCGCGGCCGCGTTCGATCTCTCCGGCCGTCCGCTGTGGCGCGAGGTGCTGCAGTGGCGCACGGCCAAGATCATGGTCGCCACATGAGCGCGCGGCTGGCCGTCTACGGAGGCAGCTTCGACCCGCCGCACATCGCGCACGTGCTGGTCGCCTCGTGGGCGCTGGCCATGGGCGAGGTGGACTCCGTCATCGTGCTGCCCACGCTCGAGCACGCGCTCGGCAAGACCGCCGGGGCCAGCTTCGAGCAACGCCTGGCGATGTGCGAGCGGGCCTTCGCCTGCCTGCGCGGCGTGCAGGTGAGCGGGCTCGAGCAGACCCTCGGCACGCCCTCACGCACCTACAAGCTGCTTCTGGCGCTGGGCGAGCAGCACCCAGGCGCGCAACTTCGGCTGGTGATCGGGGCGGACATCGTGGCCGAGCTGCCCCGCTGGTTCCGCTACGAAGACATCACGCGCATGGCGCCGCCGCTGGTGGTGGGCCGCGCCGGTTACAGCCCGCCCGACGGAACGCAGCTGGTCATGCCGGAGGTGAGCTCCACGCGCATCCGCGCCGCCCTCGCAGCGGGTGAGCCCGTGGGCGCGTGGGTCCCTGCGAGTGTGCGTGCCTACATCGCCGAGCACGGGCTGTACGGCGCGTCTCGAGGTGCCACCGCGTGACCGCCCCCGCCGCGCCCATGCGCGTGCTGGTGGTGGGTCGCGGCAAGGTGGCCCACGGCATCCGCCACGCCGCGCGCTCGCGCCCCACTCAGGCCGTCTGCCGGCTGAGGACACTCACGCAGGTACGCGCCACGGATCTCGCGTGGGCGGAGCTGGTGCTGCTGACGGTCCCCGACGGCGCCATCCGGGCGGCTGCGGAGTCGCTTGCCCCGCGCGTGTCCGCGCGCCTCCCGGTGCTGCACCTCTCGGGGAGCCGCCCCGTCAGCGAGGCCAGCGCGTGCCCCGAGCACGGTGGCCTGCATCCGCTCGCGTCGTTCGCCTCGGCCCAGCAGCCCCCCTCGCTCTCGGGAGTGCGCTTCGCGCTGGGTGGAACCGCGCGGGCGCTGCGCATGGGGCGGCGCCTGGTGCGCGCGCTCGGGGGCAAGGTCCTCCCAGACGGAAGCGGTGCCCCGCTGCAAGGCCCCGCCTACCACGCGGCGGCGGCGTTGGTGGCCAACGGCGGCGCTGCGCTCGCAGCCAGTGGCGTCGACATCCTGGTGCGTCTCGGCCTCGACCGTGCGAGCGCCCAGCAGGGCGTGGCCGGTCTGCTGCGCACCGTCGCCGCCAACGTCGAACGCGTCGGCGTTCCAGAAGCGCTCACGGGCCCCATCGTGCGCGGAGACGCCGCGACCGTGCTGGCCCATCGCGCGGCCCTGCGTGAGCTGGGCGGCACGGGCCTGGCCACCTATGACGCCATCGCGCTGGCCATCCTCGCCACGGCCGTAGAAGCTGGACTCAGCCCCGAGGCTGCAGCCGAGGTGCGGCGGGCGCTCCGCGCTACTACCACGCGTCGCGTCCGCTAGTCCTTCACTGAGCCGCGTCGCACTCGCTGCCCTCGCGCTCGAGCCGGATCTCGGCTCCCACGCCCGTGAGGCGCACGGTCTCGCCAGCCAGGAAGTCTCCGCGCAGCATCATCTCGGCCAGCGGGCTCTCGATGAGCCGGCCCACCAGGCGCTTCATCGGCCGCGCGCCGAGGGCCGGATCGAAGCCGCCCGCGCGCATGAGCGCCGCGATGGCGCTGTCGTCCCAGCGCAGCCGCTGGTGACGCTCCGCCAGCATGCGAGACGCCAGGCCCGTGAGCATGCGCCGCGCGATCTCGCGCACATCCGTCTCGGTCAGCGACCCGAACCACAGCGGCTCGTCGATGCGGTTCCACAGCTCGGGGGGCAGCGCCGCGCGGGCCGCCCCGATGGCGCGCGCCTCGACGCCGCGGTCGACTTCTGCGCTCCCGGAGTCGCCACCGAAGCCGATGCGGCTCGCGCTGGCCGGCGCGCTCGCGCTGCTGGCACCCAGGTTCGAGGTCATCACGATGATCGTGTTGGTGAAGTCCACGGTGCGCCCGCGCGCATCGGTGAGGCGCCCTTCGTCCAGCATGGGCAGCATGGTCAGCAGCACCTCGGGGTGCGCCTTCTCGATCTCGTCCAGCAGCACCAGCTGGTACGGCCGCCGTCGCACGGGCTCCGTGAGCTGCCCGCCCTCTTCGTGCCCCAGGTAGCCCGGAGGCGCGCCCAACAGCTTGGCCACCGCGTGCGCCTCGCTGAGCTCGCTCATGTCGATGCGCGTCATGGGGGTGCCCGGGAAGAACACCTCGCTGATGGCCTTCGCGGTCTCGGTCTTGCCCACGCCCGTGGACCCCAGCAACAGGAACGTGCTCATGGGGCGCTTGCCCAGGAAGCCCGCCGCGCCCTTGCGCAGCGCATCCGAGATGCGCTGGAGCGGCCGAGCGTGACCCACCACGCGCTCGCTCAGGTGGCGCTCGAGGGCCAGCAGCTTGTCCGAGTCGCGCAGCAGCAGACGCTCGAGTGGCACGCGGGCCTCCTCGGCGATGACGCTGGCCACGGCCACGTCGTCGACCACGGAGCCGCCGCGCCGGCGCACCCGCGCAGCCGCTAGGTCCAGCACGCCGATGGCCTTGTCCGGCAGGCGTCGCTCGGGCAGGTAGCGCACGCTCAGCTCCACCGCCGCGCGCAGCGCGTCGGGATCGTACGCCACGGCGTGGTGCAGCTCGTAGCGCGGGGCGATGCCCTTCAGGATCTCGATGGTGAGCGCAGGCGACGGCTCATCCACGTAGACCGCGGAGAAGCGCCGCGCGAGGGCGGGGTCACGCTCGAAGTACTTGCGGTACTCGGCCTCGGTGGTGGCGCCCACGCAGGGCAGCTCGCCACGCGCGAGCGCAGCCTTCAGCTCGTGGGCCAGATCGTCGGGGCCCTCGCCGCCACCGATCACCGCGTGGATCTCGTCGATGAACAGGATCACCCGCCCCTCGGTGCGCGCGACCTCTTCCTTCAGCACCCGCAGCCGCTCGGAGAGCGCGCCACGCACGCCCGTCCCGGACACCAGCGCGCCCGCGCTCAGCTCGATCAGCATGCGGTCCTCGAGCCCACGGACTTCGTCGCCTCCCGCCACCAGGCGCAGCGCCAGGGCCTCCACCACCGACGTCTTGCCCACCCCAGCCGGCCCGACCAGCACGGGGTTGTTGCCCCGCCGGCGCGCCAGGATGTCCAACAGCCGGTCCACCTCGGCCTCACGCCCGATGACCGGATCGATGCCGCCGCTGGCCGCGAGCGCGGTGAGATTGCGGCCCAGCTGCGCCAGTGTGGGGCAGAGCTGCTCGTCCAGCTCGAACGCTTGAGATGGCACGACGGGGAGCGAGTGCACGCCCGATGCCGCCTCCACGATGTCCACGGCGTGGACCATGGCGAGGTTGCGGGTCGCCGGGTCGGCCGGGAATTCCGAGGGACGACCGCGCCGCGCCTTGGGTCGCGGATCGGTGGGCTGACGCTGCGCCACCGGCTGCCGGCCGCGCGGATCGCTGGCCGGAGGGTGATCGCGACGCGGCGGCGGGAGGCGGCTCGGCGTGCGCGCGGCGCTCGGCAGCGCGGGAGGCTCGGGCAGCGGGAGCGGGGCACCCAGGGGTCGCAACCCGGCGGCTTCGCTGACCAACGTGGCCAGACGCTCCACGTCCACCCCCGCGTCCTGCAAGGCGCGAGCGGCAGCGGCGCGACGGTCCCGCAGGATCGCCTCGAGCAGGTGCAGCCCGCTGGCCCCGACCGACTGCGCGGCCGCGAGCTTGTGCGCGCGCTCGAACGCCCGCTGCACGCTGGATGCCGACTCGCCGAGGTCCCGCGACAGCAAGCCGAGCAGCGTCGCCTCGTTCAAGCCCGACGAGGCCAGCAGGGGGCCCGTGTCGGACTCTCGGTGCATCAGCACCAAGAGCACGTGCGCGGTCGAGACCGAGTGGCCGCGCCTACGTGCTTCATGTCGCGCCTGCGCGACTATCCCGTTCACGCCACCACCGACGCCAGACATGGCACCTCCAAATGCATGCCCCGTGGCACACACGATGAGAGGCGCATATCGCGACTCGGCCTGCTTCTCCAAATTATCGGCGGAAGAAAACTGCACAGGTGAATCAGTCACGGTCTTGGACGTCCCTGCGGGACGCGCCACGGGACGTTCCCACCCCAGCCTTTTCTGGTAGGCTGCCGGCGCCCCTCTTCCCTGTTTCGACCCGTGAGGATGAAGACCGTGATGAAACGCACCCTGACCGCCGTGCTCGCGCTCACCGCGCTCTCCCTCGGCATCTGGACCCTGCGCCCGGAGCCCGTGGACGCTCAACGCGCCAACCGGCCGGCGGTGTACATCACTCAGGCCACGGTGCCCCGCAACATGGAGGTGTCCGCGCTCGTCAACTTCGGTCGCTCCCACGCGGCTCGGCGCCTCAACGAGACCACGGGTGTGCCGCTCAACGAGCGCATGTGGAACGCCAAGCTGATCATCAACTTCGGCCGGGCGCTCGGGGACGTGCAGTACGACGTGCTCTACTACGACGTCACGCAGCGCCGCACCCTGATCACCACGCAGGAGATCTTCGTGAACGACCGCACCCAGCAGGCGTTCGTGAACCCGGTGCGCTTGCGCCGTCCGCAGTTCTCGCCCGGCCAGAAGCTCGAGATCGTGGTCACCCTGCGCCATCGCGAGGTCGCGAGCACCCGCACCGAGCTGAGCGGCGAGGTGCCCCAGAACTCGGGCGAGGTGGACTTCACGCAGGGCGGCGAAGCTCCCTGAGACCCTGCACGTGACCACTCCCCTGACGCTGAGCCAGGTCATCGCCGCGGCGCGTGACGGGCGCTACCAGCCCGTGCACGTCATCGTGGGCGAGGAGACGCTGCTCATCGAGCGCGCCGTTGGCGCCCTGCGCCGCGCGGTGGTGGGGGACGGCATTCCGGGCTTCAACGACGACAGCTTCGATGGCCGCAGCCTAGACGCCGGCACGGTCATCGGTGCCGCGCGCACCATGCCCATGATGAGCGACGCGCGCTTCGTGCTGGTGCGCAACGCCGACGCGCTGTCGGCCAAGGACCAAGAGAGCCTGGCCGCGTACCTGGACGCGCCCTGCAGCTCCGCCTGCCTGGTGCTGGTGGCGGCCAAGCTGGACGGGCGCGGCAAGCTGGCCAAGGTGGCAAAGTCGTCGGGCTGTCTGAACAACGCCCCGGTGCTCAAGGGGTCGCAGCTGCGCGACTTCGCGGTGGCCGAGGCCCAGCAGCGTGGGCACACGCTCGCGCCGGACGCCGCGCAGGCTCTGCTGGACGCCATCGGCGAAGATCTCAGTGGCCTCGATGACGCCATCGAGCGCCTCTCCCTGTACGTTGGGCCGGGCCAGCGCATCGGCCTCGAGTCGGTCGAGACCTGCGTGACCCGCGTGCGCACCGAGTCCATCTGGAGCCTGGTGGACGCCATCAGCGTGAAGAACACCTCCCTCGCGCTGGGCGCCGCGTCATCGCTGTTGGCCGACCGCGAGCCGCCGCTGAAGATCCTGGCCATGGTGTCCAGGCAGCTCAGGATGATCGCCAAGATGCGTCAGGCGCTGGGCAGCGGGCTCTCGGCCGAAGACGCCGCCCGCGAGGCCGGCGCGCCGCCGTTCAAGGCCCGCGAGCTCGAGCGCGCGGCGCGGCGCTTCACGCTGCCGCACCTGGCCAACGCCTTCAGCGTGGTGTCCGAGACGGACGGGCTCCTCAAGGGGAGCCGGAGACCCGACGACGCGCTGCTGCAAGAGGCGGTGTTACGCCTCTGCGCCCCGTGAGCGCGAACGCCGGGTGGCGGAACCGAGCCAAGAACCGAGGGCGGGCGCTGCGTTTGCCGCTAGCGCCAGCCGGCTTCAGAGGCCCGCGACCTGCGCGCTGAGGCGCGAGATGTAACGCGAGCCAGTCTTGCGGTGGTAGACGCCCTTCGAGACCGCCATGTCGATGCGACGGATGGCGTCAGCCAGCGCGGTGGACGCGGCGGCCTTGTCGCCGGACTCGATCGCGAGGCGGGCGGTCTTGACGAACGAACGGACGGTCGAGCGGACGTGCTTGTTGCGCTCGGTGCGAACAATGGTCTGCTTGATGCGCTTCTTGCTGGAATCGTGATTGGCCACGCGGGGACTCTCCTAATAGGGGGCAGTGTCTAGCCGGCGGGCCGAGCGAAGTCAAGCGACCTCCGCCTCGGCGTGCCCTGCGACTCCGCGCTTGCAAGGCCCCCGGATTCCGCGTCATATCGCACTCCGTGTGTGTGGATGAACAGGCGGCCGGCCGCGCCATGAAATCAACCGAGGCGCCCCCGGGCGTGCTCCAAGGGCCTAGCGCGTGCTGAACTGGCTTTCCTACGTTGTCACCCGCCGGCGAGGCCTGGTCCTCCTGGTGACCGCCATCGCCACCATCGGCCTCGGCATCCAGATCCCGGACATCCAGGCAGATCCCGCGCCCGAGAACCTGATCTCGTCGTTCGAGCGGGAGGGGGAGGACGTTGCCGCCCTCTTCCACACCCACTTCGGGACGCGTGAGAAGGTCATCGCGCTCCTCATCCAGACCGACGACGTGCTGGCGCCCGTGCCGCTCGGCTACATGCACGAGCTGACGTTGTCGTTCCGGGAGCAGCCGTGGGTGGAGAGCGCCGACAGCATCACCACCCTGCCCTTGCCTCGCCGGGTGCGGGACCAGAGCCCTGAGCCGAGCGGGGAGTCGCTCGAAGACCTCGGTGATCTCGGGGACGACGCCGTGCCCGAGGGCGAGAGCCTGGACGACCTCGCCGACCTCGAAGGCGAGGAAGCGGAAGGCGAGGGAGAGGGCGACTGGGCCGAGTCCCAAGACGACTACGACCAAGAGATGGTCGACGCCCTGCTCGACATCATCGAGAGCTATCCCACCTACTTTGAAGGCGGGCTGGCGCGCGTTGGCCCCGCGCTGGCCACCGAGCTGCGCGTGGACCCCGTCATCACGGGCACCGACGTCTCTGCGGCACAGGCCAGCGAGATCGCCACCGCGGTGGATCAATCGCCGCTCATCATCGGGCGCCTCATCAGCGCGGACCACACCGTGGCCGCCGTCGCCGTGCGGCTGAAAGACATGAGCCCGCGCGAGATGCACCGCGCGGTCGAATCGATGCGCGCGCATCTGGCCAACCACCCCGCACCCGACGGCGTGCAGGTGCACATCGGTGGCCTGCCCTACCTGCGCGCCAACATGGTGGAGAAGATGCGCAGCGATCAGCTGACGCTGATCCCCATCACCCTGCTGGTGTGCGTCCTGTTGCTCTACTTGAGCTTCCGCTGGCTGCCGGGCGTGCTGCTGCCGCTCGGCGCGGTGATCATCACCACGCTGATGACGCTGGGCGGCATGGTGGTCGTGCACGAGCCCATGAACGTCATCAACAACATCATCCCGGTGTTGTTGATCATCATCGGCATAAGCGACTCCATCCACATCATCGGTCGCTATCGCGAAGAGCTCGGGCGCACGCCGGACCGCGACGAAGCCGGACGAAAGACCGTCCACGCCATCGCAGTGGCCTGCTTGCTCACCTCGGCCACCACGGCGGCCGGCCTCGCTTCTCTGGTGGTCTCTCGCACCGTCATGCTCCGGCACTTCGGGGTCACCGCCGCCGTGGGCGTCATGCTGGCCTACGTCGTCACCATGTTCTTCGTCCCGTCCATCATGACGTGGGTGAAGGCACCAAACCAAGCCTCGAAGGAGTGGGGCGGCTGGCTAGAGGGCGGCATCATGCTGATGACCGCCCGCATCCTGCGGCGCCCTGCCCTGACTCTGGTGGGAACGGTGTTGGCGCTCGGAGGCCTCACGTACTTGTCGCTGGGCGTCGAGGTGGACCACGCGCTGCTCGACCAGTTCGACACGGACGACGACGTCTACATCACCACCCGCCTGCTGGAAGAGAAGCTCGATGGGGTTCGTCCGCTCGAGATCGTGCTGCGCTCCGACACCGAGGGGGCCTTCTACGACCCAGCCGTCATCGCGCAGATCGACACGGTGCGGGACTGGGCCGTGGCACACCCCGAGGTCATCACGGGGCTCGGTCACGCGGACGTGCTGCGCGCCACGCTGGCGCTGCTGGCGGGCAACGATCGCATCCGCCAAGAGCCCTTCCCGGATGCGCGAGCCGTCCGCGCGCTGCGCATGGCGCTGTCGAAGCGTGACAAGAACCCGCTGACCAACTGGGAGGCCAACGACGGCCGGATGGTGCGCCTCCAGCTCATGGTCCGTGACGTGGGGGCCCAGGCCACCATGACGCTGATCGACGCTCTCGAGGTCGAGCTGGACCGCGTGTTCCCGGAAGGCAGCGGGGTGACCTATGGCTTCACCGGGGAAGCCCACGATGGCTCCCGCGGCCAGCGCGCGGTGGTACGCGACCTGGGTTCCAGCCTCGCCACGGCCATCGTGATCATCTTCATCCTGCTCACGCTGCTGTTCCGCAGCGTGCGGCTCGGCCTGCTGAGCATCCCGCCGAACTTGATCCCCCTGCTGGGCACGCTGGCCTACATGGTGGTGCGTGACATCCCGCTGAACGCGGCCACCGTCATCATCTTCAGCATCAGCCTGGGCCTCGGGGTGGACGGCACCATCCACGTGCTGGCGCGCTACCGCGAAGAGACCAAGCGCGGCCTGCGCAGCAACGCGGCGCTCATCCGCGCGTCACGCGGCACCGGTCGCGCCATCGTGGTCAGCTGCCTGACGCTGATGGCGGGCTTCTCCGTGCTGCTGATGAGCTCGTTCGTGCCCGTGCGGCACTTCGGCGAGCTCATCGCCGTGACGGTCGCGCTCAGCCTCGTGGCCACCCTGATCGTCCAGCCGGCGCTGCTGTCGGTGGCGGGTCTCAGCCGCAGCGTGCGCGCAGCTCATCGCGAAGAAGACGCCCGCATCGCCGCCGCCATGAAGCGCAGCCGCGAAGGCGACTGAATCAGGCTCGAGCGGACGTCAGTTCTCGGTGAAGTCGCCTGGCGTGCGGCGCGCCTTCGTGGCGGCCACGGCCTCCAGCTCCGGGATGCTGACCATGTAGGGCGTCCCGCAGTGGTCGCAGCTCATGTCGAGCTCGTCGCCCGCCTCGATCAGGCTCAGCAGGTCGTCGGCGCCCAGCGTATGCAGGCTGGCCATGACGCGCTCCTTGCTGCAGTTGCACCCGAAGCGCAGCGGCGAGTCTCCCAGGAGCGTGTAGTCCATGCCGTAGAAGATCTCCTCCACGAGGTGGTCCGGTGACGCGTCGTGCAGGCGCAGGCGCTCCGAGATGTCCTGGAAGTCCTCGAGGCGAAACGTCATCAGTGCCAGGGCACCCTCGCGCTCCTTGTACTCCGGCAGGATCTGCACGAGGTAGCCGCCCGCCGCCACCACCTCGCCCTGTGCGCCGAGCACCACGTCCACGGCCACCATGGTGGCGATCTGCTCGGAGGACTGCATGTAGCTCATGAACCCCTCGGAGATGTTTCCGCTCTCGGGCATCTGGACCACGCCCCGGTGCAGGTCCCCGTTGGGCAGGCTGCGGATCATCTGGAGCATGCCTCCCTCGAGCTGCACCCGCTCCCCGGTGGTGCGGTGCGAGAGGCCACGAGACCAGCCCTCCGGGTTCGAGTCGGCCAGCAAGTGTCCGCTACCCGCTGCCCCCTGCAGCGCGAGCTGCACGCGCAACGTGGGCGCCATGGTCTCCCGATACAGCACCGCCGCCGCCACCAGCTGGCCCAACTGGCGGGCGCCCTCGCCCTCGAGCTTCTGGGCCGCGACCACGCCGCGCACCGTGTCGGTCACGCGCGCCGCGATGAGGCGAAAGGCGCCGTCATCGGTCATGGCGCGCAGCGCTCGGTCTTGGGCGGCGGTGTTTCCGGCAGAAGTCATGACCCTTGATAGCTGTCGGACCGCTTCGTCGCAATTCCCAGGGCCGGGCTGGCGGAGTAACCTCCGGGTACTCCCTCTTCCCAGACCCCGAAGGACCCCATGACCCAGCACACCGTCGTTCTGATCCCCGGAGACGGCATTGGCCCCGAGGTCTCCGATGCCGTGAAGCGCCTGTTCTCCGCCGTGAACGCCCCCGTCGCGTTCGAGGAGCACCACGCTGGCATCGCCGCCCTGGCCGACAGCGGCGAGGTGCTCCCGAAGACCACCACCGACGCGATTTTGAAGCACGGCGTGGCGCTCAAGGGCCCGTGCACCACGCCGGTGGGCAAGGGCTTCACGTCGGTGAACGTGCAGCTCCGCAAGCAGCTCGACCTCTACGCGGCGGTGCGGCCCATCCGCAACCTCGAGGGCGTCACCACGCGCTTCAGCGGCGTGGACATCATCGTGCTGCGCGAGAACACCGAGGGCCTCTACAGCGGCATCGAGAACGTGGTGACCGAGGGCGTGGTCACGTCGCTGAAGGTGGCCACCGAGAAGGCCTGCCGGCGCATCGCCGACTACGGCTTCGCCTTCGCGCGGGAGCGCGGCCGCAAGAAGATCACCGTGATGCACAAGGCCAACATCATGAAGCTGAGCGACGGGCTCTTCCTGCGCTGCGCACGTGAGGCCCGCGAGCAGGGCGGCTACACGGACATCGAGTACGACGAGCTGATCATCGACGCCGGCTGCATGCGGCTGGTGCAAGACCCCACGCGCTTCGACGTGCTGCTGCTCGAGAACCTCTATGGCGACGTCATCAGCGACTTGTGCGCCGGGCTCGTGGGCGGCCTCGGTGTGGTGCCGGGGGCCAACTTCGGCACCAACGGGGCCGTCTTCGAGGCGGTGCACGGCTCGGCGCCGGACATCGCGGGCAAGGGCATCGCCAACCCGCTGGCGTTCATCATGAGCGGCGTCATGATGCTCAACCACCTGGCCGAGTCGCGCGCCGATCCGGCTTGTGCCAAGGCCTCGGAGCGCATCAAGACGGCGTACAACCAGGCCCTCGCAGATGGCCAGAAGACCGGCGACCTGGGCGGCAAGCTGAACACCATGGGCTTCGTCGAGGCCCTGGTGGACAGACTCCCCGCTTGAAGCAAGATGCTCCGAGCGTGAGCTCGCCCCCCGTACCGGCCCCCGAGCCAGAGTCCAGCGCCGTCGCTCGGCGGGCGGGGCTCGTGGGCGTGGGCATCTTGGTGTCGCGCTTCCTCGGCGCCCTGCGCGATGTGGTCATCGCGGCCACGTTCGCCGTGGGGCTGACCGACGCGTTCTTCATGGCGTTCACCATCCCCAACGCGCTGCGCGTGCTGTTCGGCGAGGGAGCTGCGTCGGGCGCGTTCGTGCCGGTGCTCACGGAGGCGCGCGAGAGAGAAGGCAACGCGCGCGCGGCCACGGTCTTCGGTGGCCTCATGCGGATGATGGTGCCCATCCTGGTGCTGGTCACCCTGCTGGGCATCGTGTTCGCGGGCCCGGTGGTGTTGGCCTACGCGTCGGGCTTCGACGCCGAGCGCTTCGAGCTGACGGTCGAAATGACGCGCTGGGTGTTCCCGTACATCTTCCTCATGGGCGTGGCGGCGTTGGTCACCGCCGCGCTGCACTCGCGCAAGTCGTTCACGGCGCCCGCGCTGTCCCCGGCGCTGCTGAACGTGGCGCTGGTGCTGGCGTGCTTGCTGGCCGTGCCGGCGCTCCACGCGCTGGGGTTGCCCGCGTGGTACGCACTCGCCGGCGGCGTGCTGCTGGGCGGTGTGCTGCAGGTGGCGGCCCAGTGGCCCGCGCTGCGCCGCCTGGGGTTCGGTCTGCTGGCCCCCGGCAGCCTGCGCGACCCCTACGTGCGGAAGGCCATGCGGCTGCTGGCGCCCCTGCTGCTGTCGCTGGGGGTCTACCAGCTCAACCTCATCTTTTCGCGCCAGTTCGCGAGCCACCTGGGGCGCGGGCCGGTCAGCTGGCTGTGGTACGCCCAGCGCCTGGTGGAGATCCCGCAGGGCATGTTCGCGCTCGCCATCGCCTCGGCTGCGCTCCCGTCACTGAGCGAGATCGTGGCGCGCGGTGACCGGGAGCAGGGGCTCGAGCTGTTCCGCGCCACGCTGCGCATGACGCTGTTCGTGGCCATCCCCTCCACCGTGGCGCTGGCCGTGCTGGCGCTCCCCATCGTGGCCGTCCTGTTCGGCCA
This sequence comes from Sandaracinaceae bacterium, assembly GCA_016706685.1. Lineage (NCBI taxonomy): Bacteria > Pseudomonadati > Myxococcota > Polyangiales > Sandaracinaceae > Sandaracinaceae bacterium. Next base: position 16,427 of record JADJJE010000013.1, on the reverse strand, counting down.
CGGGGCCTTCTCGTCCACCGACGTGCAGGAGACGGCCTACGCGCTGGTGTTCCTGGCGGCCGGGATCTGGGCCATCGCCGCCGTGCGCACGGTGGTGCCCATGTTCCACGCGCACAACGACACCAAGGCCCAGGTGGTGGCCAGCCTGATGAACCTGGTCGTCTTCGCCTCAGCGAGCTGGCTCTTGATGGGCAGCATGCGCCACGCCGGCCTCACGCTGGCCACGTCGCTCGCGGGGGTGGCCCAGCTGGGGGTGCTCCTCACACTGCTGCGGCGCCGCACGGGGCGGCTGGGTCTCGGTCGAGTCGTGGCGGCCAGCCTGCGCATGGGTGTGGCCAGCGCGGTCATGGGCGGAGTGCTGTTCGCGTTCACGTTCTCGCGGCCGTGGCTGACCCATGCCATGGCCCCCACCCAGCTGCTGCTGCTGACGATGGCGCTGGTGCTGGGTGGCCTCAGCTACCTGGGGGTGGCGCACGTGCTGGGCGTGGAGGAGGCATCCACCTTCACGCGCGGCGTCCTGCGTCGGGTCCGACGCAAGCGGGGCTGAGGGCTAGAGCGCTTCGTCAGTCGCTGGCTCGCTCGCGCTTGCCTCGTCCGCCGGTACCTCGCCTTTGCGCGCCTTGAGGTGTGCCCGCAGGGCAGCGATGGCCGGCGGCAGCACCGAGACGACGATGATCAGGTAGACCACCTTCTCGATGTCCTTCGCGCCGAGCACCTGGCCCAGGTAGTACCCCAGGAACGTCATCGAGAAGACCCAGCCGATGCCTCCGCACACGTTGAACATGAGGAAGCGTCGGTAGCTCATTTGCCCGATGCCCGCGACGATGGGCGCGAACGTGCGCGCGAACGGCATGAAGCGCGCCAGCACGATGGTCTTGCCGCCGTGCGTCTCGTAGAACTTCTGCGTGGCGATCAGGTAGTCGCGCCGGAAGAAGAAGCTCTGCTCGCGATTGAACAGCCGTGGGCCCGCCTTGTAGCCCATGGAGTAACCGACCGCGTCTCCGATGATGGCGGTGACCGAGAGCACCACGTTCATGAGCAGCAGGTTGGTGAACGTGGGCAGGGCCAGCGGGTTGATCTGGTTCGCGTTGACCAGCACCCCCGCAGTGACCAAGAGCGAGTCGCCCGGGAGGAAGAACCCGATCAGCAACCCCGTCTCGGAGAAGATGATCGCCATGAGGACGGGGTAGCCGCCCCAGGTGAGGAGGCTCTCGAGATCACGGAGGCGTGAGAAGAACTCGCGTAGAAGATCCACGACCGGCGAGTAGCGCAGCTTCCGGTGGTTGTCGACGTTCGAGGCCCCAGAGAGGCGGCATCCGGGGCGTCAGCGAGGCCCTCAGCGCGCACGATTTCGCATGATCTCGACCGTTTTCCCGAGGGTTGCGCTGGGGGGGAACGTGGGAGAAGTTGCGCCGCCGAGGCCCCCCTGCCCGGCTCGACTCCCCTCATCGAACGGCGTGAAATGGACGACGCTCTCGGATTCTGGACTCTAGCGCCCCTCGTGGCCGGCTGCATCGCGCTGGTCATCGCGGCTTTCTTCTACGTGCGCGTCAAGGGCCTCCCCGAAGGCAACGAGGCCATGCAGCGCATCGCGGGCTACATCCGCGTCGGCGCCATGGCCTTCCTCATGACCGAGTACAAGGTGCTCGCGGTCTACACTGTGGTCGTCTTCGGCCTGCTGACGTGGGCGTTCTCGTGGCAGTCGGGCGCTTGGTTCGTGCTCGGCGCAACGCTCTCGCTCCTGGCTGGCTTCATCGGCATGAAGGCCGCCACCTTCGGCAACGTGCGCACGGCCCAGGCCGCCTCCACGGGCTCGAAGGCCAACGCCCTGCTCACTGCGCTCGACGGCGGCGCCGTCATGGGACTGTGCGTGGCCGGCCTCGCGCTCATCGGCCTGTTCGCGGTGTACTACGTGTACCCCATGGGCGACGCCCACGCGAACGCCGCGCTGGCCAGCGCGCTGCACGCGTTCGCGGCCGGCGCGTCCTCCATCGCGCTCTTCGCGCGCATCGGCGGTGGCATCTACACCAAGGCGGCCGACGTGGGCGCCGACATCGCCGGCAAGGTGGTGGAGAACATCCCGGAAGACGATCCGCGCAACCCCGGCGTCATCGCGGACAACGTGGGTGACAACGTGGGTGACGTGGCCGGCATGGGCGCCGACATCTACGAGTCGCTCGTGGCCGCCGTGGTCGCCACCATGGCCATCGCCCTCACCGCCGAAGACGCCGCGCTCGCCACGCTCCTGGTCGACAGCAGCGTCGGCAACGCCCGGGCCACCGCCGTGGCGCTCCCGCTCATCCTCTCGGGCATCGGCCTCGCGGTCAGCATCGTCGGCATCTTCGTGGCGCGCGCCATGCGCAACAGCACGCCTTCCATGGTGCTGCGCGCCGCCATGGTGCTCCCACCGCTCGTGCTGGTGGGCGCCACCGCCGGCCTGCTGCCCGTGTTCGGCGTCTCCCAGAACGTGACGGCGGCGCTGGCCGCGGGCGCGCTGGGCGGCGCCATCATCGGGCTCCTCACGGAGTACTACACGGGCAGCTTCAAGCCGGTCCGCCGCGTCGCCGAGGCCGCCATGACCGGCGCCGGCACCAACGTCATCCGCGGCATGGCCGTGGGCATGGAGTCCGTGGCCACCTGCTTGCTGCTGGTGGCTGGCGTGGCCGCCGTCGCCAACGTGTTCATGGGCGACCTGGGCCTCTACGGCATCGCGCTCGCCGCGGTGGGCATGCTGGGCGGCACCGCCATCGTCATGACGGTGGATGCCTATGGTCCCATCTCGGACAACGCGGGTGGCATCGCCGAGATGGCGGGGCTCCCGCCTGCAGTCCGCGAGATCACCGACGAGCTGGACGCCGTGGGCAACACCACCGCCGCCATCGGCAAGGGCTTCGCCATCGGCTCGGCGACCCTCACGGTGATGGCGCTGTTTTCGGCGTATGGCCTCGAGGTCAACCACGCGCGCGAGGTGTTCGACCTCACCGCTTCGGCTGCCGACCGCCTTGGCCCCATGAACCTCGCCCTCGACACGCCGAACATCCTGATCGGCATCCTGATCGGCGCCGTGATGCCTTTCATCGTCAGCGCGTCCACCATGCTGGCCGTGGGCAAGGCGGCGGGCGCCATCGTGCTCGAGATCAAGCGGCAGTTCGACACCATCCCCGGTCTGCGGGAAGGCACGGCCGAGCCCGAGCCGAAGGCCATCGTGGACATCGCCACCAACGCCGCGCTCTCGCAGATGATCCTTCCGGGCCTCGTGGCCGTGCTGGGGCCCGTCCTGATCGGCGTGCTCGGCGGGCCCGCGGTGCTGGCCGGCGCCTTGGCCGGTGCCCTCGCCGTGGGCGCGTCGCTCTCGCTGTTCATGGCGAACGCGGGCGGCGCCTGGGACAACTCCAAGAAGTACATCGAGAAGGGCGGCATCCCCGGTCACCCGAAGCGCTCCGACGCCCACAAGGCGGCCGTCATCGGCGACACGGTCGGCGACCCCTTCAAGGACACCTCGGGCCCCGGCGTGGCCATCTTGATCAAGGTCATGAGCGTGGTCTCGCTGCTCATCGCGCCGCTGATCGCCACGCTTCACTGAGCGAGCGCCCGCTTCAGGGTGAGAACAGACCCCCGGTTGAACGACTTCAGCCGGGGGTTTTGCAATTGAGCCGCGGCGGACACGTCTCCACGTTGTCGTTGTCGTTGTCGTTGTCGTTGTCGTTGTCGTTGTCTCTTGACGGCGACGGCGACGGCGACAGCGACGGTCACGAAAGACCTCTGTTCGAAGCGCGCGACCTGGTCAGGTTGGCGACCTCCCATGCGAGCAGCGCAACGGGCTGGCGAGACACTCCGCGGCAGGGTTCGTCGCCGTCGCCGTCGCCGTCGCCGTCAACGCTCAGGTCAACGTGAACGTCATCCTCGTCGACGCGGGACTACCCGCGCCGCGGGCCAACCACCAGCGCCAGCAGCGTGACCGCGCCCGCCGCAGACATGTAGTAGCCCACGTAGGCCAGCCCGTAGTCGGTAGCCAGCTTGGTAGCGATGTACGGCGCGAGCGAGGCGCCGAAGATGCCCGCGAGGTTGAAGGTGAGCGAGGCGCCCGTGTAGCGCACTGCGGTGGGGAAGAGCTCCGCCAGCGCGGTGCCGATGGGGCCGTAGGTCACGCCCATGAGGCCGAGGCCGAGGCACAGGAAGGCCTGCACGGACCAGCGATCGCCCGACCCGAAGAGGGGAGCGAAGGTCAGCCCGAAGGCGATGATGGCGACCGAGACGACGATCAGCGTGCGGCGGTTTCCGACACGGTCGGCCACCAGCGCCGAGATCGGGATGGTGAGCGCGAAGAACAGCACGCCGACGATCTGCATGACGAGGAAGTCCTGCCGCGTGTACCCGAGCGCGCTGGTGCCCCAGCTGAGCGTGAAGACGGTCATCAGGTAGAAAAGGACGAAGGTGGCCATGGCCCCGAAGGTGCCCACCACCAGCGCGCGCGTGTGCTTGGTGAGCACGGCCACCATGGGCAGCTTCTCACGCTCGTGGTTGTCGATGGCCTTCTGGAACGCGGGCGTCTCCTTGATGTTGAGCCGCACCCAGAGGCCCACGAAGACCAGCAGCGAGCTGGCCAGGAAAGGGATGCGCCAGCCGAACGCGAAGAACTGCTCCTCGCTCAGTTGCGCGCCCAGGAGCAGGAAGATGCCCGTGGAGCAGAGGAAGCCGATGGGCGCCCCCAGCTGCGGAAACATGCCGTACCAGGCGCGCTTGCCCGGCGGCGCGTTCTCGGTGGCCAGCAGCACGGCGCCGCCCCACTCCCCGCCGAGCCCGAGCCCCTGCCCCAAGCGGCAGAGCGCGAGCAGCAGCGGGGCCGCGATGCCGATGGAGTGGTAGGTGGGCAGCGCGCCGATCAGCACGGTGGAGAGCCCCATGGTGAGCAGCGCCGCCACGAGCGTGGCCTTGCGGCCCACCCGGTCGCCGTAGTGCCCGAAGACGGCCGAGCCCACGGGCCGCGCGAAGAACGCGAGCGCGAAGGTGGCGAGCGACGAGAGCGTGGCCGTGGCCGGGTCACCCTCGGGGAAGAACAGGCGCGGGAAGACCAGCACCGCGGCCGTGGCGTAGATGTAGAAGTCGAAGAACTCGATGGTGGTGCCAATCAAGCTCGCGAAGAGGATGCGGCGCCTATCGGCAGGGCTGGCTTCTTGGGGTGGGGTCGACATGCGGCCGCACCATACCTGGCTCGAGGGCGAGACGGCAGGCGCGCGTCAGAGCGCGCAGCGCAGCTCGAGGCTGGCCAGCGCGCCCGTGCCGTTCGAGGACGTGTCGCTGATGATGAGCCCGAACGCCGGGGAATCGGGCAGCGGGTAGAGGTGGTGGCCCGCACCCAGCGTGCCCGTGGCCGCATAGCCAGACAGCACCGCGCCCAAGGGCTGCCCGGCCGCGTCGAGCTGTCGCACGCGGATGCTGTTGCTCGCCTCCCAAGCCAGCGTGGCCCCCACGGGGAACTCACGCACCGCGATGCGCGGGCGACGCTGCGCGCTGGTGCCGGCCTCGATGGCCTGCGGCGTGCTCAGGGTGTCCGCGAGGCTCCCCGCGACAACGTCCAGTGTGGTGCGCGCCACCATCACACGCGCTTGGGTGCCGCAGCCGAGGCGGTAGGCCACCACGACGTCGCCTCCGTCGAGCACGGCCACGGCGAGGTCCCCCGCAGAGGTGCCGCCCAGGTCGTGAGTGGCGCTGTCGAGCAGCGTGACGCTCCCATCGCTCGCAACGGCCACCAGCGACAACACCAGCGCGCCACCGTCGGCGTGCGCCACCACGAAGCGATCGGCGCTGACCCGCACCACCGCTGGCGCGGCGGCGTCGTCGGTGTCGCCCAGCGTGACGGCTGCGCTGCCGCTGGGCGTGAGCACCCGCGAGCCCGCGTTGAAGCTGGCGCCGTTCACCAACACGGGAGCGGCGTCCGCGGGGACACCGCACGAGTCGATGAAGGCGCCCGCCACCCACGCGGTGAGCGCACGGGTCGCGCTAGCGCCCAGCGCTGGGCTGCGCGCACGCAGCAGTGCGGGGTCCACCGCCGAAGCGCACGTCTCCGCAGCGGCGTTGGGAAGCCCCGCAGCCAGGTGCCCCACGGGGAACACCAGGTCGGTGGCGGCGCTCTCGCTGCCGAGCGTGGCCAGCACGGGCGCGCGGCACCCCCCAGCGGGGATCAGCGCCGCCACGTACGACTGGCTGTCGAGGGCCGCGAGCGCCGTGGTGCCTCGGGTGGTCCCGTCCCGCGCGGGGGCCGTCACGGACGCGCCAGCCACCGCGACGGTTCCGCTGCCAGACGTGGCGAAGCGCGCGGTGGTGACCACGTTCTGGGGCGTGCCCATGGGGCTGGTGAAGAGGGCCGCAGCGCGCGCGCTCAGCGACGGTGATGCGAGCGCGAGGTTCTCGATGCCCGTCGCCACCTGAGTGTCCGATGGGCTGGTGGGGCTGAGCACGTCCTCGTCCACCCGCTCGTCGCAGTCGTTGTCGATGCCGTCGCACAGCTCCGCGAGGTTGGGGGCGCGCGTGCCGTCCTCCGGGTCACAGTCCACCACCTCGTCGGCGGCGGCGCAGTCCGGGTCCTTCGCGCCGTCTCCGTCGGTGTCGCGCGTGCCGATGCGGCAGAACCCCTCGACCAGCTGCCAGGTGAGGCACGCGTCGCCCGTCGCCAGGCTCGCCTCGGCGTTGAGCGCGGTGCAGTCCGCCGGGTCGGTGGTCATGTCGGGGTCGATGTCCTCGACGGCGACGAACGAGCAGCCTGTGAGCTGCGACGACGACACCATCGCCAACAACACGCCGAAGCGCGCGAGAGATCGCACGAGACGCTCCATCAGAAGCTCCCTTCGAGCGACAGGCCACCGCCGGAGAGCCCCACCAGCGGTCGCAGCCGCGGTCGGCCCGCGCTCGCGCTCGGCTCCTCGCCGCCGAAGTCGGTCAGGAAGTACACCACCGTGGTTCCCACCGCGAACACCCCGGCCGTCAGGAAGAAGACGTCCGCGATGCGCGCGCTGCGCTTCACGTCGTCACGAATACGCGCCATCTCGTCGAAGGCCAGCGGGTTCACGGCGCGCTGGTCGCCGCGCAGGATGAGAGCGCGAATGCCGAAGCCCGCGCCCACGATGGCCGCCGCCCCGGTCACCCCGAGCCCGCCATAGAAGAGCCCCGGTGAGAGGCCGCGGTCCTCGATGACGGTCTGCTCGATGGTGGTCTGCTCGATGGTGGTCTGCTGGGGTTGCTCGAGCGTCACGCTCACCTCCACCCGCTGGCGCGCGGCGACCTCCACCTCGCGCACCACGGGGATGTACCCGTCGGCGCGGACCTCCACGCGGTGGCGCCCGCCCGGGATGGGCACCTCACCCGGCGCGCTGCCCACCACGCGGCCTCCAACCCAGACCTCCGCCGCGACGTTGCTGTTCACCACGATGACGCCCAGCAGGTTGCGCAGCGAGCGCAGGGTGGCGTCCACCGTCGGCCGGTCCTCGGCGTCCGCAGGCGCCACGCTCAGGTACTGCTCGTAGAAGCGAATGGCCAGGTCGTAGCGGTTGAGCTGCTCCTGGCAGCGCGCGATGTTGTAGAGCGTGTTCGGGCGCTCCGCCAACGCGTAGCTCGCCTGGAACTCGGTGATGGCGCCCTCGCAGTTCTCCGCGCGGGCCAGCTCGAGGCCTTGCGTGAAGCGCTCACGGGCCTCGACCAGGCGAGGGTCTTCGACCGGGACGTCATCCGGGAGTGGCACATCGGCCGCGGGGTCCCCTGGGACACCCTGCGCGCGAGCCATGGGCGAGGCCGTCGACGACAGCAGCCCCACGAGGGCGAGCGAGATCCAACCTAGCCGCGCGTGCAGCGCCCTGCTCTCAATCGAAGGTGTCACGGAAACCATCCATCGGGGTGGAAGAAGCCTCCATCATCGTGCCGGAGGGAGGCGGTGTCGGGTCGGCCCCGATGCGCATGCTGCTGGTCGTCGATGCCCCGGTGGTCCCGCCTTGTGGTCGCCCAGCGGTGGGCACCAGCGTGATTTCGAGGCGCGCGTCCGAGTCGAACACGATCATGCGCTCGATGGTGTCGTAGCCCTCGAGCTCCATGCGCACACGCACCGGCTCGAGAGAGCGCGGACGAGGGCTGTCGAGCGGGTTCGGGAACTCGCGATCATCGAGGAAGATGCGCGCGCCAGCGGGCAGCACGCTGAGCCGCACGCGCACCTCGGGCGAGGCCGCAGCGAGAGGCGGCGGGGCGTCCTCGTCGGGCGCGGGCGGCACGGGTGGCGCGTCGATCACGGCGTCCGGCGTCCTGTCCCCGCGCGGGTTGGGCACGGGTTCCACGGGCTGCCGAAGCCAGAACAAGAGGGCCACGACACCGAGCACGATCGAGAGCACCACCGCCGGCCGCAACCAGGTCGGGCCGCGCGTGATCGCGTTCTCCACGCCCGTGACTTCACCGCGTGAGGTGGCATGCGAGCTGTCCGATGTGGCGACGGGTGCCGCGCCCTCCGTCCGCGGGTTGGGTCCTGACGCAGAAGCCAGCCCGGCAGGTGCGATGCCACCCACGGTCGGCGCAGCGGAGGGCCGTCCCTCGGGATCCGCTGGCCGCTTGGGCACGAGCTTTCCGGGGACCGTTCCCTCCAGCGAGAGGCGCGTCTTGGGCACCACCACCCCCCGGCGCGGCGGCTCCTCCACGTGGCGAAACGGCGCCAGCGCCAGCGCCAGCTCCTGAACGGTCTGGAAGCGCTCGTCGACGTCTCGAGCGAGGGCCCGCCGCACGATCCCGTCCATGGCACCGGGCAGCTCGGGTCGCAGCAGCAGCACCGAGGGCGCGTCCTGCGTGACGATGGCCACGATGAGCATGGGGAAGGACTCGGCCGTGAAGGGCACCTCCCCCGTGAGCATGCGGTAGAGGATCACCCCGAGCGCGTAGACGTCGGTGCGGTGGTCCGTGGACATCTTCCCCTGCGCCTGCTCCGGCGACATGTACTGCGGCGTGCCCATCGCCATGCCCGTGCGCGTGAGGCTGGGCGAGGTCTCCTCCGGCTCGCGCATCTTGGAGATGCCGAAGTCCAGCACCTTCACGAAGTCCTCGTTGCCGCCCCGCGGAATCAGGAAGATGTTCTCGGGCTTCAGGTCGCGGTGGACGATGCCCTTCGCGTGGGCCGCGTGGAGCGCATCACACACCTGGTCGAGGATGCGCACCGCCCGACCCAAGGTCAGGGGCCCCTCATTGATCAGGTCGGCCAGCTCACGCCCTTCCAGGTGCTCCATGACGATGAACGGGGAGCCGTCCGGCAGGTCGCCGAGGTCGGTCACGTCCACGATGTGCTCGTTGCCCACGGCCGTCGCCGCCCGCGCCTCGCGCTTGAAGCGCTCCACCACCACCGGGTGCGTGGCGTACTCGGCGTTCAGGCACTTGAGGGCCACGCGCTTCCCGATGAGTTCGTGCTGCGCCTCGTACACGCGACCCATGCCGCCCTCGCCCAGCTTCGAGACGACGCGGTAGCGCCCGCTGACGAGCGTCCCGATGAGCGGGTCTGGAGGATCGATATTCTGCAGGGCCATCTGGTGGGAATGAAACTATACCACTAGACTGTTCGAGGACCCGCAGAATCGCGGGGCTGTACAGCAGGAGTCCCCGTGAACGTTCGGAGCTGGATGTGGGCCATCATGGCGGTCTGTACGAGTGCGGCAGCGGGGTGTGGCGACGGCGGGATGCCGACGCCGGATCTGGGCGACGACGTGGGCGTGGTGACCGACCAGGCCGTGGCGTGCTCTGGTAACGCCCAGTGCGATGATGGGCTCTTCTGCAACGGTGCCGAGACGTGTGTGGGATCGGTCTGCGTGCCCGGAACTGCCGTGACGTGCGACGACGGCATCGCCTGCACGCTCGACCGCTGCTCGGAAGACGCCGAGAGCTGCCGCAGTGACGCCCCCGACGTGGACGGCGACGGCCATCGCGATGTCGCCTGCCTGGACTTGCAAGGTGACCCGCTGGGCGATGACTGCGACGACGACGACATCAACCGGTTCCCGTCCAACGTGGAGGTCTGCGACGCGGACCATCGCGACGAGGACTGCAATGAGAGCACCTTTGGTTTCGTGGACCGTGACGCGGACACCTTCGCCGACGCGCGCTGCTGCAACGAGACCAGCTCCGGCGGCATGAATTGCGGCACGGACTGCAACGACGTGCGCCCCGAGATTCGTCCCGGCTCCACCGAGGCGTGCGACCGCCTCGACAACGACTGCGACACGCAGGTGGACGAGATGGCCGCGCTGACGGGCTTCGTGGACTCCGACTTCGACGGCATCGGTGGCAGCATCCCCATGAACTCCTGCGGCGGCGTGGCCGGGTTCTCCACGCAGGGCGGCGACTGCGACGACGGCGACGCGTCGATCTTCCCGGGCGCCCCCGAGCTGTGCGACGGCGTGAACAACGACTGCGACGGCGGCATCGACGAGACCATGGACAGCGCCGACTGGTACCTGGACAGCGACCAGGACGGCTTCGGCGACATGACGACGCCGCCCATCTCGTCGTGCTTCCTGCAGGCTGGGCGCTCGCTGCGCGGGACGGACTGCAACGACGACAACGCTGCCATCAACCCTGCCGCAGCCGAGATGTGCGATGGCGTGGACAACAACTGCAACGGGCTGCTGGACTTCCAGATCGGCGTAAACGACTTCGAGGACGACGACGACGACGGCATCATCGACCTGACCTGTCCGATCTTCGGCGCAGACTGCGATGACCAGGATCCCACCACGGGCGGCGGCGCCGCCGAAGCGTGCGATGGGCGCGACAACGACTGCGACGCGCAGGTGGACGAGGACGCCGACACCCGGCAGTGGTTCCGCGACAACGACGAGGACGGCTACGGCAGCCAGGTCTCGGGGACGCTGCTGGCGTGCGAGCCGCAGCCCGGCTTCATCTCGCAAGCTGGCGACTGCAACGACAGCAACCCGCTGCGGAACCCCGGCGCGGTGGAGGGTTGCAACGGCACCGACGACGACTGCGACGGGGCTTCGGACGAGGCGCCCGCGCAGAGCACCTGCCCGATGACGAACGCGCTCGGACAGATCTGCCAGTCGGGACAGTGCCGCGTGACGCAGTGCCCGGGAGGCACGTACGACTGCAACCAGAACGCCAGCGACGGCTGCGAGATCGCGGACAGCACCACCCACTGCGGGGGCTGCAACCAGAACTGCGCGGCGCCGTTCGTGGCGAACGGAGCGTGCGTCACCGGGCAGTGCCAGATTCTCCAGTGCGCCGGTGGGCGCGCCAACTGCGATGGCGACCCACGCAACGGCTGTGAGGTGGACATCAGCAGCTCCGACCAGCACTGCGGCGGCTGCGCGGGGATGGGTGGGCAGTCCTGCGGTGGGGTCGCCGGCGGTACGAGCAGCTGCGTCGGCGGCACTTGCCAGGTGACGTTCTGCGCGGCCAACCAGGAGGACTGCAACGGAATGCCGATGGACGGGTGCGAGGCCAACACGGAGTCCTCCGCCGAACACTGCGGCGCGTGCTTCCGCAACTGCGAACCGAACTTCTTGCAACACGTCTTTTCGGCGACGTGCACGCAGGGCAACTGCTTCCGCAACTGCGACCCCGGCTGGGGCGACTGCAACATGAACCCGTCGGATGGCTGCGAGCGCGAGGTCTTCGGAGGCGACGTCAACAACTGTGGCGGTTGCAACGTGCGTTGCATTCAGCGCGCCAACGCGACCGCGCCCTCCTGTGGCGGCTCGTCGTGCCTGGACGCGTGCATGAACCCCTTCCGCGACTGCAACAGCGTGTACGCCGACGGCTGCGAGACCAACACCGACACCAGCCCGGGGCACTGCGGCGGCTGCGCGGGGATGGGCGGCGTGGTGTGCCCGCAAGGCAGCGGCGGCGAGACGGGCATCTGCGTGGAAGGCAGCTGCACGCTCGAGTGTCAGAGCGGACGCGGGAGCTGTGACGGCTCGGCCATGAACGGGTGCGAGACGGACACCAAGACCAACCGAAATCACTGCGGCGGCTGCAACAACTTCTGCAGTGACGAGATGAACGGCTTGGGCGTGTGCATCGACGGCACCTGCGCGCTGGCCTGCACTCCGGGCACCGCCGACTGCGGCCCGGGCCCCGGCTGCGAGACGGTCACGGGCAGCAGCCTGACGGACTGCGGCGGCTGCGGCGTCACGTGCGGCGCAGGCGCCAGCTGTACGTCCGGCTTCTGTGACCGCGGGCTTCAGCTGGCCGTGAGCTCGGACTTCGCTTGCATGCGCCGTGAGAGCCAAGCCCTCGTCTGCTGGGGGAACAACGACTACTTCCGACTGGGCTACAACGGCGTCGTCCCCCCGGTCACGCCGCCGGGGCCGCCCCCCGGCACGTTCGCGAACATCGGCTACATCGACGTGGCCATCGGCCCCAACCACGGCTGCGGCATCGACCCGATGGGCGGGGTCACCTGCTGGGGTCGCAACAATCAGTTCCAGCTGGGCAACGTCGCGGGCGACTCGGCGAGCCCCATCTTCGTATCGGTTCCCTCGCCAGCGGTCGCCATCAGCGTCGGCGAGTTCCATAGCTGCGCCCTCGGGCAGGACACCCAGGTGTACTGCTGGGGCAGCGACGCGAACGGGCAGCTGGGGAACGACGCCGTGAGCACCAGCTCGGCGCTGGCGGTGCCCGTGGAGGTGACCCCCATGGGGCCCCTGACCGGGGCGGTGGCCATCGCGAGCGGAACGACGGCCTCGTGCGCGCTCACCGCGGGTAGCGGGGTGGTGTGCTGGGGCAACCTGCCTGGCATCAACAACCCACTCGCCACCCCGGTCTCCGGGACGCTCGGCTGGACCGACGTCCAAGAGCTCGAGATGGGCCGGGCCATCGGCTGCGTGCGGCGCAGCAACGGAGGCGGATCCGTATACTGCTGGGGTGGCAACACCTTCGCCGAGATCGCGAGCCCAGCGGGCGGCAGCTTCGGTAGCGCCGTGCGTGTGCTCGGCGTCACGAACCCGCTCGAGCTGTATGCGGGCAACGATCTGCTCTGCGTCCGCACCGCGAGTGGCGTGCTGTGCCGTGGCAGGAACGGGGCGCGGCGCCTCGGAACCCCCAGCGGCCTGAACACCCTCGATCGCTTCGAGGCCGTCTCGGGCGGCGGCGTGATCGTAGAGCTGGCGCAAGGCAGCCCGCTGGCGGGGCCCATCTGCGGGTTCAGCGCAGAGCGCGACGTGTACTGCTGGGGCGACAACCCCTTCGGCATCATCGCGCCGATGGGCGACGCGACGATCACCACGCCCACGCGCATCGAGAACCTGACGCGCTCGGCGCCGGCTGCCCCCTGACGGACGCGAGGGTTGGGCCGCCGGATGGCACCCACCCCCCGATGTCGCTACAACGTCGGGGTGCAGATCCTCGACGCCCAATTCGTCGCAGGGGCTACGAACTACGCGCAGCTCCCCGCCCCCGCCTTTGCGGAGATCGCCTTCGCGGGCCGCTCCAACGTGGGCAAGTCGAGCCTGATCAACAGCCTCGTCGAGCGCAAGAAGCTGGTGCGCACCAGCGGCACCCCAGGCTGCACGCGCGCCATCAACATCTTCCGCATCAGCCTCGGAGGCGGCGCGGAGTTCGACCTGGTGGACCTGCCCGGCTACGGCTTCGCCAAGCGCAGCAAGGGCGAGAAGCGCGGCTGGGGCGTGCTGATCGAAGACTTCCTCAGTCAGCGCCCGGGCCTGCGTGCGGTCGTCGTCATCGTGGACGTGCGGCGCGGGGTCGAAGAAGAAGACGTGCAGCTGCTGGAGTTCCTGGACCACGTGGGCGTCCGCGCGGTGCTGGTGGCCACCAAGCTGGACAAGCTGCCGGCCAGCCAGCGCAAGCTGGCGTTGAAGGCCGCTCAGAGCGCCGCTCCCGCCCGCGTCTTCGGCTACAGCTCCGAGACCGGTGAGGGGCGTGACCGCCTCTGGGACGCGCTGCTGCGCGAGGCGGCCATCACGCTGCCCAGCCAGGCGCTGCCCGCATGACGCGGCCGCACCGAGCCCGCGTGCCGTGGCACGTCCTGCTCGTCGCCCTGTCGACCGCCCTGCTGGTCGCCGCCTGCGGAGGCCAGGCTGGAGACCCCGAGAGCGAGACGCCCAGCGTCGAGGGCGACGCCACCTCCGGCTCGGACACGCCCGAGGAGACCCGCGAGCTGCCTGCGGAGAGCCCGCGCGCGCTCGGCGTGGGGGCCACCTTCGGAGATCTGGTGGCCGCTGTGCGAAACCTCGACGGCCTCGGGCAGAGCGAGAGCGCCGCCGGGTGCCTGCTGCGGGGTGGGTCGCTCGCGCCCTTCCATCTCGAGGCCGACTTGGCCAGCGCCGTGCACCCCATTCCCGACGCGCCGCGCGAGCTCGAGGCGCGCCTGGACGACCCACGCGACACCGCCGTGGTCCTGACCCGCTGGGCGCAGCACGGCCAGACCGGCAGCCTCACGCTGGTGGCGCTGAGCGCCACCCCGCCGCCCCTGCCCGGACATGTCGCCGTGGTGATCCTGGGGCGTGAGGGCGTGCACCTGAGGCGCACCGAGGGCACCGTCCCGGCCGCCCACGCCGGCCCGTTCCCCACCACACGCTTGGCCGAGCACCTGCCTGTTGTGCTCGAAGGCGCGGCTGGCGTGGTGTTCACGGCCGAGGCCGGCGTGCCGCTCGGGAGCCTGCGCGCGGCGCTCGGCAGCCTGCCCGCCGGGTCGCCGCCGGCCATTCTGGGCCTCGCGCTGGACGCGGGCGTGCGGCTTCCCGCGGCGCCCGCCCCGGACCCCAGCGTCCACGGGCTCTGTCCGGGCGGCGTGCTGCCGGAGCCGGCCGCCGACCAGCGCCTGGGCAGCTTGGCCCCGGACGCCATCCGCGCGCGCGTCGCGGGGATGGGCGAGGGCGCCATGCGCTGCTTCGAGTACGCCCGCGGCGACGCTGCGCGCGGCGGGCGCCTGCGGGTGCTGGCGCGCATCGGCCCCCAGGGGCGCGTCAGCGAGGCTTGCGCCACGGCAGACGAACTCGGCGACCCGACCCTGCGCGCCTGTGTGCTGGGCGTGGTGCGTGGGCTGGTCTTCCCGGCCCCCGCCGAAGGCGACTATGTGGACGTGGCGCTGCCTATCCGGCTGCTGCCCGACACCAGCCAGCAGCAGCGTCCGCTCTGCGACGGGTGAGCTGGCCGCAGTCCGCATACAGCGTACACATTCCGCTTCGAGGCACGTCCCGTTCCGGGCGCAGTGGCTTTTTGTGGTGTTCCGGCGGTAACACGGTGTAAAACGAACGGACATGTCCACCCCGGCGGAGACCTCCCATTCCGACCTGGAGACGCACTCGGTCGCCCCTGATGGGGTCGATGAGGAGTACGTCGAGGTGCTGCGGCATGCGGGTCTGGTGGAGGAGCTGAGCGCCCCACTGATGATGGTACTGTCGGAAGTGCTCCGCGAGGGCGCCACCGACGTGGAGGCCAGCCGGATCGACCTGCTGGTGCGCTACTACGACGCCTCTGGCGAGCCCGAAGCATCCGCGCGCCGCGTGCTCGCCGACCGGTTCTTGATCCACGACAACGACGACCTGGTGGATGCACACGGCGTCGTGGAGAAGCTGAACCGGCTGGTGCCCGAGGTGGACGGCATCCACCTCGAGCGCATCGGCGGCGGCGAGGGCGGGCCCCTGGTGCTGCGCTGTGGGGAACACCTGAGCGCGGTCACCGACGACTACGACGAAGAGCTCGGCGAGAACGACATCGACCTGCGCTCCTTCGAGCTGGTCGAGACGGTCAGCGTCCGCGGCCTCGTAGGGGCGCTGAACGGCCTCTTGGCGCGCACCAGCTTCGACCGTCGCTTCTTGATGCTGGTGGCCGATGGAAAACGTGAGGTGTACGTGGCCGTGCCCTCGGCGGGCGCGCTGAGCCTGCTGCACCAGCACGTGCTCGACCACGACTCGGAAGAGTGGCTCATCGACTACTGCGCCTTCTGAGCGGGTGAAACGGAGGGGTCGCTCAGGCGACTGCGCACGCCATGGCCGAGTACGACTTCGATCTCTACGTGGTGGGCGCTGGGTCCGGCGGTGTGCGCGCGGCGCGCATGTCCGCTTCGATGGGGGCGCGCGTAGGCATCTGCGAAGAGCGCTACATGGGCGGCACGTGCGTGAACGTTGGCTGCGTGCCCAAGAAGCTGTTCGTGTATGCGAGCGAGTTCGGCGCCGCCTTCCGTGACGCCGCGGGCTTCGGCTTCACGGTGCCCACGCCCAGCTTCGACTGGCCCACGCTGGTCCGCAACAAGGACGCCGAGATCACGCGCTTGAACGGCATCTACGAGAGCCTGCTCACGGGGCCCGGCGCCACCGTCCACCATGGCCGAGGGCGGCTGGTGGATGCGCACCACGTGGAGGTGAATGGGCAACGCTTCAGCGCGCGCCACATCCTGGTCGCCACCGGGGGGCGCCCCATCCGGCCCAGCATCC